>CAYZGL010000066.1:0-18104 GCA_964477985.1 uncultured Rubrivivax sp. | reverse complement strand
ACCACCCGCGCGTGCGCCGTCGGGGTTTGCCCATATCTTCACAAGCTCTCAGCCGCAGCGCGGCCACGCCGGCGACGATGACCGCGGCGCCGAGCGCACGCTGCACGCCGAAGCGCTCGTGCAGCACCCACACCGACAGCACGGCGGCGAACAGCACCGAGGTTTCGCGCAGCGCCGACACCGCGGCCACCGGCGCGCGCGTCATCGCCCACAGCGCGATGCCGTACGACGCCATCGACGCCGCCGCGCCGCCCAGCGCCAGCGGCCAGCGGCGCCGCGCATGGGAGCGCATCGCGCGCCGCGCCGCGGCGCCGCGCCGCGCGATCACCAGCGACGGGTAAGTCAGCCCGTTCAGCGCCATCAGCAGCAGCACATAGCCGATCGGGCTGTGGCCGCCCGCCGCCGTGATGCGCACACCCTGGCCGTCGACCAGCGTGTACGCGGCAATCACCAGCGCATTGGCCAGCGCGTAGGCCAGCGCGCGGCCGTGATTCAAGCGCACCGCCGGGCGCGACAGCCCGACCAGCAACACCCCCAGCGTGACCGCGCCGATGCCCAGCCAGGCCCGCGGCGACGGCGATTCGCCCAGCAGCGCGGCGCTGCCCAGCGCCACCAGCAGCGGTGCGCTGCCGCGCATGACCGGGTAGGTGGCGCCGAGTTCGCCGTGCTGGTAGGCGCCGTTCAACGTGACGTGGTAGGCCATGTGGATCAGCATCGAGGCGCCGATGTACGGCCACGCGGCCGGCGGCGGCGCGCCGCTCAGCGCCAGCAGCGGCAGCCCCAGCAGCGTGCAGAACAGCAGCAGCAGCGCGAGGTCGAGCTGCTTGTCGCCGCTGGACTTGACCAGCGCGTTCCAGCCCGCGTGCAGCAGCGCACCCAGCAGCACCGCGAGCACGACGGCGGTGGACATCAGCGCGGTGCGGCGCGGCGGCGGTGCGGCGCGGGCAAGAGATCGGCAGGCATGGCCGGCGATTGAAGCCTGCGCCGCCGGCCGCGTCAACGAAGCCGCAGCCGCGCCGACCGGGTGCGGCTGCGTCGGCTCACCGGCGTGGCTCATCGGCGGCGCTCATCGGCGTGGCGTGGGCACGCGCCGCGCGCGATGCCCGCGTAACAGCGGCGCCAATGGCAGCACGCCGTCACGGGTCGGGCGCGGAAGCGATACTTCGGCACCCTCCACAGGCCGCATCGCCATGCCATCGAACGCACCGCCCCTGTCGCGCACCACGGCCTTGTCGATGCTGGTGGGGCTGGCGCTGCCGGCACTGGCGCAACAAGGTCCGAACGATGTCGAAGTGCTGACGAAGCACGCCGGCACCTGGGCCGTCGATTGCGCCCAGCCGGGCACGCGGCTGACCGTGAGCGTGAATGCGCTGACGCTGCAGGCCGCCGGTCAGCAGCAGCGGGCCGTGGCGCCACTGGCCGCCTTCAGCTACTTCGGGCGCCAGGCGCCACCCAAGGGCTTCGAGGTCGCGCTGCTGGGCGACGCAGCGGCCACGCAGCTGGTGTTCTTCGTGATGAGCGACAAGTCCGGAAGCTACCTCGCCATCCAGCCCGACGCGCCGCTGCAAAAGCAGTTTGGCAAGGCCGCGCTGGCCGGCAAGTTCCGGCGTTGCCCATGACGGCCACGCCCCGCGGCTTCGGCCGCCGCGGCCATGCGCATCCGGCCGGCAGAGCCGCAGGCGAACGCCTGCTGCGGCAGGCCATCTAAGGCGCCGCACGCACGATGCCGCCCCGGCGCCCGCTGCTGCTGATCGGCGTGTCCGCACGCATCTACTACCCTGGGGGCAAACTGCTGGACGTGGGCGGCGTGTGGACCAAGACGCTGCACTACCTGGAGCAATCGGTCGCGCACTGGATGATGCGCGCCGGCGCAACCCCGGTGATGGTGCCGGCGGTGGACGCCACCAGCATCGTCAAGCGCTTCGAGATCCACCTGGCGGACTACGCCGAAGCGCTCGACGGCCTGGTGCTGCAAGGCGGCAACGACGTGGCGCCGCAGAACTACGGCGAGAAGCCGCTGCACCCCGACTGGGCCGGCGACAGCGTGCGCGACCGCTACGAGATGGCGCTGGTGCGGGCCTTCGTCAAGGCCGGCAAGCCGGTGTTCGGCATCTGCCGCGGTTTCCAGCTGCTCAACGTGATGCACGGCGGCACGCTGTACCAGGACATCGCCACGCAGCGCCCCGATGCCTTGGCGCATCGCGACGCGCTGCGCTTCGATCGCCACTTTCACGACATCGAGCTGGCGCCGGGTTCGCGGCTGGCGCAGCTGTACCCGCGGGTCAAGCGCGCGCGCGTCAACAGCATCCACCACCAGGGCATCAAGCGGCTGGCGTCGGGCTTCGAGGTGGAAGCACGCTGCCCCGACGACGGCATGGTCGAGGCGATCCGCCAGCGCGGCGCGGGCTACGTGGCCGCCGTGCAGTGGCACCCGGAGTTCCACCACGGCGCGGGGCGCCGCACCTTCGACGACGGCGCGATGCTGCAGGATTTTCTGGATGCGGCGCGCGCCACGCGCAGCGCCTGAATGCCCGGCCACCGTTGCGCGCCGCCCGCATCGCCCTCGGCCTGACCACGCTGGCGCTGTGCGCCGCGCTGGCGCTGTACCTGCGGCCGCTGCAGCCGGGGGTGCTCGCGCTGCAGTTCGCCGCCACGCCGCGCGCCTTCGCCATGGTGGTGCATGCCTGGGGCGATGCCGGGCTGGCGCGCTACCGCGCCCACCTGCCGTGGGACTTCCTGCTGCTGGCCAGCTGCGCCGCCTTCGGCTGGCAACTGGCCAGGCACGGCGGCTTGTGCGGCGCGCTGCCGCGGCGGCTGCGCACGCTGGCGGCGGCAGCACTGCCGCTGGCCGCGTCGTTCGGCGCCGGCCAGAACCTGCTGCACCTGTGGTTGACCGCGGCGCCACGCTTCGGCCCGGCCTGGCTTTATGCGCTGTCGGCCGCGCTGGCTGGCGCCAAGTGGCTGTGCGTGCTGATCTTTGGCGGCTTGCTCTGCGCCGCGCTGCTGCGGCGCGCGCACTGAGCGGCCAGCGCGCCGCACGCGCGGCGCCGCGCGCGGCGCTACGATGCAGTGCACTGCCCCACGAACCGGTCGCATGCCGCCGCTGCCCGCCACTGCCACCCCCGCGCCCTGGCTGGTCGTCACCACGGTGGCCACGCTCGAGCAGGCGCGTTCGCTGGCGCGCAACATGGTCGAACGGCGGCTGGCCGCGTGCGCGCAGATCTCGCGCATCGAAAGCTGCTACCGCTGGCACGACGCGGTCGAGCACGACGACGAATGGCGCGTGCTGTTCAAGACCCGCGCCGACGGCTACGCGGCACTGGAAGCCGCGATCCGCGAGCTGCACCCCTACGAACTGCCGGCGATCCACGCCTGGGCAACCACGCAGGCCTGGGGCCCCTACGCCGACTGGGTGCAGGCCAGCACCCAGGCGCCGCCGCCCACGCGCTGAGCGGCCCAGCACGCACACGGCGGCGCGCACCCTGGCCCGCGACGCTCCAGACACCCACCCCAAGGAGACACGACGATGGCTTTCGATGGTTCGGCAATCCAGGCGCTGCTGGACGGCGCGGTGGCCCAAGGCGTGGTGCACGGCATCGCCGCCGTGGTGGTGGACCGCAGCGGGCCGCTGTTCCATCACGCCGCCGGCGAGGCCGACGAGCACACGCTGTTTCGCAATGCGTCGATGACCAAGGCCGTGGCCACCACCGCGGCGCTGCAACTGGTGGAACGCGGCTTGCTCGAGCTGGACGCCACCGTGGCATCGATCCTGCCCGAGTTCGGCCGGCTGCAGCTGCTCGACGGCTTCGACGGCGATGTACCGCGGCTGCGCGCGCCGGCCAGTGCGGCCACGGTGCGCCAGCTAATGACGCACACCGCGGGCCTGGGCTACTTCTTCACCAACGACAAGCTGCACCGCTGGCACCAGCTGAGCGGCGAGCCGAACGTGCTGTCGGGGCTGAAGCGCAGCCTGCACGCGCCGCTGGTCAACGACCCCGGCACCGCCTGGGAGTACGGCGTCAACACCGACTGGCTGGGGCTGGTCGTCGAGAAGGTCACCGGCCACAACCTGGGCCTGGTGCTGCGCGAACGCATCTACGACCCGCTGGGCATGCGCGATTCGTCCTTCATGCCCAGCGAAGAACAAAGCGCGCGGCTGTTGCGCGTGATGCAGCGCCAGGGCGACGGCAGCCTGGCGCCGGCCGAGCTCGGCATGCCGGCGCCGTCCGAGTGGGATGCGGGCGGCCACGGCTCCTACGGCACGGTGCAGGACTACGGCAAGTTCGTGCAGGCCTGGCTGAACGACGGCGCCGGCCTGCTGCAGCCGGCCACCGCGCGGCTGGCGCTGCAAAACCACATCGGCGCGATCCAGTTGCCGGCAGTGATGAAGTCGACCGAGCCGGCGTTGTCCAACGACGTGCCGGCGCTGCCGGTGCCGCAGGGCTGGGGCCTGGGCTTTCACCTGACGCTGGCCGACCTGCCCGGCATGCGCAGCAGCGGCAGCGCCGACTGGGCCGGCCTGTTCAACTGCTACTACTGGATCGACCGCACCAAGGGCATCGCCGGCGTGCTGATGACGCAGCTGCTGCCCTTCTTCGACCTGCGCGTGGTGCAAACGCTGGTGGGCTTCGAGACGGCGGTGTACCAGCAGGTGGGCGCGGCCTTGCCGGCGGCTTGACGGCCGGCACGGACCGTGCACCGCGGCGCGGCTTCACATTGCCTGCTCGAAGCCGTCGAGCACGCGGGCCGCGTTGTCGCCGAGTTCGGCCGCGGCGTAGCCGCCTTCGAGCACGAACACCGTCGGGCAGTCCAGGCGGCGCAGCCGCGCACCCAGTGGGCCGAAATCCGCGGCCTGCAGCGCGAAGCTCGAGATCGGGTCGCCGGCAAAGGTGTCCAGCCCCAGCGACACCACCAGCGCATCGGGGCGGTGCTGCGCGATGCGCTCGCAGGCGCTGCGCAGCGCATCGAACCACGCCGCCACGTCCGAGCCGGCCGGCAGCGGCAGGTTCAGGTTGCAGCCCTGGCCCGGCCCCGCGCCGGTCTCGTCGGCATGGCCCAGGTAGAACGGGTATTCGGTGCGCGGGTCGCCGTGCAGGCTGGCGAACAGCACGTCGGCGCGCTCGTAGAACAGGCTCTGTGTGCCGTTGCCGTGGTGGTAGTCGACGTCGAGGATCGCCACGCGCGCGGCACCGTGCTGCAGCAGCGCTTCGGCCGCCAGCGCCGCGTTGTTGATGAAGCAGTAGCCGCCCATGAAATCGGCGCCGGCGTGGTGCCCGGGCGGGCGCGTGGCGCAGAACACCGCGTGCACGCCGCGGGCCAGATGGCTGGCCGCGCTGACGGCGGCGTCGGCGCCGGCCTTGGCCGCGGCCCAGGTGCCCGCGGCCAGCGGGCTGCCGTTGTCCATCGAATACAGGCCCAGCCGCGCGATGAAGTTGTCGGGTTCGACATCGCTGCGCAGGCTGCGCACCGGCCACACCGACGGGAAGGGCTGGCGCCGATCGTTGGCCGCATCCAGCGCCAGCCACTGCGCCCAGGCCGATTCCAGGAAGGCCAGATAGCGTGGCGCGTGCACCCGGGGCAGCAAGCTGCGGCTGTCGTGCGTGGGCTCGCGGATGTCATGGCCTTGCGCGCGCAGCGCGCGCAGCACGAACTCGGCGCGCGCGGGCGATTCGAAACACGGCACACGCTCGCCGCGGTAGATCTCATGCGCCGGCGCGTGCGCCCGGTGCGCGGGTGAATGCAGGATCAGCATGGCGCGGTGATGGACGGCTCGAGGTGGCGGCGCGATACCCACGCCGCCGAAAGGGACGGCTCCACAGGCGCGGTGGCCCCGAGGGCGCAAGCCTAGACTTTTCGCCGCACTTCGGCACTCGAAGCGGCACAACCCCAGGGAGACAACCGCATGAAGGTCCGTTCCATTCTCGCCGCCGCCGCCTTGCTCGCCAGCAGCGCGGCCTTCGCCTTCCACTGCCCGGCCGACATGAAGAAGATCGACGACGCGATGGCGAAGAACCCGCCGCTCAGCGCCGAGCAGATGGCCGAAGTGAAGAAACTGCGTGCCGAAGGCGAAACGCTGCACAAGGCCGGCAAGCATCAGGAATCGATCGATACCTTGGCCAAGGCGATGAAGATCCTGAACATCAGCTGAGGCCGGTGCCGCGCCGGCGGCGCCGCTACGGCCGGCACCACTGGCGCTCGCAGGGCACGCCGTCGCCATCGCCGTCCATCTGCACCCCGGGGCAGTGGCGCAGGAACCAGGTCGCTTCCTCGCACGAAGTCATCTGTGCGCAGCGCGTGCGGCCGTCGCAGCGCTGCGCCGCGCCGGAGCGCGGCGCGGCCGCCAGCGGCGCCAGCGGCGGCGGCGGTGCCGCGGCAGGCCTCGCATTGGGCGGCAGCACCGGCGCCGCAGCGGTGACGCACGGCCCATGCTGCTGGCGGAAGTCGCGCGGCATGATCGCCGCGCCGTCGCGGTTCAAACCACGGCTCAGCGCCCGCGCCATGCGCTCGGCGGCGACATAGGGCCCCAGGTCGTGCTTGAAGCGCGAGCTCCAGGCGTGGCCTTCCTCGACCAAACGCTGGTTGATGTTGCTGTCGTCCAGGTAGACCGTGCCCAAGGTGCGGCCGTGCGTGTCCAGGCCCGTGGTCTTGACGCGCACCGTGCGGCCCAGCACCCAGTCCGACAGCGCGGCGCGCGCCTCGGGGCCCCAGGCCTGGCAGATCTCGGGCGCATCGATGCCTTGCAGCCGCAGTTGCACCGGCGCGCCCGGCGGCACCGGCTCCAGCCACAGGCTGTCGCCGTCGGTGACGCGGCTGACGCGGCCTTCGAGCAGCGGCGCGGTGGCGGCGCCGGCGCCGGCACCGGCACCGGCCAGCGGCGCACCGAGCAGGCCTGACAGCAGCGCCGCCAACAGGGTCGAAAGCAGCGCACGACGGATCTTCATCGCGGCCATTCTGCGCTGCGGCGCGCACGCGCGGCCGTGAGCTGTGCCGCGTCAGACGCCGGTCAGCCGCGCGGACAGAATGATCGGCGCAGGGCCACGACTGTCACTGTCGGGCCGCAACGGCCACCGCGGCCCGACAACAAGGAGACGCGCATGCTCAGGGGTCAGCGCTCGCAGCGCCTGCTGGCGCTGTTCGCCGCGGGTTGGGTGGCGCTCAACTTCCCGCTGCTCGCGCTGTGGGACCGCGACGCGCTGCTGTTCGGCGTGCCGCTGTTCCCGGCCGCGCTGTTCCTGATCTGGGCGCTGCTGATCGTGCTGCTGGCGCTGATCGTCGAGCGCGGCAGCCTCGAGCGGGGGCCTTAGATGCCGGCGCTGGTCGTCGGCGTGTCGTTCGCCTACCTGCTGCTGCTGTTCGCGGTGGCCAGCCACGGCGACCGGCGCGCCGCCCAGGGCCGCTCGGTGATCGGCAACGCCTGGGTGTATGCGCTGTCGATGGCGGTGTACTGCAGCGCCTGGACCTATTTCGGCAGCGTGGGCCGCGCCGCTGCGGCCGGCGTGTGGTTCCTGCCGATCTACCTCGGGCCGATGCTGGCGATGATCCTGGCCTGGCTGCTGGTGCGCAAGATGATCCGCATCGCGCGCGAACACCGCATCACCTCGATCGCCGACTTCGTCGCCAGCCGCTACGGCAAGAGCCCGCTGCTGGCCGGGCTGGTGACGCTGATCACGGTGGTGGGCATCGTGCCGTACATCGCGCTGCAGCTCAAAGGCGTGTCGGTGGCCTATGCGCTGATGACCACGGCGCCCGGCGAGGCGGTGGCGCGCAGCCCGCACTGGACCAGCGACAGCACGCTGTACATCGCGCTGGTGCTGGCCGGCTTCACCATCATGTTCGGCGCGCGCCACCTCGACAGCACCGAACGCCACGAAGGCATGGTCGCGGCCATCGCCTTCGAATCGGTGGTCAAGCTGCTGGCCTTCCTGGCGGTGGGCGTGTTCGTGGTGTGGGGGCTGTTCGACGGCCTGGGCGACCTGTTCGCGCGTGCGCTGGCGCGGCCCGACCTGCGCCGGCTGCTGGGCTTCGAGCAGGGCCAGCCCTATGCCCACGTGCAGTGGTTCGCGATGACGCTGCTGTCGATGCTGTCGGTGATCTTCCTGCCGCGCCAGTTCCAGGTGCTGGTGGTGGAAAACGTCGACGAGCAGCACCTGCGGCGCGCCGCCTGGGTGTTCCCGCTGTACCTGCTGCTGATCAACCTGTTCGTGCTGCCGATCGCGCTGGGCGGGCTGCTGCACCTGGGCCCCGGCAGCAACGCCGAAGGCTACGTGCTGCTGCTGCCGCTGCAAAGCGGCCACCCCGTGCTGGCGCTGCTGGCCTTCGTCGGCGGGCTGTCGGCGGCCACCGGCATGGTCATCGTCGAGGCCATCGCGGTGTCGACCATGGTGTGCAACGACCTGCTGATGCCGCTGCTGCTGCGCACGCGGCGCTTCAGCGCTTTGGGTCACGGCGGCGACCTGACCCGCGTGCTGCTGGCGATACGCCGCGGCGCGATCGTGCTGATCCTGCTGCTGGGCTACCTGTACTTCCAGCTCGCCGGCGAGGCCTATGCGCTGGTCAGCATCGGACTGATCAGCTTCGCCGCGGTGGCGCAGTTCGCGCCGGCGCTGCTGGGCGGCATGTACTGGAAGGGCGGCACGCGCGCCGGCGCGCTGGCCGGGCTGCTCGCCGGCTTCGGCCTGTGGATCTACACGCTGATGCTGCCGTCGCTGGCCAAGTCGGGCTGGTTGCCCGAGGACTTCCTGGACAACGGGCTGTTCGGCATCGAACTGCTCGAGCCCGAGCGCTTGTTCGGCCTGGGCGGCATGGACAACCTCACGCATTCGCTGTTCTGGAGCCTGCTGCTGAACATCGGCGCCTACGTCGGCGTGTCGCTGTGGCGTGCGCCGTCGGCACGCGAGGCCAGCCAGGCGCTGCTGTTCGTCGACGTGTTCCAGCGGACCGCCAGCACGGTGCCGGTGTTCTGGCGCGGCCGCGCGCGCGTGGCCGACCTGCTGCCGCTGCTCGGGCGCTTCCTCGGTGCGGCGCGCGCGCGTGCGCTGTTCGAGGACTACGCGCGCCGCCTTGGTACGGCGCAGGTCGAACAGCTGCAACCCGATGCCGCGTTGGTGCAGTTCGTCGAAACCCAGCTCGCCGGCGCCATCGGCAGCGCGTCGGCGCGCATCGTGGTGGCCTCGGTGGTGCAGGAGGAGACGCTGGACCTGCGCGACGTGATGCGCATCCTCGACGAAGCTTCGCAGCTGCGCGCCTACTCGCACGAGCTCGAGGCGGTGACGCAGGAGCTCAAGCGCGCCAACGAGCAGCTCAAGAGCCTGGACAAGCTGAAGGACGACTTCATGTCGTCGGTCACGCACGAGCTGCGCACGCCGCTGACCTCGATCCGCGCGCTGGCCGAGCTGATGCGCGACGACGCCGACATGCCCGCCGAGCAGCGCCAGAAGTTCCTGGGCATCGTCGTGGCCGAAACCGAACGCCTGAGCCGCCTGGTCAACCAGGTGCTGGACATGGCGAAGATCGAGTCCGGCCACGCCGAATGGCACAACAGCGACATCGACCTGCGCGCGCTGCTGCTGCAGGCGGTGCAGACCACCGCCGAGCTGTTCCGCGAACGCGGCGCGCATGTGCAGCTGCAAGTGCCCGAGCAGGTGCCGCTGCTGCGCGCCGACTCCGACCGGCTGACGCAGGTGCTGCTGAACCTGCTGTCCAACGCGGCGAAGTTCATGCCGCAAAGCGGCGGCCTGCTGCGGCTGGGCCTGCAGCACGAGGCCGACGCACTCACCGTGACGGTGCACGACAACGGCCCGGGCGTGCCACCCGAACAGCGCGCGCTGGTGTTCGAAAAGTTCCGCCAGGGCGGCGACGCGCTGAACCGGCCGCAGGGCACGGGCCTGGGGCTGCCGATCAGCCGCCAGATCGTCGAGCACTTCGGCGGGCGCATGGGCTTGCGCGATGACACGACGCAAGGTGCGTGTTTCTGGTTCACGCTACCGTTGAACGCAAACACCGAAGAAGGAGACCGGCCATGACGCACAAGGTGCTGATCGCCGACGACGAGCCGAACATCGTGATCTCGCTCGAATACCTGCTCGGGCGCGCCGGCTACCGGGTGCTGGTGGCGCGCGACGGCCAGCAGGCGATCGACATGATCCGCAGCGAGCGCCCGGCGCTGGTGCTGCTGGACGTGATGATGCCGATCAAGAGCGGCCACGAGGTCTGCGCCGAGTTGCGCGCCGACGAAACCCTGCGCGGCACACGCGTGCTGATGCTCAGCGCCAAGGGCCGCGCCACCGACATCGACAAGGGCCTGGGCGTGGGCGCCGACGCCTACATGACCAAACCCTTCTCCACCAAGGAGCTGGCGGCCAAGGTCGCCGAGATGCTGGGCGCGGCGTCTTGAAGCGCGTCGACAAGGCACTCGCGGCCGCGCTGCTGGCACCCGGGCTGCTGCTGGCGCTGTTCGGCCTGGGCGGCGGCGCCTGGCTGTGGGCCACGCTGGCGCCGCACGAACGCGACACGCTGGCGGCGGTGATCGAAACCCGCGGCATGCTGCTGGTGCTGCTGGGGCTGGTGCTGTGGGCGCTGGCGGCGTGGGCGCTGAACAGGCTGTACCACACACACGTGGCGGCCGCGGCGCGGCTGCTCGACCAGGCGCGCTCGCGCAGCGGCAGCACCGATGCCACGCATGCGATCGAGCCCGCCGGCTCGGCGGCGCTGCGCGGCATCGGCGAGTCGCTGAACGAACTGCTGCGCCAGCGCAAGGACCTGCACGAGCAGATGGCGGCCAAGGTGGCCGAAGCCGCACGCCACATCGACCAGGAACGCGCGCGGCTGGCCGCGCTGATGGCCGAGCTGACGCAGGCCGTGGTGGTGTGCAACCTGGACGGGCGCATCCTGCTTTACAACCAGCGCGCGCGCATGCAGTTCCGCGCGCTGTCCAGCGCGCCCGAGCTGGCCGGCGGCGCCGAGCTGATCGGCCTGGGCCGCTCGATCTACAGCGTGTTCGAGCGCCGGCTGGTGGCGCACGCGCTGGAGAACATCCAGGCGCGGCTGCAGCGCGGCGCGATGCACCCCACCGCGCAGTTCGTCACCACCACGCGCGCCGGCCAGTTGCTGCGCGCGATGATGACGCCGGTGCGCGGCGCTTCGGGTGAAGCCAAAGGCGGCGACGAGATCCACGGCTTCGTGCTGATGCTGGACAACATCACGCGCGAGTTCGAAGCCGACTCGGCGCGCGACGCCTTGCTGCACGGCTTCACCGAAGGCACGCGGGCGTCGCTGGGCAACCTGCAGGCCGCGGTGGAAATGCTCGAGATGCCCGACCTGGACGCCGCGATGCGCGAGCGCTTCCAGGCGGTGGTGCGCGACGAAGCGCAGGCCATGACGCAGCGTGTGCGCGAACTGGCCGCGCGCGGCGCGCAGGACCTGAGCACGCGCTGGCCGCTGGAAGACATGCACGGCGCCGACTTCATCGCCGCGGCGCAGCGGCGCCTCGAAACCCTGGGGCTGCGTGTGTCGGCGCACGAAGTCGACGCCGCGCTGTGGCTGAAGGTGGACAGCTTCTCGCTGCTGATGGCGCTGGCCAGCCTGGGCTCGCGCCTGTTCGGCGAGCACGACATCCAGCGCGTGGAGCTGCGGCTGGGCGTGGCGCGCAGCGAGCGCGACCCCGGCAGCGATCCTATGCGCGCGCACCTGGACCTGCTGTGGATCGGCCAGGCGATGAGCACCGAAACCGTCATCGGCTGGGAGACCGAGCCGATGCGCATCGGCGCCGACAGCAGCGCGCTGTCGGTGCGCGAGGTGGTGCAGCGCCACGGCGGCGAGTTCTGGTTCGAGCGCGAGCGTGTGCGCCACGCCGCGTTCTTCCGCTTCCTGCTGCCGCTGGCCGGCGCTCGAGGCCCGCTCGACGACAACACTTTCGTGCGCGGCGAAAGCCGCCCCGAGTACTACGACTTCGACCTGTTCGCGCAGACCGAGTCGAGCCGCGCGCTGGACGAGCGCTCGCTGGCCGAGCTGAGCTGCACCGTGTTCGACACCGAGACCACGGGGCTGAACCCGTCGCAGGGCGACGAGATCATCCAGATCGGCGCCACGCGCATCGTCGCCGGCAAACTGCGCCGGCAGGAGACCTTCGAGCAGCTGGTGGACCCGCAGCGCGACATCCCGGCCACCGGCGTCGCCATCCACGGCATCGAGCCGGCGATGGTGCGCGGCCAGCCCACCATCGACACCGTGCTGCCGGCCTTCCACGCCTTCGCGCAGGACACCGTGCTGGTCGGCCACAACGCCGCTTTCGACATGCGCTTCCTGCAGCTGAAGGAAGAGCGCACCGGCGTGCGTTTCGAGCAGCCGGTGCTGGACACCTTGCTGCTGTCGGCGCTGGCGCAGCCGAACCAGGAATCGCACGGGCTGGAAGACATCGCCGCGCGGCTGGGCGTGCCGGTGATGGGCCGGCACACCGCATTGGGCGACGCCATCGTCACCGCCGAGGTGTTCCTCAAGCTGATCCCGCTGCTGCAGGCCGCCGGCATCCACACGCTGGGCCAGGCGCGCGAGGCGGCGCAGAAGACGCTGTATGCGCGGCTGCAGTATTGATCGCGGCTGGGTGTGCGGCCCTGGTGCGAAAGCCCCCTCAGCCGCGCAACCGCTGCGCCAGCGCCGTCGCGTTCTGCGCCGTCAGCGCGTAGATCGACAGCTGCGGGTTGGCGCCGATGCTGGTCGGGAACACCGAGCCGTCCAGCACCGACAGGTTGGCGATCTGGTGGTGCGCACCCTGGCTGTCGACCACGCCGCGCTGGGCGTTCTGGCTCATGGCGCAGCCGCCCATCAGGTGCGCGGTGAACAAGGTGGTGCGGAACTTCTTCAGCGCCAGCGCGGGGATGGCCTTCTTCGCGTCGGCCCAACTGGTATAGGCCGCGGCATCGAGATGGGCCACGCGCACCGCCTTGGCGCCGGCGGCGAACTGCAGCTCGGCCATGCTGAGCCAAGCGCGCTTCACGCCGTCCCACACGTAGTCGGAGATGTCGTAGTCGAGCACCGGGTTGCCGTCGTCGCCCAGGCGCACGCTGCCGCCCTCGCTTTGCGGCACGAAGCCGTCGCGCAGCAGCGCCAGCACCGCGTTGGCGTGCGGGAAATCGGCCATGCCCTGCTGCAGCTCGCGGCCGTACAGGTTGAACACCGCCGAGCCGATGCCCGGGAAGATCGGCGGCACCTCGAGCTTGTAGCCCATCGCCCCGGTGGCACCGTTCTTCCACTGGAAGTGGTCCGATGCGATCGACTGCGGCGCACCGTAGAAGGCCTCGATGCGCTCGGGCATCACCGCGGTGGCCAGCACCACCGGGTGGATCAGCGTGCGCTTGCCCAGCCGCTGGTTCGGGTCGGGCAGCTTGGAGCGCAGCAGCAGCGCCGGCGTGTTCAGCGCGCCGCCGGCGGCGACGAAGTGGCGCGCGCGGATGGTCACGCTCACGCCGGTGGGCGTGCTGCCGTCCTTGGCATTCAGCGCATCGCCGATCGCCGCAGTGATCTGGTCGTTGGCATGCTGCAACTCGCGCACGCGCAGGCGGTGCACCAGCGTCGCGCCGTTTTTCAGCGCCGCGGGGATGGTCGACACCAGCATCGACTGCTTGGCATTGACCGGGCAGCCGAAGCCGCAGTAGCCCGAATTCCAGCAGCCCTTGACGTTGCGCGGGATCACGTGCGATTCCCAGCCCAGCTTGTCGCAGCCTCGCTGCAGCACGCTGTTGTTGGCGTTCGGCGCCGTGCCCCAGGGCGCGACGTTCAGCCGCTGCTCCATCTGGTCGAACCACGGCTTCATCTGCTCGACCGAGTGGCCCGTGACTTCGCGCTCGGCAGCCCAGTGCTGCAGCGTGGGCTCGGGCGTGCGGAAGCTCGAGGTCCAGTTGACCGTGGTCGAGCCGCCGACCGAGCGCCCCTGCAGGATGGTGATCGCGCCGTCGGAAGTGGCCTTGCCCGGCCCGCCGCCCTGGTACAGCTCGCGGTAGGCGCGCGCTTCCTGCATGTCCTTGAAGTCGGCCGAGGTCTTCAGCGGCCCTTCTTCGATCAGCAGCACCTTCAGGCCGGCCTGGCTCAGGATCTCGGCCGCCACGCCGCCGCCGGCGCCGCTGCCGATGATGGCGACGTCGGCCTCGAGGGTGCGCGCGCCCGTCAACCGGGCGGCGTCGATCACCTTCCAGCCCGAGGCGATGCCCTCGGTGTAGAGGTCAGGAAAGCTCATGGGTTGCCCTCAGGCATTGACGGCCTTGAACATGGCCTCGAGCGGGCCGGGGTAGCCCACCGACGCGAAGGTCGCCGGGATCACGTAGTAGCTGCCCGCCACCAGCCTGACCAGCACGTTGCCGCCGGCATTCAGCGTGGCGAAGCGGCTTGCACGCCAGCGCTCGAGGAAGGCTTCGAGTTGTTCGCTGCTGGCCTCGTTCCAACGGCCCACGCCGGTGAGCACGTAGCGCAGCGTGCCGATCGCGAGCAGGTCGAACAGCTTGCGCAGTTCGCCGCGGCTGTGCGCGTCCAGCCCGGCGCAGGTGCCGTCGATGTTGGCGAGGGTCTGGCGCAGCAGTTGCTGCTGTTCGGCGGTGCTGCGCGTGCCCAGGTCGAGCACGACCACCGGGATGATCGCGCTGAACAGGGCCACGTCGCCGGGCTGCAAGAAAGCCAGATCGGGCGCCGGCGCCTTGGTGCCGCCGCTGCAGCCCGGCAGCGCGCCGGCCAGCGTCACGGCCAGCGACAAGCCCAGGCCGACCTTCAGGAAGTCGCGCCGCGGCAACCCGGCGGCGTCGACCATCGAATCGAGCTTGCGATCCATACGCGCCTTTCGCCGATTTCCCATCAACCGAACACACCGCCGTATTGTTTGCGCAAGTCGGCCTTCTGCACCTTGCCGGTGCCGCCCACCGGCAGCGACTCGAGGAAGACGACGTCGTCGGGCACCCACCACTTGGCGACGCGCTTGGCCAGGAAGCCGAGGATCTGCTCCTTCTCCAGCGCGGCGCCCGGCTTGCGCACGACGAACAGCAGCGGCCGCTCGTCCCACTTGGGGTGCTTGACGCCGATCACTGCGGCCATCGCCACGGCAGGGTGCGCGACCGCGGCGTTTTCCAGGTCGATCGAGCTGATCCACTCGCCGCCGGTCTTGATCACGTCCTTGGCGCGGTCGCGGATCTGCATCACGCCGTCGGCGTCGATGGTCGCGACGTCGCCGGTGGGGAACCAGCCGTCCTGCAGCGGCGAGCCCTCGGCCTTGTAGTAGCCGCTGACGATCCACGGCCCGCGCACCATCAGCTCGCCTTGCGAACTGCCGTCGCGCGGCAGCGTCTTGCCGGCCTCGTCGACCACCTTGATCTGCACGCCGTACACCGCCTTGCCCTGCTTGGCGACGAGGGCGTGCCGGTCAGCGGCCGACAGCGCGTCGTGCTTGCGCCCCAGCGAGGTGCCGGTGGCCAGCGCAGTGGTCTCGGTCATGCCCCAGGCATGGATCACTTCGACGCCGTAGTCGTCGGCGAACCGGGCGATCAGCGACTGCGGCATCGCCGAGCCGCCGACCGCGGTGCGGCGCATGGTGCTGAACTTCAGCTGGTTGGCTTCGACATGCTGCAGCATGCCCTGCCAGATGGTGGGCACGCCGGCGCTGACGGTGACACGCTCGGATTCCATCAGCTCGTACACGCTGGCGCCGTCGAGCTTGGGGCCGGGCAGCACCAGCTTCGTGCCCGACATCGGCGCGGCGTAGGGGATGCACCAGGCGTTGATGTGGAACATCGGCACCACCGGCAGCACGGTGTCGCGCGTGGACAGCGACAGCGCGCCGGGCGTGCTCAGCACCAGCGCGTTGAGCGCGATCGCGCGGTGCGAGTACATCGCGCCCTTGGGGTTGCCGGTGGTGCCCGAGGTGTAGCACAGCGCCGCCGCGCTGTTCTCGTCGAACTCGGGCCACTCGAAATGATCGCTGTGCGGCGCGATCAGGTCCTCGTAGTTCAGCACGCCGGCCACGCCGTCGATCGCCGGCGTGTGGGCCGCATCGGCCAGGCAGACCCAGGCCTTGACCTTCGGGCAATGGGCGGCGATGCCCTTGACCAGCGGCGCGAAGCTGGCGTCGAACAGCACCACCTGGTCCTCGGCATGGTTGACGACGTAGATCAGCTGCTGCGGATGCAGCCGCGGGTTGCAGGTGTGCATCACCATGCCGCTGCCCGACACCGCGTAGTAGGCCTCGAGGTGGCGGTGGTTGTTCCAGGCGATCGAGCCGACCGCGCTGCCGGCACTCAGCCCCAGCTGGCCCAGCGCATGCGCCAGCTTGCGCGCGCGCTTCGCGCAGTCGGCGTAGGTGTAGCGGAACAGCGAGCCGTGGGTTTCGCGCGAGACGATCTCGACGTCGCCGTGCTGCTGCGCCGCGTGTTCGATCACGCTGGACAGCAGCAGCGGCGTGTGCATCATCAGTCCGGGTTGCAGCATGGTCTTGTGCTCCTTCAAGGCGTGACGATGTTGAAGTCGGGCGTGAAGGTCGCGGTGTTGGCCACCAGCGCGCCCAATGCCTGCGGGTTGCCTTCGACCTGGGCCATCCCGGCCTGCACCAGCTCGGGCAGCTTCTTGCCCTGCATCAGCATCGCCAGGAAAGCCGGGCGCGTCAGCGTCAGCTTGAGATCCGGGTTCTTCAGCACGCGGCCCTGGGTGCTGTTCAGCACCGAGTTCGACAGCTCGAGCGCCCAGGTCTCGTTCACGTCGGTGAACTCGAGCTGGATCGCCGCCCTCGAGCCATCCGTCTTGGTGTGGTCCAGCCGCAGGGCCATGAAGTCGAACAGCAGCTCGTTGGTCATGCCGCGCACCGTGTCCGGGTTGCTGGTGCTGATCGGCACCGGCTTGAAGCCGGCGCGCAGCTCCTGCGCGCCCATCAGGTAGGCGCCGCGCCAGGTCGCGTTCTCGGTCTGGTAGCCCAGCTGCTCGAGCGCATCGGCCTGCAGCGCGCGCGCCTCGGTGCTGCCGGGGTTGGCGAAGACGGCATGGTTCACCAGCTCGGCCACCCAGCGGTAGTCGCCGTCGGCGAAGGCCTTGCGCGCGCTGGCGAGCAGCGCCGCCTCGCCGCCCATCGCGGCGACGTAGCGCTTCGCGCTGTCTGCCGGCGGCAGCCGGTTCAGCGTGGCCGGGTTGGCGTCGTAGTAGCCAAGGTAGAAGTTGTAGACCGCGCGCAGGTTGTGGCTGAGCGAGCCGTAGTAGCCGCGCGAGGCGGCGTCCACCGCCAGGCCCTTGGGGAAGAAGTTCTCGCTGCCGATCTCGTCCATCACCAGGCCCTGGTTGGCCAGGTGCAGCGCACGGTCGTGCAGGAAGCGGTAGGTGTCGCGCTGGTTGGCCAGGAAGGCGCGGATGTTGTCCTTGCCCCAGGTCGGCCAATGGTGGCTGGAGAAGGCCACCTCGGCGTCGGGGAACAGGTCCATCGTCTGGTTGATGTACTTGCTCCAGCCCAATGCGTCGCGCACCTTGGCGCCGCGGATGGTGTAGACGTTGTGCATCAGCTTGGTCGCCACCTCCGACAGGCACAGCGCCTTCTTGTCGGGGAAATAGAACATGAACTCCGATGGCGCCTCGGAGCCCTGCGCCATCTGGAACTGGATGCGCACGCCGTCGATGGTCAGCTCCTCGCCGGTCTTCTTGATGTATTGGGTCGGCGGGATCAGGCCCGGGTTGTCCGCGCTCAGCGCCGGCCCCAGGCCGATGCCGACATTGCCCTTGTCGCCCGGGGTCAGCGCCGCGCCGTACATGTACTGCGCGCGCCGCGTCATCGCGTTGCCGGCGAGCACGTTCTCGGCGATCGCGTGCTGCATGAATTCGTCGGGCGCGATGATCTTGACCTTGCCCGAGCGCACGTCGGCCTCGTCGACCACGCCGCGCACGCCGCCGAAGTGGTCGACGTGGCTGTGCGTGTAGATCACCGCCACCACCGGCTTGGTGCTCTTCAGCGTATCCATCGCCAGCTTCAGGCTGGCGCGCGCCACCGCCGCGGTGAGCGTGGTGTCGATGACGATCCAGCCGGTGGCGCCTTCGACCAGCGTCATGCCGGCGATGTCGTAGCCGCGGATCTGGTAGATGCCGTCGGCCACCTTGAA
>CAYZGL010000065.1:0-18289 GCA_964477985.1 uncultured Rubrivivax sp. | reverse complement strand
AGAACGAGGCCACGCGCAAGGGCGTGTCGCTGGCGCAGCAGGTCGAGCAGCGCGAAACCATGGCGATCCAGTACACCATCGAGCTGCGCCGCATGCTGGCCGAGGTGCCGGTGCAGGAGCGCGTGCGCGCCTTCCTGTTCCAGGTGTGGGCCGACGTGCTCGCCACCTTCGCGGTGCGCTACGGCGCGCAGGGCGACGAGACCCGCGGCATGAAGCGCGCCGCGTCGGACCTGATCTGGTCGGCCAGCGCCAAGGTCACGCGCGAGGAGCGCGCCGAGGTGCTGCGCCGGCTGGCGCCGCTGCTGAAGACGCTGCGCGACGGCATGTCCTCGGCCGGCATGGACCCGGCCAAGCAGGACGAGCACATCCAGGTGCTGAACGACTCGCTGGCGGCGGCCTTCACCGCCAAGGCGCCGGTGATTGCGCCCGAGCGGCTGCACGAGCTGACCGAGCGGCTCGAGTCGCTGGAAGAACTGCTGCCCGACGCGGCCGAGGTGCCGTTGGACGATTCGATCGTGTTCGACCTGTCCGGCCACGAAAGCTCCGAACTCGAGGTCGTGGCCGACGGCGGCTCGATGCCGACGCCGGCCATGCTGGCCTGGGCGCGCGAGTTGCAGGTCGGCGGCTGGTACATGCTCGACTACCGCGGCCGCAACGAGGCGGTGCAGCTGGCGTGGCTGGGGCTGCGCAAGCAGCTGTCGATGTTCGTCACGCCGCAAGGGCGCTGCGTGCTGTTCCAGCGCAAGCGGCTGGCGTCGTTCCTGCAGGCCGGACTGCTGCTGCCGGCGCAGGACGAGGCGCTGAGCGTGCGCGCCACGCGCAGTGCGCTGGCCAAGCTGGACGTGGACCCGTCGCGGCTGCTGAACTGAACGGCGCGGCCGTCGGCCGCGCTGCGGGTTCAGTGAATCAGCCGTTCCTCGGGGGCGACGAAGAGTTCGTCGAGGATCAGCGCGTCGGGCTCTTCGCCCAGGCTCCAGAAGACCATCAGCACGATGATCTTCAGGTCGTCCAGCGGCAGCGGGCCGTCGCCGATGGCGGCGGCGCGGTCGAGCACCATCTCGCGCATGGCCGGCGGCAACACCCCGGCCGATTCCAGGAAGCTGATGAAACCGATCGAGTCGTCGCCCAGCAATTCGCGCTCGGCGGCCGTGTACACGCGCATGCTGTGCACACCTTGCTCGCCGCGGCAAGACTGCGCACTGCTGGCCAGGCCGTCCAGCCACTTCAGAGCGTCCTGGATCTCGTCGCTTTCGAAACCGACCGCGGACAGCTTCCTGGACAGCTGCTGGTGGCTCGGACAGGCATCCGGGCGCCAGTAGTTCTCGTACAGGTAAACCAGAACGTCGAACATGGCGGTCACTATAGCGCACCCTGCCGCGGCGGGTGCGGGCCTTGCCCGCCGCCCTCAGGCGCGGCTGCGGCGCTGATACAGGCCGCCCGGAAGCCGGGCGACGCGCTCTTCCAGCTCCAGTTCCAGCAGCTTCGCGCTCAGCTCCTGTGCGCTCCAGCCGGTGCGCGCGCACAGCGCATCCAGCGTCACCGGGTCATGGCCCAATGCCTGCAGCAAGGGGTCGTCGCCGTCGTCGGACCCCGTTGCGGCCGCCGTATCGGCTTGCGCCGCTGCCGTCGCGCCGCTGTGCAGTTCCTCGAGGATGTCCTCGGCGCCCTCGACCAGCTTGGCGCCCTGGCGCAGCAGCATGTGGCAGCCGCGCGACAGCGGCGAATGGATCGACCCCGGCACGGCAAAGACCTCGCGCCCGTATTCGGCCGCCTGGCGCGCGGTGATCAGCGACCCGGACTGCAGCGCGGCTTCGACCACCAGCGTGCCGCGCGACAGCCCGGCGATGATGCGGTTGCGCATCGGGAAGTTCTCGGGCAGCGGCGGTGTGCCCGGCGCAAACTCGCTGACCAGCAAGCCGGCAGCGGCGATGCGGTGCGCGAGTGCGCGGTGCCGCGCGGGGTACACGCGGTCCAGGCCGGTGCCGACCACCGCCAACGTGCCGCCGTCACCGTCCAGCCCGCCCTCGTGCGCCGCGGCGTCGATGCCTATGGCCAGGCCCGAGACGATGGCCCAACCCCTTTGGCTCAGGTGGCGGGCGAACGCGCGTGCGTTGTCCAGGCCCTGTGCGCTGGCGTTGCGGCTGCCGACGATGGCCAGGCTGCGCCGCTGCAACAGCGCAACGTCACCTTGCAGATACAGCAGCAGCGGCGGGTCGGGGGTCTGCAACAGCAGCGCAGGGTAGGCTTCGTCGCCCAGATACAACACGCGGCGCAGCTCACCGCCGGCCAGCCAGTCGGCCGCGGCGCGCAGGCGCTGTGAAAAATGCTCGGGCTCGCGGTCGAGCGCCTGGGCCAGCGGCGCTGCGACCACCTGACGACGTGCGGCTTGCGAAGCCTGCAGCACGCCGGCGGCCGAGCCGAAGGCCGCCAGCAGCCGGCGCGCGCAGTCTCGGCCGATCCCGGGGGTCTCGAGCAGCCTGAACCACGCGGCGAACTCGTCGGCGTCGGCCACGCCGCGTCCCCTCAATCGACCCCGGCGGCGCGGCGCTCAGGGCTGCGTGAAGGCGTCGCCGGGGAACACCGGCACGTTCACCGACAGGATCAGCGCATAGGACGTGCGCTCGAACACGCTGAACACGAACAGCAGCCCGTTCTGTTCGTTCGGCAACTGCAGCTCGGTGCGTTGGCCGTCGATCTGCTTGACGCGGCGGTCGCCCTGACGCCACAGCGCCAGCACATGGCCGCGCTCGACGCCGTCGCGTTCGCCGCGGTTCAGCGCGACGATCTGGTTCTGCCCGGCGCTGAGCGCATCGCCGTAGATCTGCAGCACGCGCCCCGACATCGGCTCGCTGGGATGATGCGGCGCGTAGGCCTGCAGATCGCGCGCCGGCAAGGGCGCGAGCCGGTCGCCGACGCCGGCTTCCATGCGCACCGACTGGATCGACACGGTGGCCGGTACCACCACCGTTTGGCCGCGATCGTCGACGCGGCTGTCGCCCGGACGCACGAATTCGGCCGTGCCGACGTAGCGCGCCTCGTAGCCGAGCAGCTCGCGCGTGTCGAAGTCGTGCAGCGGCTGCGGCTCGCGGAACAGCCGGTAGCCCGAGGACGGGCCGAGTTCGCCGAGCACGTAGGCCAACTGGCCCTGCGACATCGTGACATACCCTTCCTGCGCCGCCACGATGCGCGGCGCGCGCAGCAGCTCGTCGCCGCTGAAGATCACCGCCTCGGTCAGGAAGGGCCCGATCAGGTGCAGCGGAATCGAGCCGATGGCGCCGCTGTCCAGCGTGTTGCTGCGCACGCGCGGCGACAGCCGCACCGTGTTGCTCGGCGCACCGCTGCCGGCCTGCGCGACGCGCAGCCGGGCGCGGTCGCCGGTCTTCTCGAGCACCAGCACCTGCCCGGGGAAGATCAGGTGCGGGTTGCGCACCTGGTCGAGGTTCATGCCCCACAGTTCGGGCCAGCGCCACGGGCTCTTCAGGAACAGCTTGGAGATGTCCCACAGCGTGTCGCCGGGCTGCACCGTGTGCGCGTCCGGCGCGCCGGGGGCCAGCTCGGACAGCGGCACGCCGGATTGCGCGACCTGCTGCGCCGTGCTGCGCTGCTGCGGTGTGACTGGCAAGTTCGGCTCGGCGGCGGCGAGCTGTGCGCCGAGCAACGAGGCGCCGGCGCAAAGGCCGGCCAGCACGCCGAGGCGGCGCCCAAAGGTGCGTGGGTTCATTCGGTCAAGCTCCCGGCGAATCTCGAGGCCCCGCTCGGGTGCCACAATCCCGCCATGTGTTCGCAGCATTTCTCGGCCTCGTCGCACCATAGCGCAAGCGCCGCCCGAGTGCTCAAACCGTTTCTAGGATTCTGCCCATAAACCGTTGATATCGTAACGAAAGCGGGCCGCAGTGCCGCCAGCCGTGACGCCTGTCACGCAGCGGCGGGGACACGGCCGGCGCGTGTTGCGAGCGATCGCGGCGGGCCGCGCGCGATGACCTTGCTGACCATTCTTTGTTATCCCGATCCACGGCTGCACAAGGTGGCGCGGCCGGTCGAACGGGTCGACGGCCGCATCGGCTGCCTGGTCGACGACATGCTTCACACCATGTACGAGTCCGACGGCATCGGCCTGGCGGCCACGCAGGTCGACGTGCACGAGCGCGTGGTGGTGATCGATGTGTCCGAAAAGCGCGACCGGCCGCTGGTGCTGATCAACCCCGAGATCACCTGGCGCAGCGACGAGGTGGTGGTGGCCGAGGAGGGCTGCCTGTCGGTGCCGACGATCTACGATGCGGTGCCGCGCCATGCGCGGGTCAAGGTGCGCGCGCTCGACCGTGCCGGCCAAGCCTTCGAGCTGGAAGCCGGCGAACTGCTGGCCGTATGTATCCAGCACGAACTGGACCACCTGCTGGGCAAGGTTTTCGTCGACTACCTGAGCGCGCTCAAGCGCAGCCGCATCCGCACCAAGCTGCAGAAGCGCCAGCGCGAGCGCCAGCGTGCCTGAGCCGCTGCACGCGCTGCGCATCGCCTTCGCCGGCACGCCGCCGTTTGCGGCGGTGGCGCTGCGGCGGCTGCTCGATGCCGGCTGCGTGCCGCCGCTGGTGCTGACGCAGCCCGACCGGCCCGCCGGGCGCGGCATGAAGCTGCAGGCCTCGGCGGTCAAGCAACTGGCGCTCGCGCACGGCCTGCCCGTCGCGCAGCCGCGCAGCCTGCGCCTGGACGGCAAGTTCGCGCAGGACGCGGCCGACGCGCAGCTTGCGCTGCAGCAGGCGCGGCCCGACGTGCTGGTGGTCGCCGCCTACGGGCTGATCCTGCCGCCGTGGGTGCTGGCGCTGCCGCGCCTGGGCTGCGTGAACATCCATGCCTCGCTGCTGCCGCGCTGGCGCGGCGCCGCGCCGGTGCAGCGTGCGATCGAAGCCGGCGATGCCGCCACCGGCGTGTGCATCATGCAGATGGACCAAGGCCTGGACACCGGCGAGTTGTTGCGCGCCCAGCCGCTGGCCATCGCCGCCGACGACACCGCCGCCAGCCTGACGCAGCGCCTGGCCGATCTGGGCGCCGGGTTGCTGCTGCCGGCGCTGCGCGATCTGGCCGGCGGCAACGCGCGGCGCACGCCGCAGCCGGCCGAAGGTGTCAGCTACGCGCACAAGATCGACAAGGCCGAGGCGGCGATCGACTGGCGCTGCGACGCGGCGGCCATCGAGCGGCGCGCGCGCGCCTTCGACCCCTTCCCGGGGGCAAGCTTCCAGTGGCGCGGCCACAGCGTGAAGCTGTGGCGCGCGGCGGTGCGCGATGAGCTGCACGGCGTGCCCGGCACGCTGCTCGAATCGCCGCCCGACACGCTGCTGATGGCCTGCGGCCGGGGTGCGCTGCAGCTGCTGGAGCTGCAGCGCCCCGGTGGCCGGCGCTTGCCGGCGGCCGACTGGCTGCGCTCGGTGCACGGCGGCTGAGCTTCGAACACAGGCCGCCACGACGCCAGCGTGGGCAGCGCGCTGGTTCAAGTCCGGACACCGGCGCGCCGATATGGCGGCCATGACCGCACTGCTCAGGATCTTGCTGCTGGCCGGCGCCGTGCTCGCCGCCGGCTGCGACGCGCTGGGCATCGAGTCGGCGCAGGCGCAGGCCGAGCGCCGCGACGCCGACGGCAAGGCGGTCGGCGGGGCCTGCCGCCACGCCGGGCGCGCCATCGAGGATTGTTATGCGCTGAACCGCAAGGCCGACCGCGCCGCGGTGTTCGCCGGCTGGCGCGAGATGAACGACTACATGCGCGAGAACAAGATCGATACGGTGGCGCCGCTGCTCGGCGGCAGCACTGCGCTGGCCGGCAGGGCGGCATCGGCCGAAGGCGGCGAGCCGCAAGCCGGCGCCGGCACGTCGGCCGGCGCCAAGCGCGCGGCGCACGGCTCCTGATCAGTCGGCGCCGCGCTTGCGGCCGCTGAACATCGCGCGCACCAGCGACTCGCGGTGGCGCCAGCCGGTGTACAGCGCACCGCTGACATGCAGGCACACCAGCCCGAGCAGCGCCCAGGCCAGGCCGACATGCACGGCGTCGGCGCTGGCGTCGCCCCAGAACACATCGCCGGTGTAAAGCCAGCCGGTCAAGGCCAGACCCAGCACGCAGCCCAGCAGCGCCAGCACCATGCACGCGCCCAGCGGGTTGTGGCCGAGGCAGCGCGCCTCGCGCCGGCGCAGCACGTCCACGGCGTAGGCCCAGGTGGCGAGCGGCCCGCGCACGAATTGCGCGAAGCGTGCATGACGGCTGCCGACGAAGCCCCACAACACACGCAGCACGACGATGCCCAGCGCCACGCAGCCCGCCGGCTGGTGGCTGCCGGCGAGCACCACGGTGCCCAGCCACGACACCAGCACCGCCGCCACCAGCGCCCAATGCAGCAGGCGCAGCAGCGGATCCCACACGCGCACCGTGGTGCGCGCACCCGCCGAGCCGGGCGCGGCCGTCATGCCGCCGCCACGCCGCGTTGCCATGCCGGCGATGGGCCGTGCCGCGCTACTGCGGCGCCGTCACGGGCTGCAGCGTTTTGGGATGGAAGAACGCCTCCTTCTTGTCGTTCTTCGCGTCGCGCGCATAGACCTCGTAGCAGCCGTTGGTGATCTTCACGCGCGAGATCTTCCAGCCCCTGTTGGTCAGCATCCGCTCCAGCTCGGCCTGCGGCCGCCATTCTTCCTTCGGGATCGGTTCGCACTTCTCGCTGTGCTCCTGCGCCAGTGCGGCGCCGCATGCGGCCAGCGTGCCGGCCAGGACAAGGGGGGCGATCTTCATTGCAGGGATCCTCGTGTTCGCGCGCCGTGGCTCTCAAGTCGTCGCCGGGCCGCCCCAAGGCGACTTGACCCCCTCGGGGGGCGGGCTGGGCGCAGCCCGGCCCTGGGGGCGCTCACATGTCGGCCCAGGCGCGCAGCAGGTTGTGGTACATGCCGGTCAAGCCGATGATCGCCGGGTCGTCCTCGCCGACCGTGTGGCGCAGGCGCATCAGATGGCGATCCATCTCGTACAGCATGCGGCGCTGTTCGTCGCTGCGCACCATGCTTTCCACCCAGAAGAAGCTGGCGATGCGCTGCCCGCGCGTCACCGGCTCGACGCGGTGCACGCTGGTGCCGGGGTACAGCACCATGTCGCCGGCCGGCAGCTTGACCGACTTGTTGCCGAAGGTGTCCTCGATGATCAGCTCGCCGCCGTCGTATTCGTCGGGGCGGCTGAGGAACAGCGTGCAGCTGATGTCGGTGCGCACGCGCTCGCCCAATGTGCCGGGGATGAAGCGCACCGCGTTGTCGACGTGGTTGCCGAAGGCGTTGGAAGCCCCGCCGTAGCGGTTGAACAGCGGCGGGAACACGCGCTTGGGCAGCGCGGCGGAGAAGAAGTCCATATGCCGGTTCAGGCCCTGCAGCACGATCGGCTGCAGCGCCCTGGCGGCATCGCCTTGCTGGTCGAGCTGCTGGTTGTTTTTCGCCAGCGCCGACTGCACGCCGGCGGTGGCGCGGCCGTCGCCCCAGGCGGCGCGCTCGAGGGTCTCGCGCATGCTGCGCAACTCGTCGCGCGTGAGCAGCTGCTTGATGTGCACCAGCATCGCGACTCCTCAGAAACGCACGCTCAGCGTGCCCGACACCGAGCGCGGTGCGCCCGGCACGTAGTGGCCGGTGTACAGCGTGTCGGCGTAGTAGCGGTTGGTGAGGTTGGTGACGTTGAACATGAAGCCGATGCGGTCGCTGAAGTCGTATTGCGCCATGACGTCACCCGTGACGAAGCTGGGGGCGACGATGCCCGGCGGGTTGCGGTTCGGTGTCTGCGAGCTGCGCCCGGTGATGCCCGCGCCCAGGCGCAGCTGCGGCAGCACCTGGTAGGTGGTCCACAGCGAGCCGCTGTTGCGCGGCGTCAGCGACGGGCGCTCGCCGACGCGCTCGCCGGAAAGCGTGCTGCCGTCGCTGTTGCCGACGTCGATCTCGGCATTGGGGATCCACGCGTACGACACGAACACCTCCCACAGCGGCGTGATGCGCCCGGCGATGTCGATGTCCAGCCCGGTGGCGTGGCGCCGGCCCGACAGCAGGTAGTCGGCGATCGGCGTGCCGGCGGGCGAATCGCGGTTGCGCTCGTGGAACTTGGTGAGGTTGAAGATCGATGCGCGCAGGTTCAGGTTGCCGCCGAACAGGATCATCGCCGCGCCGATCTCGATGTTGCGGCTCGATTCGGGCGGTGTGTTCGACCCCGGCAGATCGTAGGCGTAAGTGTCGCCCGAGGTGTTGAACGAGGTACCGTACGACACGTAGCAGCTCAGGTTCGACTGCGGCTGGTACAGCACGCCGACGCGCTCGCTCCATTCGCCGTCCGAACGTCGGCGCTCGGCGGTGACGCTGCCCACCGGCACGCTGCCGCCCGAAGCGGTCTGCAAGGTCTGGTAGCTGCCCCTGAAGTAGTCGTAGCGCAACCCCAGCAGCAGCTTCCAGTGCTCGGCCACCTGCACCAGGTCCTGCGCGAACACGCCGGCGGCGCGCGCGTCGAAGGCCGATTGCTGGCGCTCGATGCGCAAGCCCTCGTCGACCCAGCCCCAGCCGTTGTTCGGTGTGCCCAGGGTAGTGCGCGGCGCGTTCTTGTTCAGCGTCACGCCCGGCGGCAGCACCATCGCGTAGCCGGCGAAGTCCTCGTGCGCCAGGTCGACCCCGGCGAGCACTTCGTTGCTGACGCCGAACCAGTCGAACGCGTTGATGTAGTTGAACTGCAGGTAGGTGGTGTCCATGTCCTGCACCTTGTTGTTGGTGCCGCGCGTCAGGATCGTCGCGCTGCCGATCGTGTCCAGCCCCTGCGGCGTGGGCGGGCAGTCGGGGTTGGTGACCGCCCCGCCGGGGCCGGTCGCGCGCTGGCAGAAGCGGATCGCGCTGGCGCGCTGGTCGCGCTCGTACTGGCCGTCGCGCAGCATCGAGCGCAACTCACCGCCGTCGTCGAAGCGGTGCAGCCAGCCCAGCGTGCCGTAGGCCGCTTGCCCGGCGTTGTAGTCGCTCGGCGCGCCGTAGTACAGGTTGGACGGGTCCAGCCCCGGGATCATCACCGAGGGGTTGCTGCCGTTTTGCTTGGAGCTGGCACGCACCCACGGCAGGCCGTAGTTGATGCCGTTGTCGTTGTTCAGGTAGAAAAAGCCGGCGAAGAATTCGTCGCGCGTGCCCACGCCGAAGCGGTAGTTCAGCGCCGCGCCTTCCTTGTCGATGCCGTTGCCGTTCTGGTCGGCGGTGTTGCGCATCAGGTTGATGCGCAGCGCCGAGGTCTCGCCGGTTTGGATGTTGAAGTCGCCGACGAAACGCAGGAAGCCTTCGCTGCCGACGGTGAAGTTGGCGTTGCTGGCATCGTCGAGGAAGGCCTGCTTGGACACCTGGTTGACCACGCCGCCGGTGGAGCCGCGGCCGAACAGCATCGACGCCGAGCCGCGCAGCAGTTCGACGCGCTCGAAGCCGAAGACATCGCGGTCGTAGAAGGCCGGGTCGTGCAGCGTGTCCACGTAGATGTCGCCCGACATCGAAAAGCCGCGCAGCCGGATGTCCTGCTCGCCGCCCTCGGCGGCGAGGAAGCTGATGCCGCCCATCAGCTTGAGCGCCTCGCCCAGCGTGTCGACGCGGCGCTCGTCCATCAGCCGCTCGGTCACCACCGTCACCGACTGCGGCACGTCCAGCACGTCCTGCGTGCCCTTGGCCACCGAGGTCGTGGTGGCGCGCAGCGAGGTCGCGTCGCTTTCCTGCTTGGCCTTGACCGCGATCGCCGGCATCGTCGTCTCGCGTCCGGCGCTGGCGGCCGGGGCCGACGCGGCGGCGGCAGGGCCTGCCGGCGCCTGGATCTGCGACAGCGCCTGCGCCGGGATCAGGCCGAAGCCGGCGGCCAGCGCGCCCAGCGGCAGCAGCCGCCGCGCACGGGCTTCGGCGGCCGGTCTGGTGGAGCGCAAGCGGGATCGCAAGCGCCGCGGCTTGCGGCAGCGCTGGGGTGCGGCGTGAGGCACAGTCGTCTCCTGGGGTGGGGCGGCGCACTGGCTGGCTGCAGCGGGCCGGCGCGGGCAAGCGGACGAAAAAGGGAGCCGCGCCGCGGCGCTGACCGCGGCGCAGATCCCGAGGCTCAAGGGGCGGTTTCGGCTTCGCTGACAAAACCGATGCGGCCCAGGCCGGCCTTGGAGGCATCGGCCAGGGTCTGCGCCACGTAGCGGTAGGGCACGCTTTGGTCGGCGCGCAACTGCAGCTCGGGTTGCACCGTGGCCGTGCCCGCGGTGGCCAGCCGTCGCTGCAGCTCGGGGCGCGTCACCGCCTCGCCGTTCCAGTGCAGCGTGCCGCCGGCGTCGACCGCGATGTCGATCCTTTCGGGGCGCAACTCGTTGAGCTGCGAGCTGGCCTTGGGCAGCTCGAGCTTGACCGCTTGCGTCAGCAGCGGCGCGGTGACGATGAAGATCACCAGCAGCACCAGCATGACGTCGATCAGCGGCACCATGTTGATGTCCGACATCGGCGTGCCGGTGTGCTTGGAGTCGAAACTGGCGAAGGCCATGCGGCACTCCCTTTCAGGCCGCGACCGGCTTGACCATGCGCGCCGCCGGCAGCGGCTGCACCGCGCTGCCGGCGCTGGCGGCGTTGCCGTGGCCCAGCGCATGGCCCATGCACACGAAGGTGTGCAGCTCGTAGGCGAAGGCATCGAGCCGCGCCGTCAGCACGCGGTTGGCGCGGCTCAAAGCGTTGTAACCCACCACCGCCGGCACGGCCACGGCCAGGCCCAGGCCGGTCATGATCAGCGCTTCGCCCACCGGGCCGGCGACGCGGTCCAGCGTGCCGGCGCCGCTCATGCCGATGGCCACCAGAGCGTGGTACACGCCCCACACGGTGCCGAACAGACCGACGAAGGGCGCGGTGGCGCCCACCGTGGCCAGCACCGACAGGCCGTTTTCCAGCCGCGTGGTTTCTTCGTCCAGCACCTTCTTGATGGTGCGCGTGACGAAGTCGCTGGCGCTGCCGGCCTCTTCCAGCTTGGCCGCGCCGTACTTGGCATGGTGCGCCTGCGCGTGCATCGCGTGCGCGCTCAGGTGCGAGAACGGGTCGCGTGCGCCGTGCGCGGTGATCTCGCCGGCCACCGCGTCCAGCGAGGTGGCGTTCCAGAACAACTGCAGGAAAGCCGCGGCGCGCGCCTTGCGCACGTAAAGCGACAGCCCTTTGACGGCGATGATCGCCCACGACGCGATGGACATCGCGATCAGCATCAGCAGCAGCGTCTTGCCCACGGCGTCGCTGTTGGCGATGAAGTGGCCGAAGCCCAGGGCGCTGGTGTCGACGTTCACGTCATTTCTCCAGTTCGAAGCGGATCGGGATCAGCGCCCAGCCCTGCACCGGCCGGCCGGCTTCGGCATAGGGCTTGAAGCGCGCCTTGTGCACCGCGGCCACGGCCGCCTGGTCCAGCCTCGCATGGCCGGACGACTGCTCGACCTGCGCGCTGTGCGGCGCGCCGCCGCCGCTGCCGATATAGGCGCGCACCAACACCAGCCCGGTTTCGCCGCGCTTTTGCGACAGCCGCGGGTACTCGACGCGCGGCGGCTCCAGGTATTGCACCGCGGCGTCGGGCAGCAGCTTCGGCGGTGGCGCGGCCACCGCTGGGGGGGCCGGCTCGGCCGCGGCGGCCGGTGCCGGGCCCAGGGGCGGGGCCGGCGCAGCCGAATCCGGCTGCGGTGCGGTGAATTCCGTCGGCGCGGCCGGACTCGGCGTGGACGGCAGCGCCGGCTGCGGCGGCGGCAGCGTGCGCGGCTTGGGTGGGGGCGGCTGCTTTGCCGGCGGCTGCTGGCGCACCGGCTCGCTCGGGCGCGGCGGTGCCGGTGGCGTCGGCGGTGCGGGGGACGCCAGCAGGTCGACCAGGATCGGCATCACCTGCACCGCGCTGTCGCGCACCGCCTGCACCTGCAGCAGCGCCCACGCCGCGAGCAGGTGCAGCGCCGCGATCGCCACGACCAGCGCACGGTGCTGCGTGGGTGCGAGATCGGCGGGCGCGCTGCCCAAGGGCGGCAGCCGGCGCAGCGCCGCGCCGGGTGGGCCCGCAGCCAGCGGTTGGGACAAGCGGTGGGCTTGCACGGGATATCGGGATGGTTGTGCGTACCGGGTGTAGCAAGCGGCAGTTTTAGCACAGATGAGTGTGATTCGCATTCACCTAACTCAAGCCTGATGTTTTGGTTGCCGCGATCGGCGCACGCGGCGCCGCGAAGCGCGCTGTCACAATTTGGCCAGCCACGCCCTTGCTCAACCCCCTGCGACGACGACCATGAACGTACTGCGCTTCAGCGACCTGATCGAGGCCGGCAAGGTGGCCGGCCGCCGTGTCTTCATCCGCGCCGACCTGAACGTGCCGCAGGACGCCACCGGCCACATCACCGAGGACACGCGCATCCGCGCCTCGCTGCCGTGCATCCGCATGGCGCTGCAGGCCGGCGCGGCGGTGATGGTCACCTCGCACCTGGGCCGGCCCAGCGAGGGCGAGTTCAAGCCCGAGGATTCGCTGGCGCCGGTGGCGCAGCGCCTGGGCGAACTGCTGGGCGGTGCCTACGCGAACGGCGTGCCGCTGCGCGCCAACTGGGTGGGCGGCGTCGCGGTTGCGCCCGGCGAGCTGGTGCTGCTGGAGAACTGCCGGCTGAACAAGGGCGAAAAGAAGAACGACGAGGCACTGGCGAAGAAGATGGCGGCGCTGTGCGACATCTTCGTGCACGACGCCTTCGGCACCGCGCACCGCGCCGAGGCCAGCACCTACGGCATCGCGCAGTTCGCGCCCATTGCCTGCGCCGGCCCGCTGCTGGCGGCCGAGATCGACGCCATCGGCCGCGCGCTGGCGAACCCCAAGCGCCCGCTGCTGGCCATCGTCGCCGGCTCCAAGGTCAGCACCAAGCTGAGCATCCTGCAAAGCCTGGCCGGCAAGGTCGACGGCCTGATCGTCGGCGGCGGCATCGCCAACACCTTCCTGCTGGCCGAAGGGCTGCCCATCGGCAAGAGCCTGGCCGAAGCGGCGCTGCTCGGCGAGGCGCGCGCGGTGATCGCGGCGATGAAGGCGCGCGGCGCGGCGGTGCCGATCCCGGTGGACGTGGTCACCGCCAAGCAATTCAAGGCCGATGCGCCGGCCACGGTCAAGGCCGTGGCCGAGGTGGCCGCCGACGACCTGATCCTCGATATCGGCCCGCACACCGCGGCGGCGCTGGCCGAGCGGCTCAAGGCCGCCGGCACCATCGTCTGGAACGGCCCGGTCGGCGTGTTCGAGTTCGATGCCTTTGCCCATGGCACCGAGACCGTCGCGCGCGCCATCGCCGCGAGCAGCGCCTTCAGCATCGCCGGCGGCGGCGACACGTTGGCGGCGATCGCCAAGTACGGCATCGAGGCCGAGGTGGGCTACATCTCCACCGGCGGCGGCGCTTTCCTCGAGGTGCTGGAGGGCAAGACGCTGCCGGCTTTCGAGATCCTGCAGCGCCGCGCCGCCGGCTGACCCCGGCCCCGGGCGGCGGCCGCATCCCTGGCGGATCCGGGCCGATTGCCGGGCGATTGCCGGGCGATTGCCGGGCGATTGCCGGCCGATTGCCGGCCGATTGCCGGCCGATTGCCGGCTGATTCCAGACCAAGCGGCGGCGATTGCCTGCATCGCAGTCGCTTCTGTTTGAGCGCGACTACCGATCCCGAAGCGGCCGTTTCGGCGTAATCTCCCGCGTCGCAGCGACCTGCAGCGACACAAGAGGAGACAAGGCCGATGAATGCCCCGCTGACCCCCGCCGAGGAAGCCCTGCGCGACGCCGCGCTCGAATACCACCGGCTGCCGCTGCCGGGCAAGATTGCCGTCACGCCGACCAAGCCGCTGTCCAACCAGCGCGACCTGTCGCTGGCCTATTCGCCGGGGGTGGCCTACGCCTGCCTGGCGATCGAGAAAGACCCGTCGCTGGCAGCGCAGTACACCTCGCGCGCCAACCTGGTGGGCGTGATCACCAACGGCACCGCGGTGCTGGGGCTGGGCGACATCGGCGCGCTGGCCGGCAAGCCGGTGATGGAAGGCAAGGGCTGCCTGTTCAAGAAGTTCGCCGGCATCGACGTCTTCGACATCGAGCTGGCCGAACACGACCCCGACAAGCTGGTCGAGATCATCGCCGCGCTCGAGCCCACGCTGGGCGGCGTGAACCTCGAGGACATCAAGGCGCCCGAGTGTTTCACCATCGAGAAGAAGCTGCGCGAGCGGCTGAGCATCCCGGTGTTCCACGACGACCAGCACGGCACCGCGATCATCAGCGCCGCGGCGCTGATCAACGGGCTGGAGCTGGTGGGCAAGGACATCGGCGCGATCAAGCTGGCGGTGTCGGGCGCCGGCGCCGCGGCCATCGCCTGCCTGGACCTGATGGTCAGCCTGGGCGTGCGGCGCGAGAACATCTTCGTGTGCGACTCCAAGGGGGTGGTGCGCGAGGGCCGCGGCGACAGGCTCGACGAATCCAAGCAGCGTTACTGCCAGAAGACCGACGCGCGCACGCTGGCCGACGTGCTCGTGGGAGCCGACGTCTTCCTCGGCTGCTCGGCACCCGGCGTGGTGACGCCCGAGATGGTCAAGACCATGGCCGACAAGCCGGTGATCCTGGCGCTGGCCAACCCCGAGCCCGAGATCCGCCCCGAGCTGGCGCAGCAGGCGCGGCCCGACTGCATCATCGCCACCGGCCGTTCGGACTACCCGAACCAGGTCAACAACGTGCTGTGCTTCCCGTACATCTTCCGCGGCGCACTCGACTGCGGCGCGACCAAGATCAACGAGGCGATGAAGCTGGCCTGCGTGCGCGAGATCGCCGCGCTGGCCAAGGCCGAGGTCAGCGTCGAGGTGGCCGCCGCCTACCCGGGGCGCGAGATGAAATTCGGCGCCGACTACCTGATCCCCACCCCCTTCGACGTGCGGCTGATCATGCGCATCGCCCCGGCGGTGGCCAAGGCGGCGGCGGAGTCCGGCGTGGCCACGCGGCCGATCGCCGACCTGGACCGCTACCGCCAGGTGCTCAGCCGCTTCGTTTACCAGACCGGCATGTTCATGCGCCCGGTGTTCGACACCGCCAAGGCGCGCCCGGCGCGCGTGGTCTATGCCGAAGGCGAGGACGAACGCGTGCTGCGTGCGGTGCAGGTGGTGCTCGAGGACGGCCTGGCCAAGCCGATCCTGGTGGGCCGCCCCGAGGTCATCCGCATGCGCATCGAGCGTGCCGGCCTGAGCCTGGTGCCGGGGCGCGACTTCGAGCTGGTCGACCCGTCGGACGACCCGCGTTTCCGCGAGTATTGGGAGACCTACGCCAAGCTGATGGGCCGCGAAGGCGTCACGCCCGAAACCGCCAAGGCGGCGGTGCGGCGCTCGAACACGCTGATCTCCGCGCTGATGGTGCGCCGCGGTGAAGCCGACGGCATGCTGTGCGGGCTGGTCGGCCGCTACGACAGCCACCTCGAGAACGTGCGCGCGGTCATCGGCTGCAAGCCCGGCAAGCGCAGCATGGCGGCGATGAACGCGCTGATGCTCGAGGAGCACACGCTGTTCATCACCGACACCTTCGTCAACGAGGAACCCAGCGCCGAGGAACTGGCCGAGATCGCCGAGATGGCCGCGGCCGAAGTGCGCCGCTTCGGCATTCCGCCGAAGGTCGCGTTCCTGTCGCACTCGATCTTCGGCTCGTCGCAGCGCGCGTCGGCCAAGCGCATGCGCGCGGCGCGCGAGCTGTTCGTGCAGCGCTGCCCCGACGTCGAATGCGACGGCGAGATGCACGGCGACGCCGCGCTGTCCGAACGCGTGCGCCGCACCTACCTGCCCGACAGCACACTGAGCGGCGCGGCCAACCTGCTGGTGCTGCCCAACATCGACGCCGCGAACATCCTGTTCAACGTGCTGAAGATGACCGGCGGCCACGGCGTCACGGTCGGCCCGATGCTGCTGGGTGCGGCGCTGCCGGCGCACATCCTGGGCCCGGCGGCGACGGTGCGGCGCATCATCAACATGACCGCGCTGACGGTGGCCGACGCCGCCGAGCTGGCGGCCGCGCGCGGCGCGCCGTCCTGATGCGGCCCGGCCCTGCCCAACCCCGCCCCCGCCTGTTCGCCAACGACCCTTCGCCTTCGCACGAAAGCCATTTCATGACCCGCGCCACCAAGATCGTCGCCACGCTCGGCCCTGCCTCGAGCGACCCCGCCGTGCTCGAAAGGCTGCTGCGTGCCGGCGTCGACGTGGTGCGGCTGAACTTCAGCCACGGCAGCGCGCAGGACCACCGCGACCGCGCCGCGCTGGTGCGCGAGACCGCGCAGCGTGTGGGCAAGCCGGTGGCGCTGATGGCCGACCTGCAGGGCCCGAAGATCCGCGTCGGCAAGTTTGCCGATGGCCAGGTGATGCTGGTCAAGGGCGCGGGCTTCGTGCTCGATGCGCAGCGCGACGCGCCGGGCGATGTCGACGCGGTGGGCCTGGACTACAAGGAGCTGCCGCGCGACGTGCGCCCCGGCGACCGGCTGCTGCTGAACGACGGGCTGATCGTGCTGACGGTGCAGGCGGTGCGCGGCGAGCAGGTGCACACCACCGTCACGCAAGGCGGCGTGCTGTCCAACAACAAGGGCATCAACAAGGAGGGCGGCGGCCTGACCGCGCCGGCGCTGACCGCCAAGGACATGGAGGACATCAAGACCGCGATGAGCTTCCAGTGCGAATACCTGGCGGTGAGCTTCCCGAAGAACGCCACCGACATGGAACTGGCGCGCCAGCTGGCCAACGTCGCCGGCGAGGCCGCCCGGCACAAGCCGGCGCTGATCGCCAAGATCGAGCGCAGCGAGGCGATCCCGCAGCTCGAGGCCATCCTGAAGTCCAGCGACGGCATCATGGTGGCGCGCGGCGACCTGGCGGTCGAGGTCGGCGCGGCCGCGGTGCCGGCGCTGCAGAAGAAGATGATCGCCATGGCCCGGGCGATGGACAAGGTGACGATCACCGCCACGCAGATGATGGAAAGCATGATCCACCAGCCGGTGCCCACGCGCGCCGAGGTCAGCGACGTGGCCAACGCGGTGCTCGACGGCACCGACGCGGTGATGCTCAGCGCCGAGACCGCCGCCGGGCAATATCCTGTGGAAACGGTCGAACACATGGCGCTGATCGCGCTGGAGGCCGAACGCGCCGAGGACGTGCGGCTGGACGCCGACTTCACCGACAAGCGCTTCGGCCGCATCGACCAGACCATCGCGATGGGGGCGCTGTTCACCGCCTTCCACCTGGGCTGCAAGGCGATCATCGCGCTGACCGAAAGCGGCTCGACCGCGCTGTGGATGAGCCGGCACGACATCCACGTGCCGATCTTCGGCGTGACCTCGTCGCACCAGTCCGAGCGGCGCATGGCGCTGTACCGCAACGTGCGCCCGATGCTGATGCCCGCGCACAGCGACCGCGACGAGGCGCTGGCCGACGCCGAGCGGCTGCTGGTCGAACGCGGCGTGCTGATGCCCGGCGACACCTACGCCATCACCTGCGGCGAGCCGATGGGCCGCCCCGGCGGCACCAACATGCTGAAGGTGTGCCGCGTGGCCTGAAGGCACACCTGTGGCGCGTGCCCTGGGCGGCACGCGCGCGGCGCGGAGCATGCACCCCCCGCTGGCTAGAATCCCCGGTCCAGCCTGTCCACCTGCCGAGGTATCGCCATGCCGCTCGTTTCCATGCGCCAGTTGCTCGACCATGCCGCCGAGAACGGCTACGGCATCCCGGCCTTCAACGTCAACAACCTCGAGCAGGTGCAGGCGGTGATGACCGCCGCGGCCGAGGTCGGCGCGCCGGTGATCCTGCAGGCCAGCGCCGGGGCGCGCAAATACGCCGGCGAGTCGTTCATCAAGCACCTGATCCTGGCGGCGGTGGAGGCCTATCCGAAGGTCCCGCTGGTGATGCACCAGGACCACGGCCAGAGCCCCGACGTGTGCCGCGGCGCGATCGAGCTGGGCTTCAGCTCGGTGATGATGGACGGCAGCCTGGAAGCCGACGGCAAGACCGTCGCCAGCTACGACTACAACGTCGAAGTCACGCGCAAGGTGGTCGACATGGCGCATGCCTCGGGTGTCACGGTCGAAGGTGAGCTCGGCTGCCTGGGCTCGCTGGAAACGATGAAGGGCGACAAGGAAGACGGCCACGGCGCCGAAGGCACGATGACGCGCGAGCAGCTGCTGACCGACCCGGAGCAGGCGGCCGACTTCGTCAAACGCACCCAGCTCGATGCCCTGGCGATTGCCATCGGCACCAGCCACGGCGCCTACAAGTTCAGCCGCAAGCCCACCGGCGACA
>CAYZGL010000064.1:0-18454 GCA_964477985.1 uncultured Rubrivivax sp. | reverse complement strand
GCAAATACGGCGGCAACATGGGCACCGAGGGCTCGGTGGCCTTCCAGTTCAAGCACTGCGGCCAGCTGATCTTTGCGCCCGGCACAGACGAGGACAAGGTGATGGAAGTGGCGCTGGAAGCCGGCGCCGACGACGTGATCGGCGGCGACGACGGCGCGGTCGAGGTGCTGTGCGCGGTGGCCGATTTCGAGGCGGTGAAGTCCGCGCTGCAAGCCGCCGGGTTGCACCCCGAGGTGGCCGAAGTCACGATGCGGCCCGAAAGCGAACTCGAACTCGACGCTGAGGACGCCGCGCGCATGCGCAAGCTGCTCGACGTGATCGAAGACCTCGACGACGTGCAGGCCGTCTACCACAACGCCGCCATCGACGAATGAAGGTCCTGGTCATCGGCGGTGGCGGGCGCGAACACGCGCTGGCCTGGAAGCTCGCGCAGTCGCGGCGCGTACAGAAGGTCTTCGTCGCGCCGGGCAACGGCGGCACGGCGGCCGAGCCGGGGCTTTCCAACCTGGCGCTGTTGGACCCGGCCGCGCTGGCCGACTTCGCCGCGGCCGAGAAGATCGGGCTGACCGTGGTCGGGCCGGAAGCGCCGCTGGCGGCCGGCGTGGTCGACCTGTTCCGCGAGCGCGGCCTGCGCATCTTCGGCCCGACGCGCGCCGCGGCGCAGCTGGAAAGCTCCAAGGCCTTCGCCAAGGACTTCATGCAGCGCCACGGCATCCCCACCGCGGCCTACGCCGCCTTCGACGACGCCGCGGCCGCACACGCCTTCGTCGAGCAGCAGGGCGCGCCGATCGTGATCAAGGCCGACGGTCTGGCGGCCGGCAAGGGCGTGGTGGTGGCGGGCTCGCTGCTCGAGGCGCACGCCGCCATCGACGACATGCTGGGCCCGAACCGGCTCGGTGTCGCGCACAACGCCGGCGGTGCGCGGGTGGTGATCGAGCAGTTCCTCGAGGGCGAGGAGGCCAGCTTCATCGTGCTGTGCGACGGCAAGCACGTGCTGCCGCTGGCCACCAGCCAGGACCACAAGCGCCTGCTCGACGGCGACGCCGGGCCGAATACCGGCGGCATGGGTGCCTATTCGCCGGCACCGGTGGTCACGCCGAACGTGCATGCGCGCGTGATGCACGAGATCATCGCGCCCACCGTGGCCGGCATGGCGCGCGACGGCATGCCCTTCACCGGCTTCCTCTACGCCGGGCTGATGATCGATGCGCACGGACAGCCGCGCACGGTGGAATTCAACGCGCGCCTGGGCGACCCCGAGGCGCAGCCGATCCTGATGCGGCTGAAGAGCGACCTGCTCGAGGTGCTGCTGCATGCCACCGGCGGCACGCTGGACCAGGCGCAGCTGGAATGGGACCGCCGCGTCGCGCTCGGCGTGGTCGTGGCCGCGGCCGGTTACCCGATGAACCCGCGCAAGGGGGATGTCATCGCCGGGTTGCCCGAGGAAGCGGCGGACCTGAAGGTCTTCCACGCCGGTACTTCCCGGCACGACACGAAGCTGTTGAGCAGCGGCGGGCGCGTGCTGTGCGTGACGGCGCTGGGCGAAAAGATCAGTGCGGCGCAGCAGCGCGCCTACGACGCACTGGCCAGCCTGCGGCTGGACGGCGCACAGTACCGCCGCGACATCGGCCACCGTGCGTTGAAACGCTGACGTGAACAGCGCATTCGACAGCGCGCCGCTGCGCGCCTACCTGCTCGATCTGCAGCAGCGCATCGTCGGCGCCTTCGAGGCCGAGGACGGCAAGGCCTTCATGCACGACGGCTGGACGCGCCCGGCGGGTGGATCGCTCGAGGGCGACGGCCTGTCGCGCCTGGTCGAGCAAGGCGGGGTGTTCGAGCGCGCCGGCTGCAACTTCAGCCACGTCAAGGGGCGCAGCCTGCCGCCGTCGGCGACGCAGCACCGCCCCGAGCTGGCCGGCGCGGCTTTCGAGGCGCTGGGCGTGTCGCTGGTGATGCACCCGCGCAATCCGCATGTGCCCACGGTGCACATGAACGTGCGCACCATCGCCGCGCTGCCGGCCGGGCTCGAGCCGGTGGTGTGGTTCGGCGGCGGCATGGACCTGACGCCGTACTACGGCGTGGCGGACGACGCTGTGCACTTCCACCGCTGCTGCCGCGACGCGCTGGTGCCCTTCGGCGCCGATCTTTACCCGCGTTTCAAGCGCTGGTGCGACGAGTATTTCTTCCTGAAGCACCGAGGCGAAGCGCGCGGCGTCGGCGGCATCTTCTTCGACGACTTCAACGAACCGGGCTTCGAGCGCGGCTTCGCCATGTTGCGTTCGGTGGGTGACGCCTTCATCGGCGCCTACCTGCCGATCGTGCAGCGCCGCCGCGATCAGCCCTATGGCGAACGCGAGCGCGACTTCCAGCTCTACCGGCGCGGCCGCTACGTCGAGTTCAACCTGGTGTTCGACCGCGGCACGCATTTCGGGTTGCAGTCGGGCGGGCGCACCGAGAGCATCCTGATGTCGATGCCGCCGCTGGCGCAGTGGCGCTACGACTGGGCGCCCGAGCCGGGTTCGCCCGAAGCGCGCCTGTATACCGACTTCCTGCCGGTGCGCGATTGGCTGGCGTGAGTCCCGCGCCGCCGGGCCGAAGGATCGGCCTGTTCGGCGGCAGTTTCGACCCGGTGCACAACGCGCACCTGGCACTGGCACGGCAGGCTCGCGACGAGTTGCGGCTCGACGAGCTGCGCTGGGTGCCGGTGGGCGGCGCCTGGCAAAAGGCGCGCACGCTGACGCCCGGCGCGCAGCGCGAGGCGATGCTGCATCGGGCCATCGGCGGCGAGCGCGGCTTCGTCGTCGAGCGCTGCGAACTGCAGCGGCCCGGCCCGAGCTACACGCTGCACACGGTGCGCGAACTGCAGGCCGCGGCGCCAGGCGCGCAGTGGTTCCTGATCATCGGCGGCGACCAGTACCGCAACCTGCACACCTGGCACGGCTTCGAGGAACTGCTGGCGCGCGTCACGCTGGCCGTGGCGCAGCGGGCGCCGCCGGCACCGTGCGCCGAGGCCGACGCGCGGGTGGCGGCGGCCGGCAGCGTGGCGCTGGCGCTGCCGCCGCTGCCGTTGTCGTCCAGCGAGATCCGCGCGCGGGTGGCCGCCGGCGCCGACATCGGCGCGCTGGTGCCGCCTGCGGTGGCCGCCTATATTCGTCAACACGGCCTGTACCGGGCCGCCGGGAGCTGAATGGACATTCGCAAACTGCAACGCGCGATCGTCGACGGGCTGGAGGACGTGAAGGCCCAGGGCATCGCGGTGTTCAACACCGAGGCGCTGTCGCCGCTGTTCGAGCGCGTGATCATCGCCACCGGCACCAGCAACCGGCAGACCAAATCGCTGGCGGCCAGCGTGCGCGACAAGGTGCGCGAGCGCGGCTTGAAGGTGCTGCGCACCGAGGGCGAGGACAACGGCGAATGGATCATCGTCGACTGCGGCGCCGCGGTGGTGCACATCATGCAGCCGGCGATCCGCGACTACTACCGGCTCGAGGAGCTGTGGGGCGACAAGCCGGTGCGCATGAAGCTGCTCGCCCGGGCGGGGCAGGGCCTGGTCAAGGCGTCCGAGCCGATGGATGCGCCGCCCGCGGCGCCGGCACGGCGCAAGGCGGCGGCGGTCAAGGCACCCGCGAAGGCATCCCCGAAGGCGGCGACGAAGGCGACAACGAAGGCGGCGACGAAGGCGACAACGAAGACACCCGCGGCGCGGTCGACGAAGCTGCCGGCCGCGAAGAAGGCCGTGGCGCGGCGCGCCGCCGCGCCGCGCCAGCCGCCGCACAAGGGCGGCGTGCGCACCGTCGTTGCCGGCAAAGCGGCGCGCAAGAACGCACCGAAGAGCGCCGTGCGCACCAGCAGCTCCGCGCCGCGGCGCCGCGCATGAAGCTGCTGGTGTTGGCCATCGGCCAGCGCCAGCCGGCCTGGGCTGCAGCCGCCTGGGACGATTTCGCCAAACGCTTCCCGCCGGAGATGCGCCTGGAGCTGAAGGCGCTGAAAGCCGAGCCGCGCGCCGCGCGCAGCGCCGCGCAGTGCATGGCGGCCGAAGCGCAGCGCATCGACGCGGCCTGCCCCAAGGGCGCGCGCCGCGTCGTGCTCGACGAACGCGGTGCGGCCGTCACCACGCCGCAGCTGGCCGAGCGGCTGCAGCGCTGGCGCGCCGATGGGCGCGACGTGGCGCTGCTGGTCGGCGGCCCCGACGGCCTGGACGCGACACTGAAGGCCGGCGCAGGCGAGACGCTGCGCCTGTCGGACCTGACGCTGCCGCACGCCTTGGTGCGCGTGCTGCTGGCCGAAGCGCTGTACCGCGCCGGCACGCTGCTGCAAGGCCACCCCTACCACCGCGAATGAGCCGGCCGGGTTTCGTCTGGCTCGCTTCGCAGAGCCCGCGCCGCGCGCAGCTGCTGCGCCAGATCGGCGTCGACTTTCGTGTGCTGGCGCCCGATGCCGGCGAGGACCTCGAAGCGCTCGAGGCCGAGCGCCGCGGCGAGCTGCCGGGCGCCTACGTGCAGCGCGTGACGCAAGCCAAGCTGCACGCCGCCGTGGCGCGGCTGCGCCGGCGCAGCGAGGCCGCGGCGCCGCTGCTGTGCGCCGACACCACGGTGGCGCTGGGCCGGCGCATCCTGGGCAAGCCGGCCGACGAAGCCGACGCGCGCGCCATGCTGCAGGCCCTGTCGGGGCGCACGCACCGTGTGCTGAGCGCGGTGGCGCTGCACGACGGGCGGCGCGTGCACGCCGCACTCAACGTGTCGCACGTGCATTTCGCGCCGCTGAACGCGGCCGTGATCGACGCCTACGTCGCCGGCGGCGAACCCTTCGGCAAGGCCGGCGCCTATGCGATCCAGGGGGCGATCGCGGCGTGGATCGCGCGCATCGACGGCAGCCACTCCGGCATCATGGGCCTGCCGCTGTACGAGACGGCCACCTTGCTGCGCGCTGCCGGCGTGGCCGTCGCCTAGACTTTGCACACCCATGGCCAGCCAGGACATCCTCATCAACTGGGCCCCGCAGGAAACGCGCGTGGCCATCGTCGAGAACGGCGCGGTGCAGGAGTTGCACATCGAGCGCGCGCTCGAGCGCGGGCTGGTCGGCAACGTCTACCTCGGCAAGGTGGCGCGCGTGCTGCCGGGCATGCAAAGCGCGTTCATCGACATCGGCCTGGACCGCGCCGCCTTCCTGCACGTGGCCGACCTGAACCCGCCGCCGAACGCGGGCGCGGCGCTCGGCAGCAGCGGCCGCGACGCGGCCGCCGTGCCGATCGAACGCCAGATCTTCGAGGGCCAGTCGCTGACGGTGCAGGTGATCAAGGACCCGATCGGCACCAAGGGGGCGCGGCTGTCGGCGCAGGTGTCGATCGCCGGACGCATGCTGGTGTTCCTGCCGCACGACAAGCACATCGGCATCTCGCAGAAGATCGCTCCGGCCGAGCTGCGCGACCAGCTGCGTGCGCGCATGCACGCGCTGGCCGGCGAGCAAACGGGGGGCTTCATCCTGCGCACCAACGCCGAGGACGCCACCGACGCCGAGCTGGCCGACGACATCGCCTACCTGCGCCGGGCCTGGGCCGGCATCCGCGAGCGCGCACAGAACTCGGCGCCCGGCACGCTGCTGCACCAGGACTTGAGCCTGGCCGAGCGCGTGCTGCGCGACCTGGCCAGCGAGCTGACGAATGCGATCCGCATCGACTCGGGCCTGCAGTACGAAAGCCTGAAGGCCTTCGGCGAGACCTACATGCCGCGCAGCGCCGCCAAGCTCGAGCTGTACCGCGGCGAGCGGCCGATCTTCGACCTGTTCGGCATCGAGGACGAGATCGTGCGCGCCCTGGCACGCAAGGTCGAACTCAAGAGCGGCGGCACCCTGGTCATCGACCAGACCGAGGCCATGACGACGATCGACGTCAACACCGGCGGCTTCGTCGGCGCGCGCAACTTCGAGGACACGGTGTTCAAGACCAACCTCGAGGCGGCCGGCGCGATCGCGCGCCAGCTGCGGCTGCGCAACCTGGGCGGCATGGTCATCGTCGACTTCATCGACATGGCGCGCGACGAGCACCAGCAGGCGGTGCTGGCCGAGTTCCGCAAACAGCTGGCGCGCGACCGCACGCGCACCACGGTCAGCGGCTTCTCGCAGCTCGGGCTGGTGGAGCTGACGCGCAAGCGCACGCGCGAAAGCCTGGCGCACATGCTGTGCGAGCCCTGCCCCACCTGCGAAGGCCGCGGCCAGGTCAAGACCGCGCGCAGCGTGTGCTACGACATCCTGCGCGAGATCCTGCGCGAGGCGCGCCAGTTCAGCCCGAAGGAGTTCCGCATCGTCGCCAGCGCCGCGGTGGTGGAAACGCTGCTCGACGAGGAGAGCGTGCATCTGGCGGGCCTGAGCGAATTCATCGGCAAGCCGATTTCGCTGTCCACCGAGCCGTCGCTGAACCCGGAGCAGTATGACATCGTGCTGCTGTAGCGCGCACCAGCCCCCACTGCGTGCCCCGATGACCCCGTCCCGCCTGCGCGTGGTGCTGGCTTCGAACAATGCCGGCAAGCTCGCCGAGCTGCGTGTGCTGTTCGCCGCGCTGAGCCTGGAGCTGGTGGCGCAGCCCGAGTTGCAGCTGGCCGAGGCCGACGAGCCGCACCCGACCTTCATCGAGAACGCGCTGGCCAAGGCGCGGCATGCAGCGCGGGCCAGCGGCAGCGCCGCGCTGGCCGACGACTCCGGGCTGTGTGTCGATGCGCTCGGCGGTGCGCCGGGGGTGATCTCGGCGCACTATGCCGGCATGGACGCCGGCATCGTGCGCTCTGCCGGCGGCGCGCGCGAAGCGCAGCGCCGTGCGCAGGACGCGGCCAACAATGCGCTGCTGCTCGAGCGGCTGCACGGCACCACCCAGCGGCGCGCCTGCTTCGTGTGCACGCTGGTGGCGCTGCGCGCGGCCGACGACCCGCAGCCGCTGGTGGCCACCGGGCGCTGGTGGGGCGAGATCGTCGAACGTGCGCGCGGCGGCGGCGGCTTCGGCTACGACCCGTTGCTGTTCGTTCCCGCGCTGGGCGCGACGGTGGCCGAGCTGTCGCGCGAGCAGAAGAACGCGCACAGCCACCGCGCACTGGCCTGTGCGCAGATGCTCGATCTGATGCGCCGGGACTGGGCGCTGGCATGAGCCCGCCGGGCCGCCCCGAGGGCGAAACCCGCAGGGCGCAGCCCGAAGGTTCCCCCGTGAGTTTCGATACGGCCGCGCATTACCTGCGTGCCGGCACGCTGCAACTGAGCGCGCTGCCGCCGCTGTCGTTGTACGTGCACCTGCCGTGGTGCATCCGCAAGTGTCCCTACTGCGACTTCAACTCGCACGCGGTGGCGGCCGCGCTGCCCGAAGCGCGCTACCTGGACGCGCTTCGCGCCGACCTGGAAGCCGCGCTGCCGCTGGTGTGGGGCCGCCCGGTGATCAGCGTGTTCATCGGCGGCGGCACGCCCAGCTTGTTTTCGCCCGAGGGCATCGACCGGCTGCTGGGCGAGATCCGCGCGCGGCTGCCGCTGGCGGCCGATTGCGAGGTCACCCTCGAGGCCAACCCCGGCAGCTTCGAGCGCGAGCGCTTTCGCGCCTTCCGCGGTGCCGGCATCACCCGGCTGTCGATCGGCGTGCAAAGCTTCGACGACGCCCTGCTGCGCGCCATCGGCCGCGTGCACGATGCAGCGCAGGCGCGCGCCGCGGTGCAGGAGGCCGCCGCCAGCTTCGACAGCTTCAACATCGACCTGATGTATGCGCTGCCCGGCCAGACGCTGGGCGGGCTGTGCGCCGACCTGGATACCGCGCTGGGCTTCGTGCCGCCGCACCTGTCTGTGTACCACCTGACGCTGGAGCCCAACACCGTCTTCGCCACGCGAGTGCCACCGCACTTGCCCGACGAAGATCTGGCAGCGCGCATGCTCGATGCCATCGTCGAGCGCGCCGTGGCTGCCGGGCTGCAGCGCTACGAGGTGTCGGCCTTTGCCCGCGCCGGCCGGCGCTGCGTGCACAACCTGAACTACTGGCACTTCGGCGACTATCTGGGCATCGGCGCGGGCGCGCACGGCAAGCTGAGTTTCCCGCACCGCATCGTGCGCCAGCAGCGCTGGCGCGAGCCGGCGCGCTACATGGAGCAGGCCTTGGCCGGCACCGCGCTGTCGCAGGATCACGAGGTGGCGCGGGCCGATCTGCCGTTCGAATTCATGCTCAACGCGCTGCGGCTGCGCGAGGGCTTCGATACGGCGCTGTTTGCCGAACGCACCGGCTTGCCGGCCTCGGCCATCGCTGAAGCCGTACGCGGCGCGGTGCAGCGCGGGCTGCTGCAGGCCGACGTGCAGCACATCGCACCCACCGCGCGCGGTTTCGATTTCCTCAGCGACCTGCAGGCCCTGTTCCTGCCGCGGCGGCCGGCGCGCTGAGGCCGCCCTTGCCGGCGAAAACGCCGGGGCGGGCCGCTCTTTTCGGCGCATGCCGCGCAGCGGCGCCACGCTAGACTGCCACGTGCAGCACCCGCCGCGCCCCCGCTCCTGCGCTCCCAAGCTCGCACCACTTGGCCCGTTCCCCGACCACGACCCGCTTCGCCGCCGGCAGCCTGAAGCTCGATCAGGCGCTGCAACTGCTGCGACAGGCCGGGCACGAGCCGCCGGCCGGCGAGCCCGGCAGCGCGGCCTGGCTGCAGTCGCTGGTCGACTCGCTGGTCGACGTGTCCAGCCGCGACGCGCTCACCGGGCTGGCCAACCGCCGCAGCTTCGAGCTGGCGCTGGCGCGCGAGATCGACCGCGTGGCCCGCGCCGGCGAGCCGGCGCTGCTGCTGGCGCTGGACATCGACCATTTCAAGAAGGTCAACGACACGTACGGCCACGCCAGCGGCGACCTGGTGCTCAAGGCGGTGGCCAAGGCGCTGCTCGAATGCGTGCGGCCGATGGACCTGGTGGCGCGCGTGGGCGGCGAGGAGTTCGCCATCGTCATGCCCAACTGCGCGCCGGCCTTCGGCCAGGCCGTCGCCGAGCGCGTGCGCCGCCGCGTCGAAGCCATGCCGGTGGCCCTCACCCGGTCGCGGCAGTTGCAGGTCAGCGTCAGCATCGGCGGGGCGTTCGCGCCGCAGTGGGTGCGCTCGTCGCCCGCGCTGTGGATCGAGCGCGCGGACCAGCAGCTGTACCGTGCCAAGGCCGAGGGGCGCAACCGCGTGTGCCTGGAGCCGTCGGCGGTGTCGGTGGTCAGCGCCGAGGAAAAGGCGCTGCTGTTCGGGATTTCGCAGCTTCAGGACATCGAATGAGCGCAGCGCCGGGCCGTTCCAGCACCGCCAGAACCGCGCCGAAGCCGCGCGCCGCCGCCAAGGCGCCGGCCGCCAGCCGCGCGCGCATCACGGCCGTCACCAGCGGCAAGGGCGGGGTCGGCAAGACCTTCGTCAGCTGCAACCTGGCCGCGGCGCTGGCGCGCCAGGGCCGGCGCGTGCTGGTGCTCGATGCCGACCTGGGGCTGGCCAACCTGGACGTGATGCTGAACCTGGCACCGAAGATCACCCTGCACGACGTGTTCACCGGCAAGAGCACGCTGCGCGACGCGATCCTGCCGGCGCCGGGCGGTTTCGACGCGCTGCTGGCCGGTTCGGGCATGGTCGAATATTCGCGCATGACACCCGAGGTGCGCGAGCAGCTGCTCGCGGTCATCGCCCAGGTCGCGCCGCGCTACGACCACGTGATCCTGGACACCGGCGCCGGCATCTCCGACGTGGTGCTGTACGCGGTGTCGCTGGCCGACGAGGTGCTGGTGGTGGCCACGCCGGAGCCGACCTCGATGACCGATGCCTACGCCACGATCAAGGTGCTGGCAAGCACGCAGTCGCGCAACCGGGTGCTGCTGGTGGTGAACCAGACGCGCCGCCAGGGCGAGGGCCGCGCCGTCGCCGCGCAGCTGCAGCAGGTGGTCGACCGTTTCGTCAACCCGGCGCTGGCCGCGCCGGTGCGCCTGGAATTGCTGGGCCAGGTGCCGCTGGACATCGCGGTGCGCGATTCGGTGGCCCACCGCCAGCTGCTGCTCGAGTCGCTGCCCGGCTGCGCGGCCGCGCAGGCGGTGGCGGCGGTGGCGGCGCGGCTGCTGGACTGAGCTGGGCCGGTTCGTCGCCCCGCGCCCAGCATCCAGGCCGCCATGGGCGAGCCGATCGACAACCTGTTGCTCGAGCACCTGAAGCGATTCCAGGCCGGGCAGGCTCGTGCCGAGCGCAAGCTGGACGAGGTGGTCCATCGACTCGGGCCGTTGGCAACGGCTGTGGCCGGCCTGCGCCGCGACTTCGCCCATGCCGACGAGCATGCCGCGCTGCTCAGCGTGCGCTTCGACCGCATGAACGAGCGCATCGAGCGCATCGAAAGGCGGTTGGAACGGCCCTGAGCGCCGCTCAGCCGCCGGCGCGTTGCAGCAGCACGATCAAGGCCCCGGCACCGCCGTCGGGGCCGGCCGCCTGCGTGAAGGCGATCACCTCGGCCCACTGCGCCAGCCAGCGCTGCACCTTGGCCTTGAGCACCGGCTCGCGCCCGGGCGAACCCAGGCCCTTGCCGTGCACCACGCGCACGCAGCGCTGGCCGCGCTGCAGCGCCTGGCGCACGAAGGCGCCGAGCTGCTCGCGCGCCTCGTCGCGGCGCAGGCCGTGCAGGTCGATGTGCGCCTGGATCGCCCACTGGCCCCGGCGCAAACGCGTCGGCACATCGGCTGCGACGCCGGGGCGGCGAAAGCTCAGCCCGTCGTCGGTGAGCAGCAGCGATTCGACGTCGACCTCGTCGGACAGCGCCTCGCGCAGCGCGGCGCGTTCGTCGGCTTCGCGCTGGCGCGGCTGCGGCGCCGCGCGCGGCGCGTGGCCGTGCACGCGGCCGTGGGCGGGCAGCGGCTGCACGGCGCCGACGGCGCTGGCGAAGGCGTTGCGCGCCGCCTGCTGGCGCTGCAACTCGGCGTGCTGCGCGGCGCGCGCGCGTGCCGCCTCGGCCTGGCGCGCGCGCAGCGCCTCGCGCAACGGCGCCAGGTCCTGCAGGCTGCGCAGCCGCAGCGCCTTGCTCACAGCAGGCCGCGCTCGGCGAAGGACAACACCGTGCCCTGGCCGACGATCAGGTGGTCGAGCACGCGCACCTCCACCAGTGCCAGCGCGGCCTTCAGCGAGTGCGTCAGCAGCTCGTCGGCGCGCGACGGTTCGGCCACGCCGGAAGGGTGGTTGTGCGCCAGGATCACCGCGCCGGCGTTGAGCTGCAGCGCGCGCTTGACCACCTCGCGCGGGTGCACGCTGGTGTGCCCCAGCGTGCCCTGGAACATCTCCTGCAGCAGCAGCAGCCGGTGCTGGGCGTCGAGGAACAGCACCGCGAACACCTCTTGCGTGCGTGCGCGCAGATGCAGCGCGACATAGTCCTTGACCTGCTGCGGCGCGTCGAACACCGGCCGTTCGCGCAGCGGCTGCGCCAGCGCACGCCGCGCCATCTCGATCACCGCGGCGATCTCGGCGCGCTTGGCGGGCCCCAGGCCCTTGATGCGCTGCAGGTCGCCGGCCTGCGCATGCAGCAGGCCGCCGAAGCCGTCGAACTCGCGCAGCACCTGCGCTGCCAGCTCGAACACCCCCGCGCCGGGCAGCCCGGTGCGCAGCAGCAGCGCCAGCAGCTCGACGTCGCTGAGCGCCGCGCCGCCGCGCTCGAGCAGCTTCTCGCGCGGGCGCATCGCGGCAGGGAGGTCTTTCAGCGGCATGCGGCGGCCCGGTGGAAAAAAGCCGGCCTCGTAGAATCGCGGCCAGTCTATGCGAGAGCAACCTGCCTTGAATCTGGTCCAACCCGGCTCCTTCCTGACGCTGCACTACCGCCTGAGCGGCCCCGACGGCGCCGATGTGGTCAACACCTTCGGCGACAAGCCGGCCACGCTGTCGCTGGGCGCCGGGCAGCTGGCGCCGGCGATCGAGCAGCGGCTGATCGGCCTGGCCGAAGGCGAGCACCGCCGCTTCACGCTGGCGCCCGGCGAAGCCTTCGGCGAGCGCAACCCGCAGCTGCTGCAGCGCGTGGCACGCAGCCTGCTGCGCGAGCTGGGCGACCCGCACGAGCTGTACGCCAGCGGCGACGTGGTGCGTTTTCCCACGCCCGACGCCGTGGGCGAATACGCCGGCGTGGTCTGCGAGGCCGGCGACGACTGGGTGCTGTTCGACTTCAACCACCCGCTGGCGGGCCGCGCGGTGAGCTTCGAAGTGCAACTGATCGGGGTGCTGTGATGGCGCCGGCCAAGCTCGACGAAGTGGTGCTGGCCGAGCCGCGCGGCTTTTGCGCCGGGGTCGACCGCGCGATCGAGATCGTCGAACGCGCGCTGAAGAAGTTCGGTGCGCCGATCTACGTGCGCCACGAGATCGTGCACAACACCTATGTGGTGGGCGACCTGAAGTCGCGCGGCGCGATCTTCATCGAGGACCTGGCCGAGGTGCCGCCGGGCGCGACGCTGGTGTTCAGCGCGCACGGCGTGGCCAAGGCGGTGCGCGACGAGGCCGCGGCGCGGGGCTTTCGCATCTTCGACGCCACCTGCCCGCTGGTGACCAAGGTGCACGTCGAAGTCGCCAAGCTGGCCAAGGAAGGCTACGAGTTCGTGATGATCGGCCACAAGGGCCACCCCGAAGTCGAAGGCACGATGGGCCAGCTGCAAGAGGGCATCTACCTGGTGGAGGACGTGGCCGACGTGCAGCGCGTGGCGCCGCGCGGCGCGAAGCTGGCGGTGGTGACGCAGACCACGCTCAGCGTCGACGATGCGGCCGAGATCCTGGCGGCGGTGAAGCGCCGCTTTCCGCAGGTGCGCGAACCGAAGAAGCAGGACATCTGCTACGCCACGCAGAACCGGCAGGACGCGGTCAAGCTGCTCGCCCCCGGCGTGGACGTGGTCATCGTCGTCGGCAGCCCCACCAGCAGCAACAGCAACCGGCTGCGCGAATTGGCCGAAAGGCTGGGCACGCCGGCCTACATGGTCGATGCCGCCGACGATCTGAAACCAGAGTGGTTCGAAGGGCGCGCGCGCGTCGGCCTGACCGCCGGCGCCTCGGCGCCCGACATCCTGGTGCAGCAGGTGATCGCTCGGCTGCGCGCACTGGGCGCCTCGAGCCTGCGCCGGCTGCCTGGCACGCCCGAGGAAGTGCACTTTCCGCTGCCGCTGGGCCTGGGCGACCGCTCGATGGCCGAGTTCGAGGCTGCGCGGTCGGCCGACGGCCGCTGAGCGCGCCCTGCGCCGGCGTGGCGCCGGCATTGCCCGACAACGAGGAACCCCCATGCTCGACATCAACCTGCTGCGCCGCGACCTGGACGGCGTGGTCGCCCGGCTGCAGCGGCGCAAGTCGCCGCAGCCCTTTCTGGACGTCGCGCGTTATCGAGCGCTCGAAGCCGAGCGCAAGGCGCTGCAAACGCGCGTCGAAGAGCTGCAAGCCAAGCGCAACACCCTGAGCAAGCAGGTCGGCCAGCTCAAGGCCAAGGGTCAGGATGCCAGCGCGCCGATGGCCGAGGTGGCGGGCATCGCCGGCCAGCTGGACGATGGCGCGGCCGCGCTCGAGCGCATCCAGGCCGAGCTGCACGCCATGCTGATGGGCGTGCCGAACCTGCCGCACGACAGTGTGCCGCCGGGCGCCGACGAATCGGCCAACGTCGAAGTGCGGCGCTGGGGCGAGCCCGCCGCCTTCGACTTCACACCGCGCGACCACGTCGACCTTGGCGCGCCGCTGGGGCTGGACTTCGACACCGGCGCGCGCTTGAGCGGCGCGCGCTTCAGCTTCATGCGCGGCGGCATCGCGCGGCTGCACCGTGCGCTGGCGCAGTTCATGCTGGACGTGCACACCGCCGAGCACGGCTACACCGAGTGTTATGCGCCGTACATCGTCAACCGCGAGATCCTCGAAGGCACCGGCCAGCTGCCGAAGTTCAAGGGCGACATGTTCTGGGTCTACCGCGGCGGCGCCGGCGATGCCGGCGCGGGCGGCGGCAGTGGGGAACAAGCCGAGCAGTACCTGATCTCCACCAGCGAGATCTCGCTGACCAACGCGGTGCGCGAGCAGATCCTGCCCGCCGACGCGCTGCCGATCAAGCTGACCGCGCACAGCCCGTGCTTTCGCTCCGAGGCCGGCAGCGCCGGGCGCGACACGCGCGGCATGATCCGCCAGCACCAGTTCGACAAGGTCGAGATGGTGCAGATCGTGCACGCCGAGCACAGCTATGAGGCGCTCGAGCAGATGGTCGGCCACGCCGAGGCCATCCTGCGCAAGCTGCGGCTGCCCTACCGCGTGGTGGCCTTGAGCAGCGGCGACATGGGTTTTGCGGCCGCCAAGACCTACGACCTCGAGGTCTGGCTGCCGGGGCAGGGGGCCTACCGCGAGATCAGCTCGTGCAGCAACTGCGAGGCCTTCCAGGCGCGGCGCATGCACACGCGTGTGCGCAGCGCGCAGGGCAAGCCCGAACTGGTGCACACGCTCAATGGCTCGGGACTGGCGGTGGGGCGCACGCTGGTGGCCGTGCTGGAAAACGGCCAGCGCGCCGACGGCAGCATCGCGCTGCCCGAAGTGCTGTGGCCCTACATGGGCGGGCTGAAGGAACTGCGCGCCGGCTGAATCGCGGACCGAAATTGCGGCCGGATCTGCGGCGGCGAGGCCTGCACTACAATGCGGTCCTCGCTTTCGACCGATGCGAAGTGACCCCGGAGAGGTGGCAGAGTGGTCGAATGTACCTGACTCGAAATCAGGCGTACGGTAACCCCGTACCGTGGGTTCGAATCCCACCCTCTCCGCCAGCAAGTGATCTGCCAAGGTCAGCCAAAGTCCGGAAGCAGCACGTAGGCCCCTGAAATCAGGGGCTTTTCTGTTCACCGGGGTTCGCTGCGATGCGTTGCCATCCACGACGAACTGGGGGCACATTCGGGGGCATCGGCCGGTTCTTCATGGGGCATCCCGCCCGAGGCCGGATTCGAGCGGGCACGAATGCCATTGACCGACATGGCTTGCGGCAACGCCAGGGCCGCGGGCAAGCCGTACAAGCGCCACACCGATGGCGCCCGCCGACTGTCGGAGGACGTCGGCGTCACCGGCGGCGCTGGCGCTGCCGGCGATCGCCACGCAGGCAGCCGACACCTCGCCAATAGGCGCCGAGCCGACCGCGCCGGCAGCACCGCCGGACACTGCGACCGGACGCACCGACAGCCAGCCGCTGCTGGTGTGCGCCGTGCGGCTTGTTTGGCGCGTGGCTGACCGGCGACGAACTGCAGGTCGCGCTGGTCGCGAGCGGAGCCAGGCAGTTGCGCTGGGTTCGCGCCGACGCCGTGTGGGCTGTGCGACGGGCTGAAGATGGGGTGCGCAGTGCCACGTTCAGGAGGGTGCGATGGGCATCCACCTCCAGCACAGACGAACCGCGGCCGGCTTCGGTTCAGCATGGTCCCGTCCAGCGATGATGTCCCGCCGCTTGTCGATTCCAGGGCCCGGACAAGGGACGGCCCCAGCGGTCACGCTGCCGACCGGGAGGAGGAGGGCGGCGGTTGGGGGCGAAGGCAGGATGGAAGCGTCTACCGGTGTGCTAAACTTCCAAGTTCCGATGTGCGATATCGCGTGTTGCGCATTGAAAGTGAAAGTCGTATGCGCTTCTCGTATAGAGGACGCCCGGCGGGGGTGATCGCACCATCGGCCGGGCATCCCCTAAGGGACGCTAAGCATGGCAAGGCTTGGCGGGTCGGGCAAGCGTCCGGCCGGCGACGGTTGCAACCACGCGGAGTGGTAGTTCAGTTGGTTAGAATACCGGCCTGTCACGCCGGGGGTCGCGGGTTCGAGCCCCGTCCACTCCGCCATCGATCTGAGAAGCCGTTGTAAATCATTGATTTGCAACGGTTTTTTATTTTCTCTGCGACCCGTCTTTCGATCCGCCGGTGCTACCCCGAAGGGCCTTCGGTGCCGTAGCTGGTGGAGCAGTCCGCGGTTGCGACATTGCGCCGGTGCGCGCGCTTCCTGCCGGTTGCTTACCTTGGGCGCCGTATGGCCTTCACGGAAGCAACCCCATGGTATCGGCATGCACCACCCGCCGCCACCTCATGGTCGATCCGCACAGCGCCGGTTCAGTCCCGAAGGATCTGTTCCGCCGTAACGGCGCCTACTATTTCAAGCGTCAAGCTCAAGCGTCAAGCGCAACTTTCCGCCCCGCGCACGGCTTTCCCGAATACGGAAGAGCAGGTCTGTAAGTCACTGCAGGCCAGCTGGCTGGAGACGGCGAAGGTCCGCAATCCCAGTCCAGGCCCCGCGCTGGCCGTTTCCCCCAGGGAAACCTGCACCCGACACACGAACCGCCGCCTGGTGGCATATCACTGCGGCCCGGAACTGCAGGCACAACCGTGCCGAATCGGCAAGGTTATGGTTCTAGGCACAAAAAGGGCCCGGAGAATTTCCGAGCCCTTATGGATGGTGGAGAGGAGGAGGATCGAACTCCCGACCTCTGCATTGCGAACGCAGCGCTCTCCCAGCTGAGCTACCCCCCCGAAACCGGCGGAATTCTAGCATCGGCGGCGTGGGCAGCGCCGCGCATGACATGCTTCGGCCCACCCCGGGCTGCAGCGGCCGCAGAGTGGGGGTGCGCAGCGCGGACCGAGGCCGCGGGCGGCGTGTGCATGTGCAGGCGCAGCATCGTCGCAGGCTATCAAGGGCATTGAAACCGGGCACTTGCGCCGGGCACCGCGTGTTGCTAGGGTTTGCGCTGCCGTCGCCGCGCGATGGATCGATCGTTCACCAACCGGGAGAGTGAGATGGGCTTGAAAGGATCGAAGACCGAGCAGAATCTGAAGGATGCCTTCGCCGGCGAATCGCAGGCCAACCGCCGCTACCTGTACTTCGCGAACAAGGCCGACGTCGAAGGGCAGAACGACGTGGCCGCGCTGTTCCGCTCCACCGCCGAGGGCGAGACCGGCCACGCGCACGGGCATCTGGAGTTTCTCGAGGCCGTGGGCGACCCGGCCACCGGGTTGCCCATCGGCTCGAGCCGGCTGAACCTGGCGGCGGCGATTGCCGGCGAGACGCACGAGTACACCGACATGTATCCGGGCATGGCCAGGACGGCGCGCGACGAAGGCTTCGACGAGATCGCCGACTGGTTCGAAACGTTGGCCAAGGCCGAGCGCTCGCACGCCAACCGCTACCAAAAGGCGATGGACGCGTTCGTGGACTGACACGCGAGGGGGCCGGCCCCGGCAGCGCTGCAGCAAGGGGCCCGGTGCCCCTTGTTTGCTTGTTCGCTCGTTCGTTTCGGTTTTGCCACAGCAACGATCCACAGCGGCGAGGCACCCACCATGCGCGAAGGCAACCTCGAAGCCCCCACCCGGCACCCCATCGGCTGGCAGGAGCCCGGCTATGTCGACGCGGCCTCGGCCTTCGCCGAGATGCAGCGGGTGTTCGACATCTGCCACGGCTGCCGCCGCTGCGTCAGCCTGTGCCAGGCCTTCCCGAACCTGTTCGACCTGGTCGACGCCACCGCCGACGGCGAGGTGCACGGCGTGGCCCGGGCCGACTACTGGAAGGTGGTCGACCAGTGTTACCTGTGCGACCTGTGCTACATGACCAAGTGCCCGTACACGCCGCCGCACCCGTGGAACGTCGACTTCCCGCACCTGATGCTGCGCGCCAAGGCGATCAAGTTCCGCAACGGCGGCGTCAAGCGCGGCGAACGCTTCCTGGCCAGCACCGACGTGCACGGCCAGTTCGCCGGCATTCCGGTGGTGGTGCAGACGGTCAATGCGGTGAACCGCACCCGGCTCGCGCGCAAGGGCATGCATGCGGTGCTGGGCGTGCACCCCGACGCCTGGATGCCCGAGCTGGCGTCGCGGCGGCTGCGCTGGAGCGCGCCGAAGTCGGCGGCGACGGTGGTGACGAACGGCGAGCGCACGCCGGGCAAGGTGGCGGTCTTCGCCACCTGCTACGTCAACTACAACGAACCCGGCATCGGCCACGACCTGCTGAAGCTGCTGGCGCACAACGACATCCCCTACGTGCTGGTCGACAAGGAGAAGTGCTGCGGCATGCCCAAGCTGGAACTGGGCGACCTGCACGGCGTGGCCGCGCACAAGGCGGCGAACATCCCGGTGCTGGCGCGTTATGCGCGCGACGGCTACGCCATCGTTGCCGCCGTGCCCAGCTGCACGCTGATGTTCAAGCAGGAGCTGCCGTTGATGTTCCCCGACTGCGCCGACACGGCCGCGGTGCGCGACGCGATGTTCGACCCCTTCGAATACCTGGTGGCGCGCCACAAGGACGGGCTGCTGAAGCTGGACTTCAAGGCCGCGCTGGGCAAGGTCAGCTGCCACGTGCCCTGCCACGCCCGGGTGCAGAAGATCGGCCGCAAGACCGAGGAAATGTTCAAGCTGATCGCCACCCGGGTGCCGCTGGAGCTGACCACGGTGGAACGCTGCTCGGGCCACGCCGGCACCTACGGCGTGAAGACGCCGACGCACCCGGTGGCGATGAAGATCGGC
>CAYZGL010000063.1:0-18506 GCA_964477985.1 uncultured Rubrivivax sp. | reverse complement strand
CCAAGGTGGCGGTGGTGTCGTCGGCGCTGAACGGCATGATCAGCGGCAGCTCGGTCAGCAACGTGGTGTCGGGCGGCATCTTCACGATTCCGCTGATGAAGAAAGCCGGCTACGGCGGCGTCAAGGCCGGCGCCATCGAAACCATGTCGTCGGTGGACGGCCAGATCATGCCGCCGGTGATGGGCGCGGCGGCCTTCCTGATGGTGGAGTACGTCGGCATCCCGTACAGCGAGGTGGTCAAGCACGCGCTGCTGCCGGCGCTGCTGTCGTACATCGGGCTGTTCTACATCGTGCACCTGGAAGCGCTGAAGCTGGGCATGCGCCCGATCGTGCAGCGTGCGCCGCGCGCGCTGCAGCACAAGGCGCTGCGCTTCGGCCTGGGCCTCGCGGGCAGCATCGTCGTGGTCGCACTGCTGTATTACCTGCTGAGTGCGGCCAAGGCGCTGCTGGGTGCGGCGGCGCCCTACGCCATCGGTGCGATCATGGTCGCGCTGTACCTGCTGACGCTGCGCACCGCGGCACGCTGCCCCGACCTGCCGCAGGACATCGACATCGAGCAGCCGCAGGCGATGGACACCTGGCCCACGGTGCAGGCCGGGCTGCACTACCTGCTGCCGATCGGCACGCTGGTGTGGGCCCTGATGGTCGACGAGCTGTCGCCGTCGCTGGCGGCGTTCTGGGCCATCGTCGTGCTGCTGGTGTTGATGAGCACGCAGCGCTGGCTGACCGCGCTGTTTCGCGGCCAGCCGCGCAGCGGCACGCTGCGCGCCGGATTGGGCGAGATGGTGCTGGGGCTGCACGACGGCGCACGCAACATGATCGGCATCGGCGTGGCCACGGCGACGGCCGGCGTCATCGTCGGCGGCATCACGCTCACCGGCATCGGGCTGCGCATGATCGAGCTGGTCGAGCTGGTGTCGCAGGGCAACGTGATGGCGATGCTGCTGTTCATCGCCGCGGTGTGCCTGGTGCTGGGGCTGGGCGTGCCCACCACCGCCAACTACGTGCTGGTGGCCACGCTGATGGCGCCGGTGGTGGTGGAGCTGGGTGCGCGCAGCGGGCTGGTGATCCCGCTGATCGGCGTGCACCTGTTCGTCTTCTATTACGGGATCATGGGCGACATCACGCCGCCGGTGGGGCTGGCCACCTTCGCTGCCGCGGCGATCAGCGGCGAGGACGCCATCGCCACCGGCATCCAGGGTGCGCTCTACGCCTTGCGCACCGTGATCCTGCCGTTCATCTGGATCTTCAACCCGCAGTTGCTGCTGCTGGACATCCACGGCGCGGGCGAGCTGGTGCGCGTGGTGCTGGCCAGCACCTTGGCCACGCTGATGTTCGCCGCCGTGACGATGCGCTGGTTTCGCATCCAGTGCCGCTGGTGGGAGACGGCGCTGCTGGGGCTGGCGGTGCTGCTGCTGTTTCGCCCCGACTTCTTCATGGACCAGCTCACGCCGCCGACGCGCGAAATGCCGGCGGCACAGGTGTTCGACATCGCACGCGATGCGCCGGCGGACGCGACGCTGGCGATGATCCTGCGCGGCACTTCGCTCGAAGGCGACGACATCACCAAGACGGTGGCGGTGCAGCTGGGTGCGGCCGGTGCCGATGGCCGCAAGCGGCTGGCCGAAGCCGGCGTGCAACTGGTGCCGCTGGGTGATGCGGTGCAGGTCGGTGCGGTGAAGTTCGGCTCGCGCGCCAGGCGCGGCGGCTTCGAGCCGGGCTGGGACGTGGCCGCCGTCGAAGTGCCCAGCGGCGCGCCGAGCCCGCACTGGTTCTACCTGCCGGCGCTGGCGTTGATCGCGCTGGTGTGGCGGCAGCAGGGGCGGCGGCAGCAGGGGCGGCGGCAGGGTTGAGGCGGCATCGAAGCCGCATCGGGTCAGGCGAATTCGCGCTCGCGCAGCCACTTGGTCGCCACCCATTTCTCGCCTTCCAGCACCGGTGCGCCGCCGTGCAGGGTGCCGGTCGACGGGTGCGGCCGTTCGTAGGCGAAGTACAGCGCGTGGCCCTTCACCGGCGCCACTTCGATGCCGGCGTCGGGGAACACCGTCGCCCCGCCGTGCTGCGGCGCGTGCAGGTACATGATCAACGTGGCCACGCGCTGGCCGCCTCGGGCCAGGACGGCTTTGGATCCGGGCTGTGCCGGATCGAAATAGTCGAAGTGCGGCAGGTATTCGGTGCCGGGCCCGTAGCGCAGCACCTGCAGCCCTTCGCCGCACCGCACCGGCCAGTGCAGCAGCGCGGCGATGCGCTGCTCGATGCGATCGATCAGCGCCGTCTCGCCGCGCTCGAAGAACATGCCGTCGCTGGTGCGCGCGGCGTTGACTTCGCTGCCGCCGCGGCGCTCGGCCACGGTGCGCGAACGCCCCAGGCGCGGCCGCGCCAGCGCGACCAGCGCATCGCATTCGGCGTCATCCAGAAAGCCGCCGAACAGCGCGAGCTTCGGCTGGCGCAGGCTCAACAGCCGCTGCACCGGCCGCCCGCACAGCGGCAGCAGCGCCCAGGCGCCGGCGAGCTGCGGCCCCGGCAGCGCCGGTGGCGTCGGCATTGCTGCAGCCGCTGCTTCGGCGGATGCTTCGGCGGATGCTTCGGTGGACGGCGCCATCACGGCGTGCAGTACGCGCAGCGCCACGGCGGCGTCCCAGCCGCTGGCGCACATCGCCTGCACGAGGTCCTCACGCGAGCGCCCGGCGCGCTCCTGTGCGACGATCCAGTCGCGCAGCTGCGGCGTCACGGCTGGGTCGGCGATGCGAGCGGACATGCGCCGATTTTGGCAGTGAGCGCGCGGCGCGCATCGATGCCCTGCCCGTCCCGTCCGCCCTGCCGTGCCTGACACCGCCGCGAAGGAGTCCCCCATGACCGCCGACCGAACCGCACGTACCGTGCACTTGCACCGCGTGCTGCGCTGCCCGCCCGAAAGGCTCTACCGCGCCTTCACCGAGGCCGACGCGATGGCCCGCTGGCTGCCGCCCTACGGCTTCATCTGCACCGTGCAGCAGTTCGACGCCCGCGTGGGCGGCCGCTTCGCCATGAGCTTTCACAACTTCGGCAGCGGCCACAGCCACAGCTTCGGCGGCGAGTACCTCGAGCTGCTGCCGCACCGGCGCATCCGCTGCACCGACCGCTTCGACGACCCGAATCTGCCCGGCGAACTGCAGGTGACGGTGGCGCTGCAGCCAGTGAGCTGGGGCACCGAGCTGCGCATCGAGCAGGCCGGCATCCCCGAGGTGATTCCGCTCGAGATGTGCTGCCTGGGCTGGCAGGAATCGCTGGCCCAACTGGCCAAGCTGGTCGAGCCAGACATTCCCGGCTGAGCGCTGCGCGGCGCCGCCGCCATCAAGGCGCCGCCAGCACACGCTGCACGAACTGATCGCGCGCCGGCTGCTCGCTGCCGCCGCGCCACACCAGATGCACCGGCGACGGCGGCACGTGCTCGGCCAGCGGCTTGAACACCGCACCGGCGATGCCCGAGCGCTGCAGCGGCTCGGGCACCACCGACACCCCCATGCCCTGGCCCACCAGCGCCACCACCGACAGCCAGTGCCGCACCTCGTGGCGCACCTTCGGGTGGAAGCCCACCGCGCCGCACATCTGCACGATGCGCATGTGGTAGTCGGGCGAGTCGCGGCGCGAGAACAGCACGAAGGCTTCGTCGCGCAGATCCAGCAGCGACAGCTCGGGGCGCCGCGCCAGCGCATGCGCTGCCGGCACGCAGGCCATGAAGGCATCGCTGTGCACCAGCTGCGAGCGCAGCGGCGCCGGCACGTGCGGCGTGTGCACGAAGCCCAGCTCGAGTTCGTCGCGCAGCAGCGCGTCGATCTGCGCTTGCGAGTTCAGCTCGGCCAGCGCGATCTGGATGCCCGGGTGCTCGGCCTGGTGCGCGGCCAGCCACTGCGGCAGCCCACGCAGCAGCACCGAGCCGACGAAACCCACGCGCAGCCGCCCGATCACCCCGGCGTCGATGCCGCGCGCCAAAGCCCGCGCCTGTTCGGCCTGCGCCAGCAGCGCCAGCGCCTGCGCGCGAAACGCCTGCCCGGCGGCGGTCAGCCGCACCCCTTTGCTGTCACGCTCGAACAGCCGCACGCCCAGCGAGGCCTCGAGCTGCTGGATGTTCAGCGACAGCGGCGGCTGCGTGATGGCCAGGCGCTGCGCCGCGCGGCCGAAGTGCAGCTCCTCGGCCAGCACGACGAAATAACGCAGGTGACGGAACTCCATGGCGATTTGGATGCTGTATGGACTGAGCCGAAAGTTGAATTGGACCCATATTGCCCCGCCGCGCATACTGCCCGCAACCCCGCCGCCGCACCCAAGGAGACGAGCATGAGCACCGAGCACACGCAAGCGCACGACCAAGACCATCCGGTTCCCGACCAGCACGGCGTGAACCTGTACGACAGCGACCCGGACTTCGCGCGGCTGCTGCCGCTGTACCTGCCGGCAGCGGTGTTCGAGCTGTTGAAGCCCAAGCTGCAGCAGCTCGGCGGCCTGGCCGGCGGCGTGTTGGATACGCTGGCGCAGACGGCCGACAAGAACCCGCCCGAGCTGATCCACCGCACGCGCAGCGGCATCGACGCGCAAAGCATCGTCAAGCACCCGGCCTACGTCGAGATGGAGCGCTACGCCTTCAGCGAATACGGGCTGGCGGCGATGTCGCACCGCGCCGGCGTGTTCGGCCATGACGCGCCGCTGCCGGCGGCCGCCAAGTACGCGTTGACCTACCTGTTCGTGCAGGCCGAATTCGGGCTGTGCTGCCCGCTGTCGATGACCGATTCGCTGACGCGCACGCTGCGCAAGTACGGCACGCCCGAGCTGATCGAGCGCTACCTGCCGATGCTGACCACGCAGACCTTCGACGACCTGTACCAAGGCGCGATGTTCATGACCGAACAAGGCGCGGGCTCCGACGTCGGCGCCACCGCCACCACCGCCACGCCCGACGGCGACGCCTACAAGCTCTACGGCGACAAGTGGTTCTGCTCCAACCCCGACGCCGGCCTGGCGATGGTGCTGGCGCGCATCGACGGCGCTTCGCACGGCCTGAAGGGCGTGTCGCTGTTCCTGCTGCCGCGCACGCTGCCCGACGGCAGCACCAACGCCTACCGCATCATCCGGCTGAAGGACAAGCTGGGCACGCGTTCGATGGCCAGCGGCGAGATCAGCCTGAACGGCGCGCGTGCCTACCTGGTCGGCCAGGCCGGCCGCGGCTTCCAGCAGATGGCCGACATGGTCAACAACTCGCGGCTGTCCAACGGCGTGCGCGCCGCCGGGCTGATGCGCCGCGCGCTGAGCGAGGCGCTGTTCATCGCGCGCGAGCGCGAGGCCTTCGGGCGCAAGCTGGTGCAGATGCCGCTGATGCGCCGCCAGTTGCTCAAGCTGATGCTGCCCACCGAGCAGGCTCGCACCATGGTGTTCCAGACCGCCGACGCATTGCGCCGCTCCGACGCCGGCGAAAAGGACGCCTATGCGCTGGTGCGCATCCTCACCCCCTTGATCAAGTTCCGCGCCACGCGCGACGCGCGCAAGGTCACCGGCGATGCGATGGAGGTGCGCGGCGGCTGCGGCTACATCGAGGACTGGGCCGATCCGCGGCTGGTGCGCGACGCGCATCTGGGCTCGATCTGGGAAGGCACCAGCAACATCGTGGCCCTCGACGTGCTGCGCGCCATCCGCCGCGAGGGCTCGCTGCCGGTGCTGCAGCAGCACCTGCGCGGCCTGCTCGACGCCACGACGATGCACGCCGGCGCACGCCAGGTGTTCGACAAGACAATGCAGCGCACGCTGCAGCGCGCCGGGGTCGTGGCCGAGATGCGCGCCGACGGCGATGCCTTCGCACGCCAGGTCGGCTCGTCGCTGTACCACCTGACGACCGCGGTGGCGATGGCCTGGGAAGCCGGCCAGATCGCTTCGGCACGGCGCATGCAGTTGGCGCAGCTGGTGTTGCGCCAGCGCATGCTGCCGCAGGATCCGCTGGGCGGCGACGAGGTCGAGCCGGGCTGGATCGCACCGCTGCTCGACTCGAGTCACGACGACGCCGAGGTGAAGGCGGTGAACCTGCTCTGATGCAACTGCAACGGCAAATGCAACGGCCCGGCCGGGCCGTTGCCTGCAAGCTATTCCGTACAAGTCCAGCCAGGAGACAAGCTTGAGAATCCTCACCCCGCTGGCGCTGCTAGGCAGCGCCATCTTCAGTTTCGCCGGCCTCGCCACCTGCGCGATGGCCGCCGACTTCCCGACCAAGCCGATCATGCTGGTGGTGCCCTTCGCCCCCGGCGGGCCCACCGACGCGATGGCGCGCACGCTGGCCGCCGCGGTCAAGCTCGGCCAGCCGGTGATCGTCGAGAACAAGGCCGGCGCCGGCGGCAACATCGGCGCCGAAGCCGTGGCGCGTGCCGACAAGGACGGCCACACCGTGCTCTTCGGCACCTCGGGGCCGCTGGCGATCAACGTCAGCCTGTACCGCAAGATCGGCTACGACCCGATCAAGAGCTTCGCGCCGGTGCTGCAGCTGGGGCACCTGCCCAACGTGCTGGTGGTGAACCCGGCCATTGCGGCGAAGAACATCAAGGAGCTGGTGGCCTACGCCAAGGCCAACCCGGGCAAGCTGAGTTATGCCTCGTCGGGCAACGGTGCGTCGTCGCACCTGGCCGGCGTGATGTTCAACAACGCCGCCGGCACCGACATCATCCACGTCCCCTACAAGGGCACCGGCCCGGCGCTGAACGATCTGCTCGGCGGCCAGGTGACGATGACCTTCACCGACGTGCTGACCGCGCTGCCGCACATCCAGGCGGGCAAGCTGCGCACGTTGGGCGTGACCACCAAGGAGCGCTCGCAGGTGCTGCCCGATGTGCCCACCATCGCCGAGCAGGGTTTCCCCGGTTTCGACGTGTCGGTGTTCTTCGGCCTGGTGGTGCCCGCGGGCACGCCCAAGGACGTGATCGCCAAGCTGAACCAGGGTTTCGCCGAGGCGCTCGAGCAGCCCGGGGTGCGCAAGACGCTGCGGGCGCAGGGGCTGGAATTCGCGCCGAACACCTCGCCCGAGCAGCTCGGCGCCTTCATCCAGGCCGAGGTGCCGAAGTGGCGCGCGGTGGTGAAGAGCTCGGGTGCGTTGATCGACTGAAGGAGCCGCACCATCATGAGCAGCATCCCCAACACCGGCGCGCTGGCCGGCATCCGCGTCGTCGACCTGTCGCGCATCCTCGGCGGGCCATACTGCGGGCAGATCCTCGGCGACCACGGCGCCGACGTGCTGAAGGTCGAGCCGCCGCAAGGCGACGACACCCGCACCTGGGGCCCGCCGTTCAAGGACGGCGTGGCCTCCTACTACATGGGGCTGAACCGCAACAAGCGGCTGATGCGGCTGGACCTGACCGCCGACGCCGGCCGCGCCGAGCTGATGAAGCTGCTGGCCGACGCCGACGTGCTGGTCGAGAACTTCAAGACCGGCACGCTCGAGAAGTGGGGCATCGGCTACGACGCCTTGAGCCAGCGTTTTCCGCGGCTGATCCACTGCCGCGTCAGCGGCTTCGGTGCCGACGGACCGCTGGGCGGGCTGCCCGGCTACGACGCCGCACTGCAGGCACTCAACGGCATCATGAGCGTCAACGGCGAGGCCGGCGGCGAGCCGCTGCGCGTGGGGCTGCCGGTGGTCGACATGGTCACCGGGCTGAACGCGGTGATCGGCGTGCTGCTGGCACTGCACGAGCGCAAGCGCAGCGGCCGCGGCCAGTTCGTCGAAGCCGCGCTGTACGACTCGGGCTTGTCGCTGCTGCACCCGCACGGCGCCAACTGGTTCATGGACGGCCGCGAGGGCCAGCGCACCGGCAACGCGCACCCCAACATCTACCCCTACGACAGCGTGGCCACCGCCACCGAGCCGATCTTCCTGGCGGTGGGCAACGACCGGCAGTTCAAGATCCTGTGCCGGCACCTGGGCGCTGCCGCGCTGGCCGATGACGAACGTTATGCCAGCGCCGGCGCGCGCTCGGTGAACCGCGTCGCGCTGAAGGCCGAGCTGGAAACGCTGCTCGCCGCGCACGACGGGCCGAAGCTGGCCGACGTGCTGGTGGCCGCCGGCGTGCCCTGCGCGCCGGTGCTGTCGGTCAGCGCCGCGCTGCAGCACCCGCACACGCGCCACCGCGGCATGGTGGTGGAGCTGCCCGGCGGCTACCGCGGCATCGGCGCACCGGTCAAGCTCAGCCGCACGCCGGCCAGCTACCGCCATGCGCCGTTGGCCGAGGGCACGCACTTCCTGCCGCGCGAGGCCGCCAACGACGGCTGAAGGCCGCGGCTGGCCGTGACGGCCGTGACGGCGCAATCAGATGCCGTGGAACCGCGCGATCTGCTCCAGCCCGGCACGCTCGGAGCGCAGGGCGTTGACCGGGTGCCCGGGGTTGGCATGGCCGATGGACATGCCACAGAACAGCAAGCGCTCGGGCGGCAGCCCGATGAAGTCGCCCACGGTCTTCGGGTACACCGACCAGGCTTCCTGCGGGCAGCTGTCCAGCCCCTCTTCGGTCAGCAGCAGCATCACCGACTGCAGGTACATGCCCAGGTCCGACCACTGCGGCGGCCCCATGCCGCGGTGGATCGAGCAGAACAGCGCCAGCGGCGCGCCGAAGAATTCGTAGTTGCGGGCGAACCAGCGCAGCCGCGCCGGCTTGTCCTGGCGGCCGATGCCCATCGTCGCGTACATCTGCTCGCCGAGCTGGAAACGGTAGTCGCGGTACGGCGGCCACAGGTTGTGCGGGTAGATGTCGTAGTCGAGCGGGTCGGGCGGCCCGCCTTCGGCCACCTCGCGCAGCCGGCGCTGCATGATCGCCTTCAGCTCGTCCAGCCGCTGGCCGCCGACCACGTCGATGTGCCAGGGCTGCACGTTGCCGCCCGAGGGCGCGCGCGTGGCGGCCTCGAGCACGCGGCGGATCAGCTCACCCGACACCGGCGTGGGCAGGAAGTCGCGCACCGAACGCCGGCGCTGCAGGGCTTGGTAGACGGTCATGCCGGATCCTTCAGGCGGGCAAGCGGCCCGCGATCGAACGCCGGCAGTGTAGCCAGCGCATGCATCGCTTCGACCGCTTCGGCCCGCCGCCGGGCCCGCCGCAACGGCCGATCAGCCGATCAACCGGCCAGCAGCGGCCACATCGCGTGCGGCATCGGCACCGCGTCGCGCAACGTCGGCGCAGCAAAGGTGCGCAGGCGCAGGGCACTGAGCGCGCGATGCACCTCGTCGAGCTCGTGCAGCAGCCGCAGCAGCGCCGCCTCGTTGCCCCCGCCCTGCGCGGCCAGCGCGTCGATCTGGTTGCTCAGGCTCGCGTACTTGCCCTTGAGTTGATGCAGTGTCATGTGGGCCGCCCGATGTGATGGCCGATGACCGGCGCCGCAGCGGCGCGCAGTGTGTCAGGCCGCGCCCGCGTACACCACCACCCGATCCAGGGGGTTGCGCTGCGGCGCCGGCCGGACCGCGCGGCGCGACGGCCGTTGCCGCGGGCGATTTCGGTGAGCAACTGCAACGATGCCGGCGGCCGTGCACGGCTTCACGCGGGCCGCGGCGGCGCAGGACCTACGCTGCCGATATCCGACCCACAGGCATGCCGCGTGCGTGCCGTACGCCCGATCGTGAAGCCCGCCCAAGCCCCCGTGTCCGATTCCGCCGACCCCTTCCCGACCCTGCAATTCGACGACGCACCCGAGTGGCAGTGGCCGATGCCGCCGGGCGACCCGCGCCGCTACGCTGCTGTGCCGGCGCTGGGAACGCCGCAGCCTTGCCGCATCGAGACCCGCACCGGCCAGTGCCTGCAAGGCGACATGCTCGACTTCGACCCGGCCAAACGACGGCTGGTGTTTCGCGCCGCGCCCGACGCACCGCACGCCTCTCTCGCCTTTGCCAACTTGCGCCGCCTGAGCCTGCGCGTGCCGCTGGCGCGCACGGCGCGCGCCAGCGGTACCCCCAAGGAGCGCGCCAGCGCCGCGGCCCAGGAGCGCGACTACACCCTGCAGTGGGTCGGCCCACCGAGCGCAGCGCCGGCCCACGCCGCGCCGATCACCGGGCGCACCGCCGGCCATGTCGAGGCCAGCGAAGGCTTGTATCTGTTCAGCCCGCTGGCGGGCGACGGGCACGCCGGCGCGAACGGCGCGAACGACGCGAACGGCGCGAACGGCGCGAGCGGCGCGAGCGGCGCGCTGTGCCGCGTCTTCGTGCCGCGCAGCGCCTACACCCGCTGCGAGTTCGGCGCCTCGGTCGAGGAACTCGCCGCGCGGCACTGGATCGCCGGCCCGGCCGCGCTGCTCGATGCGTTGGCGCGGCAGGGGCGTCAGGCCGTGATCCCGCTGGGCCAGTCGCTGCTGGCGCTGGGGCTGCTGACACCGGCGCAGCTCGAGCGCGCGCTGCAAGGCCTGGACGGCAAGACGCCGCTGGGCGAGGCGCTGGTGGGCGCCGGGCTGGTGTCGCGCACCGACCTGCAGACCGCGCTGGCGCACAAGATGGGCTATCCCTTCGTCGACCTGCAGCGCTTCGCGCTGCAGCCGCAGGCCCTGGCGCGCCTGCCGCGGCCGTTGGCGATCAGCCACCGCATGCTGCCGCTGATGCTCGATGGGCCACGCCTGGTGGCCGCCGTCGACCGCCCCGGGCGCGTGCTGAAGCTGCGTGAGCAACCCGGCTTCGCGGCAATGGACATCGTGCCGGCGCTGGCGCTGAAGTCGCAGATCCTGCAGGCGATGAACCGCCTGGCCGGCGACGGCTGGGCGCTGGAGCCTTCGCAGCGCGTGAGCTTCCTGCCCAGCGTGTACTGAACGCGTCCGCTGGACCGGTCGCGCGGCGCCCGAGCAGCGGCTGGCGCGCCGCACCCGCCGCCTAGAATCGCCGGCACGGCTGGCTGCGAGCCCCGATGCCCGAGCACCGAGCCGCACACGCCGCCGGCTGCGCTGCAAACGCACCGCCTGCGGCGCAGCCGCCAGCCGCAGCGCGCAGCGCATCGCCGATGGCCGCGCACCCCCAAGGAGAGCTTCCATGCTGCAAGGCCGCACCGCACTCGTCACCGGATCGACGCAGGGCATCGGGCTGGCCATCGCCCGGGCCCTGGCGCAAGCGGGTGCCCAGGTGGTGGTGCACGGCATCGAGGACGCGGCGCAGGGCGCGGCGATCGCGGCGCAACTGCCCACGCGCAGTGCCTACGTGCGCGCCGACCTCGCCCGCACCGGCGAAGCCGCCGGCCTGGTCGGCGCCGCCGCGCAGGCGCTGGCGCCGATCGACATCCTGGTCAACAACGCCGGCATCCAGCACACCGCGCCGATCGATGGCTTCGCCACCGAGCGCTGGGACGCGATCATCGCCATCAACCTGTCGGCGGCCTTCCACACCATGAAGGCCGCGGTGCCCGGCATGCGCGAGCGCGGCTGGGGGCGCATCGTCAACATCGCCTCGGTGCACGGGCTGGTGGCCTCGGTGAACAAGGCGGCTTATCTGGCGGCCAAGCACGGGCTGGTGGGCATGAGCAAGGGCGTGGCGCTGGAGACGGCCCCACAGGGCATCACCGTGAACTGCATCTGCCCGGGCTGGACCGACACCGTGCTGATCCAGCCGCAGATCGCCGCGCGCGCCGCCGCGCACGGCGGCGACCGCGCCGCCGGCGTGCGCGATCTGCTGCGCGAGAAGCAGCCGAACCTGACGCTGCTGCCGCCCGAGCGCATCGGCGACGTCGCCGTCTTCCTGTGCAGCGAAGCCGCCGCCGGCATCACCGGCGTGGCGCTGCCGGTGGACGGCGGCTGGACCGCGCAGTAGCGCCGGGCGCTGCCCGCCGCAGGCCCGCAGCGCGATCGGCGCCGCCATGGTGAACGCCGCGTGATCCTGCTCGACCCGCTGGCGCGCCCGGTGATCGGCCACCGCGGCAACCGCGCGCATGCGCCGGAGAACACGCTCGAATCCTTTGCCGAGGCGGTGGCGCTGGGCGCCGACGCGCTCGAGTTCGATTTGCGCCTGTCGCGCGACGGCCAGTTGGTGGTGTTCCACGACGCCACGCTCGAACGCACCACCGACGGCCACGGCGAGCTCGAGCGGCTGACGCTGGCCGAGCTGCAACAGCTGGACGCCGGGGCGAAGTTCACGCCGGACGGCGGCACCGGCTTTCCGTGGCGCGGCCGCGGCGTGCGCATCCGCAGCTTCGACCAGGTGATGGAGGCACTGCCGCGCGAGCTGCCGTGCATCGTCGAGCTGAAGACACCGGCCGCGACCGAGCCGCTGCGCGCGGCCGTGCGCCGCCACGGCATCCAGCGGCGCATCGTCGTCGCCGGCTTCGACGCCCGCTGCACGCGGCCGTTGCGCGGCGCGGGTTTTGCGCTGGGCGCCTGCACGCGCGACGTGGCGGCGCTGTTGCCCGCGGCCCTGCTGCGCCTGCACGCCGCACCAAGACACGTGCAGGCGCTGTGCATTCCGCCGCGCTGGCACGGCTTGCCGGTGCCGATCGCCGCCTTGGCGCGCAGCTTGCGCGGCAGCGGCACGGTGATTCACGTCTGGACCGTCAATCACCCGGCCGAGGCGCTGGCGCTGTGGCATGGCGGCGTGCAAGGCATCATCAGCGACGACCCCGCGGCGATGCTGCGCGCGCGCGACGCGCTGCGCGGCGGCCCAACCAGGCAGCGCGGCCCCTGAGCGCCGGCCAGGCCGAGCAAGCCCGGCAGCTTGCGCGGGTCAGACCCTGTGCAAGATGCCCGGGCCCGGGCCCAGGCCGAAGGCGAAGCCGCCCGGCAGGCTCGCCCGCTGCCAGCCGCGCGGGGCCGCAGGGTTCACGCGGCCCCGCGTCGAAGCCTCAGCGCGCGTCCAGCGCCTTCTCGATCGCCGCGCGCAGGCTGGCATCGTCGGGCGCGACGCGGCTGCCGAAGGCCGCCACCGGCTGACCCCGGCGGTCGACCAGATACTTGTGGAAGTTCCATGCCGGCGCCTTGCCGGTGGCCTGCGCCAGCGCGGCGAACAGCGCATTGGCCTGCGGCCCCTTGACGTGCGTCTTGGCAAACATCGGGAACTTCACGCCGTAAGTGTTGAAGCACAGCTCGGCGATCTGTTCTTTGTTGCCGGGCTCCTGTGCAAAGTCGTTGGACGGGAAGCCCATCACCACCAGGCCGCGCGGCGCGTATTGGGCATGCAGCGCCTCGAGCCCCTCGTACTGCGGCGTGAAACCGCAGTAGCTGGCGGTATTGACCACCAGCAGCACCTTGCCGGCGTACTGGCACAGCGGCTGCGGCTGGTCGTCCTGCAGCCGGTCGAAGCTTTGCTGCAGCAGCGGCGGGCAGTGGGGCGCGGTCTGCGCCATGGCGGACGCGCTCAGCGCCAGCAGCAGCGCGCTCACGAGCATTCGGATCATGCGGGTCTCCACGAAAGCGCGACGATCATGACGCAATCGGCCCGGCCGCGCTCGCGCGTGGCGCCGCACCCCCGGCGTCGCGCGGGCGTCACGCGGGCGTCGAGGACGTCGATGGGCCCCCGGCACGATCGTCCAGAATGGCCGCTTCGTCATCCACCGCCTAGGAACCGCACCCCATGAAGACCCGCATCACCGAACTGTTCGGCATCGAGCACCCGATCATCCAGGGCGGCATGCATTTCGTGGGCTTCGCCGAACTCGCGGCCGCCGTGTCCAACGCCGGCGGGCTGGGCATCCTCACCGGGCTGACCCAGCCCAGCGCCGAGCACCTGGCGCGGGAGATCCGCCGCTGCCGCGACATGACCGACAAGCCCTTCGGCGTGAACCTGACCTTTTTGCCGGTGGTGAAGGCGCCCGACTACCCGGGCTACATCAAAGCCATCGTCGACGGCGGCGTGAAGATCGTCGAGACCGCCGGCAACAACCCGCAGCAGTGGCTGCCCGGGCTGCACGAAGCCGGCGTCAAGGTGATCCACAAGTGCACCTCGGTGCGCCACAGCCTGAAGGCCGAGGCCATCGGCTGCGACGCGGTCAGCGTCGACGGCTTCGAATGCGGCGGCCACCCCGGCGAGGACGACGTGCCCAACTTCATCCTGCTGCCGCGCGCGGCCGAGGAGCTGAAGATCCCGTTCGTCGCCAGCGGCGGCATGGCCGACGGCCGTTCGCTGGTGGCGGCGCTGGCGCTGGGCGCCGAAGGCATGAACATGGGCACGCGCTTCATGGCGACGAAGGAAGCGCCGATCCACGACAACGTCAAGCAGGCCCTGGTCGCGGCCAGCGAACTCGACACGCGGCTGGTGATGCGAGCGCTGCGCAACACCGAGCGCGTGCTGCGCAACGCCGCCGCCGACGCGCTGCTGGAAAAGGAGCGCCGGCTCGGTGCGGCCATCAAGTTCGAGGACATCATCGAACAGGTGGCAGGCGTGTACCCGAAGATCATGAAGGAAGGCGCGATGGACGCCGGCGTGTGGTCGTGCGGCATGGTGGCCGGGCTGATCCGCGACGTGCCGAGCGTCAAGGAACTGATCGAGCGCATCATGGCGCAGGCCGATGCCCTGATCCACCAGCGGCTGGCCGGCCTGGCCGCGCGCTGAGCCGCCCCATGAGCACGACACCGGCAACGCCCAGCCCCGACATCGGCGGCGTATTCAGGCTGCCCAGGCTGTACCTGCCGCGGCCGGGCATCGAGCTGCGCAAGTGGGCGGTGGTGGCCTGCGACCAGTACACCGCCGAGCCCGAGTATTGGCGGCAACTCGAAGACGAAGTCGGCGCCGCGCCGTCGACGCTGCACCTGATCTTCCCCGAGGCCTACCTGGGTGCGGACGATGCGGCCCAGCGCATCGCGCGCATCCAGGCCACGATGCGGCGTTATCTGCACGAGGGCCTGCTCGTGCCGCACGACGGTGCGGTACTGGTCGAGCGCCGCACCGTGCACGGCACGCGGCGCGGGCTGATGCTCGAACTGGACCTCGAGCACTACGACTTCAGCCCCGCGTCCACCAGCCTGATCCGCCCCACCGAAGGCACCATCGTCGAGCGCCTGGCACCGCGCATCGAAGTGCGCCGCGGCGCCGAGCTCGAGCTGCCGCACATCCTGGTGCTGATCGACGATGCACAGCGCACGGTGATCGAGCCGATCGCCGCCGCGCGCGAACACCTTGCGCCGCTGTACGACACCGAGCTGATGGCCGGCGGCGGCCATCTGCGCGGTTATGCCATCGCTGCGGCGCAGGCCGCCGCGCTGCAGCGCACGCTGCGCGCGCTGATCGAGCCGCAGGCCTTTGCCGCGCGCTGCGCGGTGCCGCCCGGCACCGCGCCGATGCTGTTCGCGGTCGGCGACGGCAACCATTCGCTGGCCACGGCCAAGGCGATCTGGCAGCAGTCGCGCGAGGTGCTCGGGCCCGACCATCCGAGCCGCCATGCGCTGGTCGAGGTGGTCAACATCCACGACGAGGCGCTGGCCTTCGAGCCGATCCACCGGCTGCTGTTCGGCGTGCGGGGCGACCTGCGCGCGGCGCTGGCCGAGCGCTTCGGCTCCAAGCTGCGCCTGCGCGAGGTGGGCGATGCCCAGACCATGCGAACCATGGTGCAGGCGGCGGCCACGCCGCAGCAGGCCTTCGGCATCGTCGGGCCGGGCGCACATTTCACGGTGGCGCAGATCGCCGATGCACCCTCGCCATTGCCGGTGGGCACGCTGCAGGGTTTCGTCGACGCCTTCATCGCCGCAGGCGGCGCGGCGCAAGTCGACTACGTGCACGGCGACGACGTGCTCGAACGCCTGGGCCAGCAAGCGGGCCAGATCGGGCTGCACCTGGCCACCGTGCCGAAGAGCGAGTTGCTGCGCCGCGTGCTGCTGCACGGCCCGCTGCCGCGCAAGGCCTTTTCCATGGGCGAGGCGCACGACAAACGCTTCTACTTCGAGGCACGCCGCATCCGCGACGCGGCGGCGTAGGCCGCCAACGCGGTGGTGCCGCCACACCGCCAGCGCGGTGGTGCCGCCACACCGCCAACGCGGCGCTGCCGCTATACGGCGGTGTGCCCGGTCAGCTGCCGCGTCACCGGGTGCGAGCTGGACAGCCCGCCGTCGACCACCAGCGCCTGGCCGTTGACGTAGCTGGAGCGCTCGCAGGCCAGGAACAGCGCGGCTTGCGCCAGCTCCTCGGGCTGCGCGGCGCGGCGCAGCGGGTTGAGCCGGCCCAGCTTGTGCGCGGCGCCCTTGTCCCGGGCCAGGTCGAACACCGGCCGCGTCATGCCGGTTTCGGTCAACCCCGGGCACAGCGCATTGACGCGCACATTCGTCTCGCACAGCTGCTGCGCCGCCACCATCACCAGGTTGATCAAGCCGGCCTTGGACGCCGAATAGGCCGGCCCGCCGGCACCGGAGCGCAGCCCGGCCACCGACGCGGTGCACACGATCGAGCCGCCGCGCCCGGCGTCGGCCATGGCCTTGCCGGCGTGCTTGACCAGCAGCCACGGCCCGATCAGGTTCACGCGCAGCACCTCGGTGAAGTGCTCGGGCGTGGTGTCGAAGATGCCGGCCAGGCCGCCGGAGATGCCGGCGTTGGCAAAGGCCACGTCCAGCCGGCCGTGCGCCGACAAGGCCGTGGCCACCAGCCGCGCGACGTCGGCCTCGACCCCGGCGTCGAGTTGCAGCGCGCCGGCCGCGCCGCCGGCTTGCTGTACCGCGCGCGCGGTGTCGTGCACGGCTGCGGTGGTGTCGGCCAACACCAGCCGCGCGCCTTCGGCGGCGAACAACAACGCCGAAGCACGGCCGATGCCCGAGCCGGCCCCGGTGATGAGCGCCACCTTGCCTTGCAGTGCCTTGTCCATGCGGGCTCCGGTCGCGCCGCCGCCCGGCCGCTGACGGCAAGCACGGCGGTGCTGGCTATGATCGAATGATGATGCCATCGCCCGTCGACCTGCAGCTCGCGCGTGGCTGGATCGACGCCGCGCAGCGCATCGTCGTGCTCAGCGGCGCCGGCATCTCCACCGACTCGGGCATCCCCGACTTTCGCGGGCCGCAAGGCGTGTGGACACGCAACCCGGCGGCGGAGAAGCTGTCCACGCTGCAGCACTACCTGGCCGAGCCCGAGGTGCGCCGCACCGCGTGGCAGGCGCGCCTGGGGCACAGCGCCTGGCAGGCGCAGCCCAACCGCGGCCACCTGGCGCTGGTGGCGCTGGAGCGGCGCGGCAAGCTGCACGCGCTGATCACGCAGAACATCGACGAGCTGCACCAGCGCGCCGGCAATGCGCCCGAACGCGTGATCGAAGTGCACGGCACGATGCGCCGCTGCATGTGCTGGAGCTGCGGCTGGCGCGGCGCGATGCAAGAGGTGCTGCAGCGCGTGCGCGACGGCGAGGCCGACCCGCCGTGCCTGCTGTGCGGCGGCATCCTGAAAAGCGACACCATCTCCTTCGGCCAGCCGCTGGTGCCCGAGGTGATCGAGCGCGCGATGCAGGCCGCCGGCGAAGCCGACCTGATGCTCGCGGTGGGCTCGACGCTGCAGGTCTGGCCGGTGGCCGGCTGCGTCGAAGTGGCGCACCGCGCCGGCGCGCGCGTGCTGATCCTGAACGACCAGGCCACACCGCTGGACGCGCTGGCCGCGCTGCTGCTGCGCGGGCCGATCGGCGAGCTGCTGCCGGCCATCTGCCGCGCCTGAGTGCGCGCTGTGTCCGCCCGGGCCCGGGCCGCAGCGGCCGCGCTATAGTGCCGGCCTTCCCGACGATGCTGCCGGCCCCGGCGTGGCGGCGCGGCAGCGCGATCATCGGCAGCACGCGCCCCACCGGTGCGATGCGCGCGAACGAGACTTGCAGTGGATTACGCCCAGCAGCAGCGCCGCTTCGGCAAGCACCTGATCGGCTTGTCGCTGGTGGTGGCGCTGCACGTGGCGCTGGGCGCGGCGCTGGTCTATGGCCTGTCGCGCAAGGTGGTCGAGGTGGTGCACGCACCGATCGAGACGATGATCATCGAAGAGGCCAAACCGCCGCCGCCCCCACCGCCGCCGCGGCTGCCGCCCCCGCCGCGGCGCAGCGCGCCGCCGCCGCCGTCGTTCGTGCCGCCGCCCGAGGTGCAGGTGGCGCCGCCGCCGGTGCCCGCACCGGTGATCACCACCACGCCGGTGGCGCCGCCGCCGCAGCCGCCGGTGCGCATCGAGCCGGCCGCACCCATGGTGGAAGCACCGCCGGCGCCGCCCGCGCCGCCGGCACCGCCGGTGCGCACCGCGCCCAAGCTGGACTTCAATGCCTGCGCCAAGCCCGACTACACGCCGGCGACGCGCCGCGCCGACGCGCAGGGTTCGGTGATCGTGGTCTACACCATGGACACCAGCGGCGCCATCAGCGACGCGCGCGTGGAAAAGTCCAGCGGACCGACGCGCGAGCACAAGATGCTCGACCGCATGACGCTCGATGCCGTGCAGGCCTGCAAGGGCAAGCCAGGCACGGTGGACGGCAAACCCGAAAAGCTGAACGGGCGCATCGAATACGTCTGGAAACTGACCGACTGAATGCTGAATCCGAACCCCACCCAACCCGCCCCCGCCCCCGCCCCCGCCCCCTTGCTGGCTGCGAGCGTGCGCACGTGGCCCCCGCGGCGCG
>CAYZGL010000062.1:0-18557 GCA_964477985.1 uncultured Rubrivivax sp. | reverse complement strand
AGGCCGAACTCGCGCATCAGCGCGCGTTCCTTCGCGCGCGACACCTTCATGCGCAGCGGCTTGGCCTTGGCCTTGGCATCGGCGTCGCTGGCCGCGAGTTCGGCGTCGGCTTCCAGATCGGCGAAGTCCTCGTCGGCGGGCAACTCGGGCAGCTTCTTGTCGGTCTCGGCCGCGGCCTGGCCGCCGCGCTTGCCCTTGGCGGCTGCGGGTGCGCTCGGCGCGGCCTTGGCCGAGGCGCGGTTGGCCGTCTTGGCCAAGGCTGCCGGTGCGGGTGCGGGTGCGGCCTTCGATGCAGCGGCAGCGGTGTTGACCGGCTTCTTCGCGGCCGGCACGGCGTCCTTGGCCGGCTTCGCCGCCGCCGCCGGCTTGACTGCGACATCGGGTTTCTTGACGCTCATGCGATTCCTCGTGCTGTGGGTCGGCGCTGCGCCCACGGCAAGCGCGGCACGGCCGGCTCGGGCCATGGCGACGCAAGCTGCGTTCGGCAAGCGTGGATGCGAGTCAGGCGCAGTCCTTGCGGGGGAGGCGGCTGCAGCGGTTGACCCTTGTCGAGGGCAGCCTGGGCCCGCAGGTGCTGTTGTCCCGCCTGATGCTGCGGGCAGCCGAGGATTATACCGGTCGGTACCACCCAGTCCGGCCGTTCGGCCCCCGTCGTGCACCGCGCTGCGGCGCCGCTCAACCCCCGTGGCGCTCGGCTGCAGCGCGTGCGCTGAGCCCGGCCTTGAGCTCGGCGATGCGCTGGCGCAGGTGGCGCAGTTCGGCCAGCCGCTGCGCGTCGGGCTCGGCGCTGGCCAGCGCCTGGGCCTCGTCACCGAGGGCTTCGACCCACATGCGCTGCAGCACGCGTTGCAGGTCCTCGAAGTGGTGCAGCTCGGCCGCGGCGACGGCTTGCAGCCAGCCCTGTGCCACGGCGGCCCAGGCTTCGCCGTGCATTGCGCCGCTGAGCGCGGCGCTGGTCTGCGCGCCGTGCTCGGTGAGCTGGCGTTCGAGCCACGCGAGCACCTCGCCGTGCAGGCCACCCAGGCCGTGCAGCAGGCCTTGGTCTTCGCCCGACAGCCGGTCCCACCAGTCGTTGTGCGCCAGCAGCAGGCGCAAGGCCTGGTCGGCAAGACCCGCCGGGGCGTGCCGGGCGGCCGCGCGGGCCGGCGCGCGCAGCGGTGCGCCTGCGCCTCGCGCCAGCGCGACGCGCTGGCCCCACAAGGCGGCGAGGTCGGCGCTGTCCAGTTGCGCCTGCCGCGCCAGCTCCGGCAGCAGCTGGCGCCGCAGCGCGCCTTGCGGCAACGCCAGCCACAGCGGTTTGGCCTGCGCCAGCATGCGCGCGCGGCCCTCGGCGCTGCCGAGGTCGACGCCCTGGCTGGCCTGCTCGATCAGCTGCCGCGACAGCGGCACCGCCTTGGCCAGCTGCTCGGCGAAGGCGGCGGCGCCGAATGCGCGCACGAAGCTGTCCGGGTCGTGTTCGCTGGGCAGGAACAGGAAGCGCACGCTGCGCAGGTCGGTGGCATGGGGCAACGCGGCCTCGAGCGCCCGGGCGGCGGCACGCCGCCCGGCGGCGTCGCCGTCGAAGCTGAAGATCACGGTGTCGGTGAAGCGGAACAGCTTTTGCACGTGCTCGGCGCTGCAGGCCGTGCCCAGCGTGGCCACCGCGTTGGCAAAGCCGTGCTGGGCCAGCGCCACCACGTCCATGTAGCCTTCGACCACCAGCGCATGGCCCTTGCTGCGCAGCGCGGTGCGCGCTTCGTACAGGCCGTACAGCTCGCGGCCCTTGACGAACACCGGCGTCTCCGGCGAGTTCAGGTACTTGGGCTCGCCGCCGTCGAGCACGCGCCCGCCGAAGCCGATGACCTCGCCCTTGACCGAGCGGATCGGAAACATGATGCGGTCGCGGAAGCGGTCGTAGCGCTTTTGCTCGGCGTCGCGGTCGTCGCCTTGCGCGATGACCAGGCCGCTGTCCACCAGCAGCGGGTCGTCGTAGCGCGCGAAGCCGCTGGCCAGGCTGCGCCAACCCGGCGGCGCATAGCCCAGCGCGAAGCGCGCGGCGATCTCGCCGCTCAGGCCGCGCCGCTTCAGATAGTCGACCGCCTGCGGGTGCTGCTTGAGCTGCGTGCGGTAGTGTGTTGCGGCGCGCTGCAGCACCTCGGTCAGCGTGGCCTGGTGCGCGCGGGCCTGCAGCGCGCGCTGCTGCGCGGCAGGGTCCAGTGATTCGTCGGGTACCGCCATGCCCAGCGGCTGCGCCAGCTCGGCCACCGCATCGCGAAAGCTCGCGCCCGAATGCTCCATCAGGAAGCGGATGGCGTCGCCGTGCGCGCCGCAGCCGAAGCAGTGATAGAACTGCTTGGCGGCGTTGACGCTGAAGCTCGGCGACTTCTCCGCATGGAAAGGGCACAGCCCCATGTGGTTGGCACCGCTGCGCTTGAGCTCCACGCGCCGGCCCACGACATCGACGATGTCGACGCGCGACAGCAGTTCGTGCAGGAAACCGTCGGGGATCACCGCGGCAGTGTAAGGACTGCAGCGCTCGTGCGGGCGCTGCCGCCGCGCACTGCGAGGCGGCAGCGTCGCTCAGCTGCCGGCGCTGCGCGCCGCGGCGGCGGCCGGCGCGGCGGCCAGCGCAAACAGCCCGCGGTAGTCGCGGATCCAGGCCGACACCGCCGGCGCGGGCATCGGCGCGGCGATGCCGGTGCCCTGGCCGATGTGGCAGCCCATCTCGAGCAGCGCACGCGCCTGCGCCGGCGACTCCACGCCTTCGGCGACCACCGTGCACTCGAAGGTGCGCGCCAGGCCGATCACGCCTTCGACGATGGCGCGGTCCTGCGCGTCGTCGAGCATGTGGTGCACGAAGGAGCGGTCGATCTTCAGCACGTCCACCGGCAGCTGCTTCAGGTAGGTCAGCGTGGAATAGCCGGTGCCGAAGTCGTCCAGCGCGAAACGCACGCCGAGTTCGCGGCAGCGGGCCAGCAGGGCCGACGTCGCCTCGATGTCGGCATGCGCCGCCGTCTCCAGCACCTCGAGCTCGAGCGAGGTGGCCGGCGCGCCGGGGTGGCGGGCCAGCAATTCGGACAGCCGCAGCGCGAAATCGGGTTCCTGCAGGTGCCGCGCCGAGACATTGACGCTGACCGAGATGTCGTGCCCGGCGCGCCGCCACGACTCCAGGTGCTCGAGCGCCTGCGACAGCACCCAGTCGCCGACGCGCGACGACAGCCCGGTGTTCTCGATCAGCGGCAGGAACTGCATCGGCGCGATCAGGCCGCGCTGCGGATGGTCCCAGCGCACCAGCGCTTCCAGGCCGAGCACCACGCCGCGGCGCATGTCCACCTTGGGCTGGTAGTGCAGCGTGAACTCCGTCTTGTCCAGCGCCTCGTGCACGCGGCCGATCGCCATCACGCGTTCTTCGTGGCGCCGGCGGTTTTCCGGGTCGAAGAACTGACAGCCGTTGCGGCCGGCCTGCTTGGCGCCGTACATCGCGTGGTCGGCATGGCGCAGCAGCGTGTCGGCGTCGCTGCGGTCGATCGGGTAGACGGTCGCACCCATGCTGGCGGTGACATGCACCGGCTCGATGTTCGGGTCGATCGTGTAGGGCTGGGCCACCACGCGCAGCACGCGCTCGACCGCCAGGCGCGACTCCTCCATCGTCGTCGCGCGCAGCAGCAGCACGAACTCGTCGCCGCCCAGCCGCCCGGCCGCGTCGGACCACAGGTCGTTGCTGCGCAGCGCGCTGCGCAGCCGGCCGGCCAGCTCGACCAGCAGCCGGTCGCCGGCCGCATGTCCGAGCTGATCGTTCACCGGCTTGAAGCGGTCCAGATCCAGGTAACACACCGTCAGCAGGTAACCGCCGCCGTCGGCCGCGGCGATGGCCTCGGACAGCATCTGCATCAGCCGCGTGCGGTTGGGCAACCGCGTCAGCTCGTCGAAATGCGCCTGGCGCTCGAGGCGATCGCGCTGCTGCCGCTGTTCGGTGATGTCGGAGATCACCAGCACGTGGTACTGCAACTTGCCGCCGGCGTCGTCGACGGCCGAGATCGTCGCCTGCAAGGTGCACAGCTCGCCGTTGCGGCGCCGCTCGACCACTTCGCCGCGCCAGTGGCCGGCATCGCGCAGGCCGGCCCACATCAGCAAACGCTGCTGGCGCACCAGCGGGTCGGGCGGCGCGGGGCGCAGCAGCGACGGCACGCTGCCCAGCAGTTCCTGGCGCGACACGCCGAGGATCTGGCTGTACGCCGGGTTGACGTCGAGCACGTGCAACTGCGCATCGGCGATCAGCAACCCCTCGTGCAGGTGCTGGAACAGGCTGGACGACAGGCGTTGGCGCTCGCGCGCGTCGTGGCGCTCGCTGCTGTCGGTCAGCGTGGCGATCATGCGCGCGGGTTGATCGAGCGGGCCGCGCTCGGCCACCATCAGCTGCAGTTCCAGCCAGCGCCAGCCGTCGCTGCCATGCGTCCGCAGTTCGCAGCGTGCCTGCGACAGCGAGCCCGCGCGCAGCTGCTCGAGCAGCGGCTGCAGCGCGGCGCGGTCGACCTCGTCGACGCGATCCATCCAGGCCGACCACGACGCCGAATCGGCGCCGCTCAGGCGGCGCCACTGCGGCGACGTGCGGCCGTCGTCGCGCCCGATGACCCACTCGCCCGCACCCAGGCCGGCGCCATCCAGCGCGAGCAGCCAGCGCTTCTCGACGCCCAGGTTGTCGCGCGTCAGCGTGTGCAGCAGCAGCACGTTGCCCGCCAGCAACGATGTGTAGATCCACGCCGCCGCCTGCGCCGGCAGCGGCGCCAGCAACGCGAACGGGCCCGAGCCCAGATGCGTCGCCCAGACCACGGCCACGGCCAGCAGCGCGGTCATGGCCGAACTCAAACCCAGCCCGCCGTGCACCAGCATCGCCGCCGACAACACCGCCGGCAGCAACAGCAGCAACCAGGGCAGGGTGGCCGCAGCGGCCGGCACCCCCAGCATGCCCAGCGCGCTGCACAGCAAGCCGCCCAGCAGCACGACGGTCCAGGCGCGGCGTGTCGGTGCGAAGGCGCGCTGCACCGCGTCGCGCCGCAGGCTCAGCAGTGGCAGCGCGGCCAGCAGCAGCCCGACCCAGCGCCCCAGTGTGCCCAGCAGCAGCCGCCCGGGGAACGGGTCGAACGCCCACCGCCCCAGGCCCGCCGATGCCAGTTCGCCGATCGCCGCGGCCAAGGCCGCAGCACCCAGCGTCAGGCCCAGCAGCAGGCCGACGTCGCCGCGGCGCTCGAGCAGCGGATTCACGCCGGCGCGGCGCAGGCTCCAGGCCGCCGCTGCACCGCCGCACAGGTCGGCGGCGACCAGCACCGCCAGCGTGTGCCAGTGCAGCGCCGGATCGGCCAGCAGCGCGGCGGCGCCCAGCAGCAGCCCCGCCACGCTGGCGCCGGGCCAGCGCAGCCGCAGTGCGGTGAACACGCCCAGCGGCAGCCACAAGACCAGGCTGCCCGCGGCGGCCGGCGTCAGCCCAAGGCTCAGTTTCGCGGTGGCAGCGTAGGCCAGCGCGACGATCAATACCCGCTGCACGCGCCGCGCAGGCGGCTTGGCCTCGGGCGCGGCGCCGTGGTCTGGTCTGGGGGACGGCGTCAACACAGCCTCGAATCGGGGGCGCAATGCAGGGATCGCAACGGCGCGATTCGATGCTAGCGGTGCGGTGCGCAAGCCCTGCAGCGGGCAAGCCCGAACTGCAATCTAGGGGGGCTGGAGGATGCGGCGCGCGCGCTCACGCTGGTGCGCGTGGCGCCGCTGCCGATCGCATCAGATCGCGAAGTCTTCGATCGTCCTGCCCGACGCCAGGGCCTGCCGCAGCCAAGTCGGGTGCAGCCCGCGGCCCGACCAGGTATTGCCGGTATCGGCGTCACGGTACTTCGGCGCCACTTTGGCGCCGCTGCGCTTCGGGCTGGCCGCCTTGGGTGCCAGATCGGCCAGCGTCACACCGTGATCGGCCATCAGCGCACGAATCTTCGCCACCGCATCGGCGCGTTCGGCGCGTTGGGCCTCGGCGATTTGTTGTTCCAGGGCGGCCTTTTGGGCCAGCAATTCACTGACGGTTGCCATATCGGTTCTGCTCCAACACCCCATCGGGGCAATCAATATAGCACCGGGATCCGTGGTGCGTACCCCAGAGTATTCCTGAGATCGCGCGATCGGCGCAGGCTTGCGTTCAACTCGCTGGCGGCACGTAACCCGCGGGCTGCTCGGCACCGCCGCCGAAGAAGAACATCTCCATCTGGCGCGCCAGATACTGGCGCGCGCGTGCATCGGCCAGATTCAGACGATTCTCGTTGACCAACATCGTCTGGTGGCGCTTCCACGCCTCGAAGGCTTCCTTGCTGACGTTGTCGTATATGCGCTTGCCGAGTTCGCCTGGATACGGCGAAAAATCGAGGCCGGGCGCCTCCTTCTTCAGGTAAACACACTGCACCGTTCTTGCCATGCTTGGACTCCTCGACGAATAGGGATACGGGACGTCAATCGAGCTTCTTCACCAGCACCATCGAGCGACGGTCCCAGTTGTATTTTCGCTTGCGTGCCTCGGGTAAATGGTCCGGTTCGACCTGCACAAACCCGCGCTTGATGAACCAATGCATCGTGCGCGTGCTCAGCACGAAAATGCTGTCCAGCCCCAGCGCCTTGGCACGCTGCTCGATGCGCTTGAGGATGCGCTCGCCGTCGCCCTGGCCTTGCACAAGGTCGGATACGGTCAGCGCGGCCATCTCGCCGGTGCGCGCTTCCGGGTAGGGGTACAGCGCGGCGCAGCCGAAGATGATGCCGTCGTGCTCGATCACGGTGTAGTTGGCGATGTCGCGCTCGATCTCGGTGCGCTCGCGCCGCACCAGCGTGCCGTCGCGCTCGAAGGGCTCGATCAGGTGCAGGATGCCGCCGACGTCGTCGGCCGTGGCCTCGCGCAGGCTTTCCAGCTTTTCGTCGACCACCATGGTGCCGATGCCGTCGTGCGTGAACACCTCGAGCAACAGCGCGCCGTCGGTGGCGAAGGGCAGGATGTGCGAGCGCTCGACGCCGCCTTCGCAGGCGCGCACGCAATGCTGCAGGTAGAAGGCGCTTTCGCTGGGTTGTGCGGGCGAGGGCAGGCCGGCCAGCAGCTTGCGCGCTTCGGCCAGCGACAGTTCGGTGTCGATCGCGGCCGCGGCGTCGTTCGCCTGTTCGCGAATGCCCGGCACCTCGGTCAGGAACAGCAGCTTGTCGGCGCGCAGCGCGATCGCGGTGCTGGTGGCCACGTCTTCCATCGTCAGGTTGAAGGCCTCGCCGGTGGGCGAGAAGCCGAAGGGGCTGAGCAGCACCAGCGCGCCGATGTCGATGGCGCGGCGGATGCCCACCGCGTCGACGCGGCGCACCAGGCCGCTGTGCATGAAGTCGATGCCGTCGACGATGCCCACCGGCCGCGCGGTGAGGAAGTTGCCCGACACCAGACGCACCGTCGAATTGGCCATCGGCGTGTTCGGCAGGCCCTGCGAGAAGGCGGCTTCGATCTCGAACAGCAGCTGGCCGGCGGCTTCCTGCGCGGCGTCCAGCGCCACCGCGTCGGTGATGCGCAGCCCGTGGCTGAAGCGCGACACGTGGCCTTTGGCGGCGAGCTGCTCGTTCACCTGCGGCCTGAAGCCGTGCACCAGCACCAGCTTGATGCCGATGGCGTGCAGGATCGCCAGGTCCTGCACGAAGGCATTGAGCTTGCCCGCGGCGATCAGCTCGCCGGCCATCGCCACGACGAAGGTCTTGCCGCGGTAGGCGTGCATGTACGGCGCCACCGCGCGGAACCAGGGCACGAAGGTGTGGGGGAAGACCAGGTTCATCGGGCGGCGATTGTGCCGCAGGCCTCGGGATTGACCGGGCCGGCGCGGGCCGCGAACATCGCAGCCACATTACGTGGCGAGGCACTTCGATGGACCCGTTCAAGACCGTAGGCGCAGTCAGCTGGACCGAACTGACCACCCCCGACCCTGCTGCGGCGCAGGCCTTCTACGGCGCGTTGTTCGGCTGGCAGTTCGATGCCATGCCCATGGCCGAAGGCACTTACCACGTCATCAAGCTCGGTGCGGCGGATGCCATCGGCGGCATCATGGCCACGCCGCCGCAGGCCCAGGGCATGCCGCCGGTGTGGGGCAGCTATGTCACGGTGGCCGATTGCGACGCCACGGCGGCGCAGTGCAAGGCGCTGGGCGGCAAGGTCTGCCTCGAGCCGACGGACATCCCCAATGTCGGGCGTTTCGCGATGCTGCAGGACCCGCAGGGCGCTACGCTGTTCGTCATCGCCTACAGCCCCGACCTGCGCTGAAGCGCGCGGCGCTGGGGCGGCGCGGATAATCCGCCGCCCGTGACCCGCCGCGCCGCATTTCCGATTCCTGCCATCGAGTTTCCCGAGTCGCTGCCGGTCAGCGCGCGGCGCGACGAGATCGCGCGTGCATTCGAAGCCCACCAGGTGCTCATCGTGTGCGGCGAGACCGGCTCGGGCAAGACCACGCAGTTGCCGAAGATCGCGCTGCAACTGGGCCGCGGCCTGGGTGCCGGCGGCAAAGGGCTGATCGGCCACACGCAGCCGCGGCGCATCGCCGCCAGCTCGGTGGCCAAGCGCATCGCGCAGGAGCTGAACTCAGCCCTGGGCGAGGTGGTCGGCTACAAGGTGCGCTTCCAGGACCGGCTGCGCCCGGGCGCGTCGGTCAAGCTGATGACCGACGGCATCCTGCTGGCCGAGACGCAGAGCGACCCGCTGCTGCGCGCCTACGACACGCTGATCGTCGACGAGGCGCACGAGCGCAGCCTGAACATCGACTTCCTGCTCGGGCACTTGAAGCATGTGCTGGCGCGGCGGCCCGAACTGAAGCTGATCGTGACCTCGGCGACGATCGACGCCGAGCGCTTCGCGCAGCACTTCGCCTCGGGGCAGGGCCCGGCGCCGGTGATCCAGGTCTCGGGCCGGCTGTTCCCGGTGGAGATCCGCTGGCGGCCCTTCGAGGAAAGCAAGAGTTACGGCCTGGACGACGCGATCGCCGACGCCGTCGACGAGCTGTGGCGCGACGGCGGCCCCGGCGATGTGCTGGTGTTCCTGCCCGGCGAGCGCGAGATTCGGGATGCCGCCGACCACCTGCGCCAGCACTTCGCGCGCGCTGCACGCGGGGGCCCGCCACCCGAGGTGCTGCCGCTGTTCGCACGCCTGTCGCAAGCCGAGCAGGACCGTGTGTTCGAGCCGGCGGATGCGCGCCACGGGGGCCGGCGCATCGTGCTGGCCACCAACGTCGCCGAGACCTCGCTGACCGTGCCCGGCATCCGCTGCGTGGTCGACAGCGGGCTGGCGCGCGTCAAGCGCTACAGCTTTCGCAGCAAGGTCGAGCAGCTGCAGATCGAGCCCATCAGCCAGGCGGCAGCCAACCAGCGCGCCGGGCGCTGCGGGCGCGTGGCCGACGGCATCTGCATCCGGCTGTACGACGAAGCGGGCTTTGCCGCGCGGCCGCCGTTCAGCGACCCGGAAATCCTGCGCTCGTCGCTGGCCGGCGTGATCCTGCGCATGAAGTCGCTGCGGCTCGGCGCGGTGGAGGACTTCCCCTTCCTGGAAGCGCCGCCGCGCAAGGCCATTGCCGACGGCTACGCGCTGCTGGCCGAACTGGGCGCGGTGGACGAAGCCAACGAGCTGACGGCCACCGGCGAGAAGCTGGCGCGGCTGCCGCTGGACCCGCGCGTGGGCCGCATGATCCTCGAGGCACACGACCGTCAGGCGCTGAGCGAAGTGCTGGTGATTGCCGCCGCGCTGTCGGGCCAGGACGTGCGCGACCGGCCGCTCGAGCACAGCCAAGCGGCCGACGAAAAACACAAGAAGTTCGACGACGAGAAGTCGGAGTTCGTCGGCACGCTGAAACTGTGGCGCTGGATCGAGGAGGGCCGCGGCGTGCACGGCCACGCGGCGCAGAAGGCCGCAGGCAGCGACAGCCACAAGCTGTCCAACCGCCAGCAGGAACAGCGCCTGCGCGAACACTTCATCAGCCCGCGCCGCGTGCGCGAATGGCGCGACATCCATTCGCAGCTGCACACCGTGGTGGCAGAGCACGGCTGGCGGCTCAACGGGCCACCCGCAACCTACGAGCAGCTTCACCTGTCGATGCTGGCCGGGCTGCTGGGCAACATCGGCTTGAAAAACGACGAGGACGATTGGTATCTGGGCGCGCGCGGCATCCGCTTCTGGCGCCACCCCGGCGCGAACCTGAGCAAGAAGCCGGGGCGCTGGATCGTCGCCGCCGAGCTGGTCGAGACCACGCGGCTGTTCGGCCGCGGCATCGCCGCCATCGAGGCCCACTGGCTGCCGCTGATCGGCGGCCACCTGCTGAAGAAGCAATTGCTCGAGCCGCACTGGGAACGCAAGGCCGCCGAGGTGGTGGCGCTGGAGCGCGCGACGCTGTACGGGCTGGTGGTGTACGCCAACAGAAGAGTCAACTTCGGCCGCGTCGACCCGGCCGCGGCGCGCGAGCTCTTCATCCGCCACGCGCTGGTCGAAGGCGACTGGGACACCAAGCTGCCTTTCCTGGCGCACAACCGCAAGCTGATCGATCAGGTGCAGGAGCTCGAGCACAAGAGCCGCCGCCAGGACGTGCTGGTCGACGATGCGCTGATCTTCGCCTTCTACGACCAGCAGTTGCCGGACTATGTGTGCTCGGGCGCGAGCCTGGAGCGCTGGTTCCGCGATGAGATCAAGCGCCAGCCGAAGCTGCTGCAACTGACGCGCGAGGAGCTGATGCGCCATGAGGCCGCCGGCATCACCACCGATGCCTTTCCGAAGCTGCTGCGGCTGGGCGGCATCGACTGCGCCGCCAGCTGGCTGCACGAACCCGGCGACGAGCGCGATGGCCTGACCGTGACCGTGCCGATCTACGCATTGAACCAGGTGGCCGACGAGCGCTGCGAATGGCTGGTGCCGGGCATGCTGGCTCCGAAGCTGCTGGCGCTGCTGAAGAGCCTGCCGGGCAAGCCGCGCGCGCGGCTGCAGCCGCTGGCCGAAACCGCCCAAGCCCTCGCGCGCGAGCTGCCCTTCGGCCAGGGCTCGCTGATCGACGCCTTGCTGGCGGGCGTGCGCGAGCGCACGCAGCTGCCGCTGCAGCGCGCCGACTTCAAGCTCGACATGCTGCAGCCGCACCTGTTCATGAACCTGCGCGTCGTCGACGAGCACGGTCGACAGTTGGGCATGGGCCGGCACCTGGCGGCGCTGAAGGCCGAGTTGGGCGCGCAGGCGCGCTCGGCCTTCCAGGCGCTGGCGGTGCTGAAGCGGCCGGCCCCTGCAGCGGCGCCGTCGCCGGGTGCGGCCAACCCCGACGGCGAAGGGCGCGGCATCACCGCGGCAGTGGCATCGCGCGCGGCCAAGGCGACGGCCGCGCCGCCGGCGCATGCAGCCGAGCGCTATACCGCGTGGAGCTTCGGCGAACTGCCCGATCTGATGCAAGTCAGGCGCGGCGCGCAGACGCTGATCGGCTTCCCGGCGCTGGTCGATCACGGCACGCACGTCGAGATCGAGGTCTGCGACGAGCCCGAGGTCGCCGCCGCGCGCCACCGCGCCGGCCTGCGCCGGCTGGTGGCGCTGCAGATCAAGGAGCCGCTGAAGTACCTGGAGAAGAACATCCCCGACCTGCAGCGACTGGGCGCGCTGTACATGAGCCTGGGCACGCTGGAGGAACTGCGCCAGCAGGTCGTCGACGTGGCACTGGACCGCGCCTTCCTGGCCGAACCGTTGCCGGCCGACGCCGGGGCCTTCGAGGCCCGGGTGGCCGAAGGCCGCGCACGGCTGAACCTGATCGCGCAGGAAGTGGCGCGCACCGTCGGCGCGGTGCTGGCCGAGTACGCAGCCGCCAGCCGCAAGCTGAAGGACTCGCGCCCACCGAAGGATGTGGCCGACGATATCTCGGCGCAGCTGCAGCGGCTGGTGGGCAAGCGCTTCGTCGCCGATACGCCGTACCTGCAGTTGCAGCAGCTGCCGCGCTACCTGAAGGCCGTCACGCTGCGGCTGGACAAGCTCAAGGCCGAGCCTGCGCGCGACGCCGCGCGCATGGCCGAGGCGCGCCTGTGCGAGGCGCGCTGGCTCAAGCGCGTGGTCGAACTGAAAGGCCGGCGCGACGCGCGGCTGGACGAATACCGCTGGCTGATGGAGGAACTGCGCGTCAGCCTGTTCGCACAGGAACTGCGCACGCCGCAGCCGGTGAGCGGCAAGCGGCTGGACAAGGCCTGGGCGCAGCTGTCGGGCTGAGCCCGGGCGTGGCCTACAGGGCTGACGATGGCGGCTGTCGGGCTTGCCGGCGTTGCCGGGCTGCGGCCGGTGCGCGGAACACCCGCCGCAACACGCCGCCCTTGCTGCTGGTTACTGGTTGCGGCCGTGCATGTTGCCGGCCACGCCGCCGGCCACGCCGCCGATCGCCGCGCCCGTCCAGGCGTTGCCGCCCGAGATCGCAGCGATGCCGGCGCCGGCACCGGCGCCGATGGCTGCTCCGCTCATCGTTCCCTGTTGCTGCGGCGTCATGTCGGTGCACGCCGCCATGGTCGTCACGGCCGCAATGGCCAGGATCGTTTGGACTCGCTTCATGTTGCGCCTCGCTTACTTGGACTTCGGGGTGGCCGGGACGACGATCTCGAACCAGACGGTTTCCAGCACCGGCCGCTTCAGCTTGTCGGGATTCGCCGCGTACCAGCCGTCGACGCTTTGCCGCACGCTGTCCAGCGTCTGGCCCTTCAGACCTTTGGAGAAGCGCGGGACGATGCTCTGCGCGTCGGCAGGCGGCGTCGCGCCTTGGTAGGCCGCCTCCAGTTGCAGCGTGTTGGCGATGCCGATCAGGTAGACCTTCTTCACTTCCGTGGTCGACCGGGTCCACTGCTCGCCGGTCACCAGCGGTACCTCATCGGCGCGGGCCGCGCCGCCGGCCATCGCCAGCGTGGCGCAGGCTGCCAGCAGCGCTGCGCGCAAGGGTGTCTTCATGCTCTTCTCCAGGGTTGGGTCAGTGGGTTCGCGGTGTCGCTCGACGTGAGCCCAGCGGCTGCGCTTCGGTCGCCGGCAGGCCCGTCCCGAGGCGTTGGCTACCGATCCCGGGAAGGATAACCCACCCATCCCCTGCAACGAGGCGCTCGAACAAGCGCCGTTCGGCGATGCATTTGCCGGCCGGCCGCGGGGGCCGGCGGCATACGGCGCTTGGCGCACGGGTTCGGGCCTTCACGCTAGCCGGCCGGCGTGCGGCCCAGCAGCAGCTCGCGCAGCACGACGGCGTCGTTGTGCGCCTCGTCGCGCGCCGCGTAGACCAGCGTCACCGTGCCGCGGCGCGCCAGATCGCGCAACTGCTCGAACGCATCGGCCTGGCTGTGCAGCTCCTTGGCGTAGCGCTGCTGGAACTCTGCCCAGCGCGCCGCATCGTGGCCGAACCACTGTCTCAGCGCGGTGCTCGGGGCGAGATCCTTGAGCCACAGGTCCAGCGCCGCGGCTCGTTTGCTGACGCCGCGCGGCCACAGCCGGTCGATCAGGACGCGGGTGCCATCGGACGCATCGGCGGCTTCGTACGCCCGCTTCAACTTGATGCGGTCTGCGGCGAGGGATGGATGCATCGCCGTTCAGGCCGGGGGGTGCTTCGCAGCCACCTGATTCATCGTCTCGAGCGCGAGATTCGAATGCGCATAGGCACCGCCGGCGCGCATTTCCGCGGCCACCCAGATCGCTTCCATCACTTCCTGCTGCGTCGCGCCCCTGCGCAATGCGCTCGCGGTATGACCGCGGATGCAATACGGGCATTGCGTCACGTGCGCCACGGCCACGGCGATCAGCTCCTTCGTCTTGGCCGACAGTGCGCCGTCGGCAAACACGGCTTCGCTGAATGCCTTGAATGCCGCCGCGGCGGCCGGCGCCAACTCCTGGCGCTGGCGATGCAGCTCGCGAGTCGGATCGGGGTACATGGCTTTTTCCACGGGGTGCTCCAGGGTGAACGGATGCCGAGTTTGCGCTCGAATGTGCCCAGTGGGCATGTCATGCCGGAACCGCGAGGCGCGCGCCCCGCTCGCAGGCGGAGCGGACTCGCAGCAAGACTCGCTCTACGGCCGAGACGAAACCGTCAACCACTTCGCGACCAGTTGCTTGCGGTCCGCATTCAAGCCGATGACCAACAGGCGATCCGGGCCCAGTGCCACGAACGACGTCGTGCGCGTCGCAAAGACCTGCGCCGCCTGGGACCACTTGCCCGAGGCGTAGCGCAAGTAGTGCGATGTCGCCCGGTTGGTCGTGACCATCGCGTGGAAGGTACCGCCATCGGCGGCGGCAAGGCTCACGGCCCAGAAGTCCTCCTTCAATGGGTCGCGCTTCCAGAGGTCGAATCGCTGGTTCGCGATGGCGCCATCGACGAGCGTCAGGCTGTGCACATAGCCGCCGTCGCCGGTGATCAGGACCAGCGAATCGCCGGAGATCCGGTCCGTCGCGATGGCGGCGGTCCCTCGCCTGCTGCCCAGCTTCGTGGACAGGCCGGGTACGCCGACGATGCCCTTGCGCTTCAGGTCCTCATCGCAGGCGGCGACCCTTGCGGTCCTGGCCACCATCACCAAGCTGGTGCCCCCAAACAGATTGGTCGTAGCTCCTGCCATGTAGATGACCTGGACGGCCCCAGCGCCGTCGGCGTCGGCGCCAAAGCCTTCGACGTCGCGCCCCTCTTGCGGCTCGACGATGGCCCAGGTGATCCATTCGGTCGGCGATCTGCAGGCGAGCAGCAGCTTGGTGTTGCGCTGCGGGATGGGCAGCGGCACGGGCGATGGCGCGATGAAGTACCACTGCAGCCGCATCGCCGCCCCGTGCTCGCCGCCGGTCTCGCGATAGAGGCAATGCACGGTCGGGCCGGAGCGGACCAGTCGTTCGCAGGGCGGGCTCGCGCCGGGCTCGCTCCAGCGGCCGTCGCGAAAAGCCAAGTGCTGCTGCCGGAACACCGTGTGCAGGGTCCCGCCGGCGTCGAAGGCGGCGGCGAGGTTGTTGTGCGGCCCCGGCAAGGCGATGACGCTGCTGTCGACCTCGACGCCGCGCAAGATGGTTTCGCGCGACACCGGCCCCTGCGCATCGACCACGACGTGCTGCACGCTGCGGTCCTCCGCAGTCAAGGCCAGCACGTGAACCCTTCCGTCGGGTCCAAGCGCCGCCACCCTCCGGCTCACGGGCTGGTCCAGGACGACGAACTCCGGGCCGATCTCCAAAGCCAGTGGCGGCCTTTCGAGCGGGTCCGCCGGCCCCGGCGCCGCGCAGCCCGCCACGAGCGCCAGGAGTGCCGTCTCGACGAGTGCCAGCGTGCGCCTTGTGGCCCGTCGAAAGGCGTGCGGCCCGGCTCGGACCCGGCGCGAAGCGCCGGGTCGAGCGATCTCGACCTCCGCTTCGCGGCTCGGGTCGGCTGCCGCGCTCACCCTCGCTCTTCTTGCCGGTGAGCCGCTACGCCGGCACCGCCGGCAAGCCCGACAGCGCCATCGCCAGCTCGGCCTCGTCGTAGTGCTGGTCGACCAACTGGCCCGAGAAGTAGGCGGTGTAGGCGCTCATGTCGAAGTGGCCGTGGCCGCACAGGTTGAACAGGATCGTCTCCGACTTGCCTTCGGCCTTGCAGCGCAGCGCCTCGACGATCGCGCCCTTGACCGCATGGTTGGCCTCGGGCGCGGGCACGATGCCTTCGGCGCGCGCGAACAGCACGCCGGCTTCGAAGCAGGCGGTCTGGTGGTAGGCGGTGGCCTCGATCAGCTCCAGGTCCTTCAGGTGCGACACCAGCGGCGCCATGCCGTGGTAACGCAGGCCACCGGCGTGGAAACCCGGCGGCGTGAAGGTGCTGCCCAATGTGTGCATCTTGGTCAGCGGCGTCAGGTGCGCGGTGTCGCCGAAGTCGTAGGCGAACTTGCCGCGCGTCAGGCTCGGGCAGGCGGCCGGCTCGACCGCGACGATGCGCCGCTGCTTGGTCTTGCCCTTGCCGCGCAGCTGCTGGCCGAGGAAGGGCAGCACGATGCCGGCGAAGTTGCTGCCGCCCCCGGTGCAGCCGACGATCACGTCCGGGTCGTCACCGGCCATCTCGAGCTGCAGCATCGCTTCTTCGCCGATGATGGTCTGGTGCAGCAGCACGTGGTTCAGCACCGAGCCCAGCGCGTACTTGGTGTCGTCGTTCGTCGCCGCCACTTCCACCGCTTCGCTGATGGCGATGCCGAGAGACCCTGGGTGGTCGGCGCGCTGCGCCAGGATCGCGCGGCCGGCGTGGGTTTCGTTGGACGGGCTGGCGACACAGGTGGCGCCATAGGTTTCCATCAGCGCGCGGCGGTACGGCTTCTGGTCGTAGGACACGCGCACCTGGAATACCTTGACCTGCAGGCCGAAGAGGGCGCCGGCGAAGGCCAGCGACGAGCCCCACTGGCCGGCGCCGGTTTCGGTGCTGAGTTTCTTGACGCCGGCCTGCGCGTTGTACCAGGCCTGCGGCACCGCGGTGTTGGGCTTGTGGCTGCCGGCGGGCGACACGCCCTCGTACTTGTAGTAGATCTTGGCCGGGGTGCCCAGCGCCTTTTCCAGCCGGTGCGCGCGGATCAGCGGGCTCGGGCGCCACAGGCGGAAGACCTCGCGCACCGGCTCGGGGATCGGGATCTCGCGCTCGGTGGACACCTCCTGCGCGATCAACTCCATCGGGAACAGCGGCGCCAGGTCGTCGGGCCCCACCGGCTGCATCGTGCCCGGATGCAGCACCGGCGCCATCGGCTTGGGCAGATCGGCGGCGATGTTGTACCAATGCTTGGGCAGCTTGTCCTCGGGAAGCAGGAACTTGGTCGGGGTGGACATGGGCGGCGCGCTCCTGTGCGGCTTGAAGGTCGGGGCCCGCATGCTATACGCCCCGACCTTGCCCCCCGACCGCCTCAACAGCAGCGTGCGCCGCTCGTGCCGCCATAGCGCGCCGCCTGGCGCTCGCGGAAGAAGGCCTCGTAGGACATCAGCGGCGCGCCGGGGTGCGTGGCCTGCATGTGCGACACATAGGCGCCGTAGTCGGGCACGCCGACCATCAGGCGCAGGCTTTGCGCAAGGTAGCGCCCGGCGCGCGCCGCGCTGTCCAGCGTGTGGGTGAGCTTGTCCATGCTCAGCCCGCCGGCGCGGTCATCGGCTCGAATGGCACCTCCTTGGTGGTCGGCCGGCCGCTGCCGCGGGCCGCAATCGAGGCGCGCACGCCGTAGACAAGGATGCTGATCACCACCGCCATGAACAGCACGCACAGCCCGGCGTTGATGCGGTCGTTGAAGACGATGCGCGACATCTCGGCCACCGTCTTGGCCGGTGCCATCACCTGGCCGCCGGCCAGCGCGTCGGCATAGACCCTGGCGTGCGCCAGGAAGCCCACCTTCGGGTCGGCCGAGAAGATCTTCTGCCAGCCGGCGGTGAGCGTGCAGATCACCAGCCAGCTGGCCGGCGCGATCGTGACCCAGGCGTAGCGGTCCTTCTTCATGCGGAACAGCACCACGGTGCCGAGGGTGAGCGCCACCGCCGCGAGCATCTGGTTGGAGATGCCGAACAGCGGCCACAAGGTGTTGATGCCGCCCAGCGGGTCGACCACGCCCTGGTACAGGAAGTAACCCCAGAAGGCCACGGTCAGCGCGGTGGCGATGCCGTTGGCGCTCCACGACTCGGTCTGCTTCAGCGCGGGTACGAAGGTGCCCAGCAGGTCTTGCAGCATGAAGCGCCCGGCGCGTGTGCCGGCGTCCACCGCGGTGAGGATGAACAGCGCTTCGAACAGGATCGCGAAGTGGTACCAGAAGGCCATCATCGCCTTGCCGCCCACCACCTGGTGCAGGATGTGCGCCATGCCCACCGCCAGCGTCGGTGCACCGCCGGCGCGCGCCAGGATGGTGGTCTCGCCGACGTCGACAGCCATCTGCGACAGCTCCTGGGGCGTGATCACGAAGCCCCAGGTCGACACCGTCTGCGCCACCGCCTCGACCGTGTTGCCCACCAGCGCCGGCGGGCTGTTCATCGCGAAGTAGATGCCCGGCTGGATGCACGCCGCGGCCACCAGCGCCATCACCGCGACGAAGGATTCGGCCAGCATGCCGCCGTAGCCGATGAAGCGCGCGTGGCCCTCGTTCTCGAGCATCTTCGGCGTCGTGCCCGACGAGATCAGCGCGTGGAAGCCCGACACCGCGCCGCAGGCGATGGTGATGAACAGGAACGGGAACAGGTTGCCCGACCACACCGGCCCGCCGCCTTGCGCGAACTGCGTCAGCCGCGGCATTTCCAGCGGCGGCGCGACGATGACGATGCCGATGGCCAGCGCGACGATGGTGCCGATCTTCAAGAAGGTGGACAGGTAGTCGCGCGGCGCCAGCAGCAGCCACACCGGGATGGACGCGGCGACGAAGCCGTAGCCGATCAGCATCCAGGTCAGTGCCACGCCGTCGAAGGTGAAGATCGGCGCCAGCGTGGCGCTCTGGCTGACCCACTGGCCGGCGAAGATCGACGCCATCAGCAGCACGAAGCCGATGACCGAGACCTCGCCGATGCGCCCGGGGCGCAGGTAGCGCAGGTACACGCCCATGAACAGCGCCACCGGAATGGT
>CAYZGL010000061.1:0-18573 GCA_964477985.1 uncultured Rubrivivax sp. | reverse complement strand
GGCGATGCCGACGCGGTTGGCGATGAAGTTGGGCGTGTCCTTGGCGCGCACCACGTTCTTGCCCAGCGTGCGGGTGACGAAGCTTTCGAGCTGGTCCAGCACTTCGGGCTGCGTGCCGGGCGTGGGGATCAACTCCACCAGCGCCATGTAGCGCGGCGGGTTGAAGAAGTGGATGCCGCAAAAGCGCGCGCGCATCGCTTCGGGGATGGCTTCGCTCAGCTTGGTGATCGACAGCCCCGAGGTGTTGCTGGCCAGGATCGCGTGCGGCGCCACGTGCGGCGCGATCTTGCGGTACAGCTCGAGCTTCCAGTCCATGCGCTCGGCGATGGCCTCGATCACCAGGTCGCAGCCGGCGAGCTGGTCCAGGTGTTCGTCGTAGTTGGCCTGGCCTATCAGCGCGGCGTCCTCGGCCACGCCCAGCGGCGAGGGCTTGAGCTTCTTCAGCCCGTCGATGGCCTTGGTGACGATGCCGTTCTTCGGCCCTTGCTGGGCCGGCAGGTCGAACAACAGCACCGGCACCTTGTTGTTCACCAGATGGGCGGCGATCTGCGCGCCCATCACGCCGGCGCCGAGCACGGCCACCTTGCGCACGTTGAATCGTTTCACTTGTTCGATCTCCTTCGGGTTCATTCCACGCGGATCCAGGTCTGGGTGCGGCCCAGCAGCGGCGTGCCGATGTAGCCGCGCACCTCGAGCTTCTTGCCGCCGTCGGCTGCCCTGATGCGGACCTTGTAGACCTTGCCGTTGTTCGGGTCGAGGATGTCGCCGCCGATCCACTGCGACTTGTCGTCCGGGTCGGGCTTGATGTCGCGCAGGATCACCATGCCCTGCACCGGCTGGCCCTTGCGCTCGTCGCTGCACTCGGTGCACTTGGCGTCGGTCTTGTCGGTGAGGATCTTCTCGACCTTGCCGGTGAACACGCCAGCCGATTCGGTCACGCGCACCAGCGACTTCTCGGCCTTGGTGTCGTCGTCGATGGTCTTCCACAGGCCGGCCGGCGTGGCCTGCGCCAGCGCGCCGCCGGCCGCGGCGGCCAGCAGCAGGCCCGCGAACAGTGTCTTCATCGTGTCTCCTTCGGGTTCAGAACAGGGCTTCGTCCATCGCCATCAGCGGCGCCATGCCGGCACGCGCGCTGCGCATCAGGCCGGCAGTTTCGGGCAACAGCTTGGCGAAGTAAAAGCGCGCGGTGTGCAGCTTGGCGGCGTAGAACGGGTCGCCCGATTCCTGCTTGGCCAGCGCGATCTTCGCCATGCGCGCCCACAGGAAAGCGAACACGAGGTGGCCGCACACGCGCAGGTAGTCGGTGGCGGCGGCGCCGACCTCGTCGGGGTGGGCCATCGCCTTCATGCCCAGTTCCATCGTCAGCTTGGTGACCTTCTCGGCCAGCTCGGCCAGCGGGTTGACGAACTCCTGCATCGCCTCGTTCACACCTTCTTCGTCGATGAACTCACCAACCAGTTGGCCGAACTTGCGCATCTTGGCGCCGTTGTCGGCCAGCACCTTGCGGCCCAGGAAGTCCAGCGCCTGGATGGTGTTGGTGCCTTCGTAGATCAGGTTGATGCGTGCGTCGCGCACGAACTGCTCCATGCCCCATTCCTTGATGTAGCCGTGGCCGCCGAACACCTGCAGGCAGTTCGAGGTGGCGATCCAGCCGTTGTCGGTGAGGAAGGCCTTGACGATCGGCGTCAGCAGCGCCACCTGGTCGGCAGCCTCCTGGCGCTCGGCCTCGTCGTCGGATGCGCGCTCCTTGTCCAGCAACAGCGCGCAGTACATCTCGAGCGCACGCCCGCCTTCGGCGTAGGCGCGCGCGGTAAGCAGCATCCTGCGCACGTCGGGGTGCACGATGATCGGGTCGGCCGCCCGGTCGGGATGCTTCGGGCCCGTCAGCGCGCGCATCTGCAGCCGGTCGCGGGCGTAGGCCACCGCGTTCTGATAGGCGACCTCGGTCAACCCCAGGCTCTGGTTGCCCACGCCCAGGCGTGCCGCGTTCATCATCACGAACATCGCGTTCAGCCCCTTGTTGGGCTGGCCGACCAGCCAGCCGGTGGCGCCGTCCAGGTTCATCTGGCAGGTGGCGTTGCCGTGGATGCCCATCTTGTGTTCGAGCGCGCCGCAGAAGATGGCGTTGCGCGCGCCCGGGTGGCCCTTGGCGTCGGGCAGGAACTTGGGCACGATGAACAGCGAAATGCCCTTGCTGCCGGCCGGCGCATCCGGCAGCCGCGCCAGCACCAGGTGCACGATGTTGTCGGCGAAGTCGTGCTCGCCGGCGCTGATGAAGATTTTCTGGCCGCTGATGCGCCAGCTGCCGTCGGCCTGCGGTTCGGCCTTGGTGCGCAGCAACCCGAGGTCGGTGCCGCACTGCGGTTCGGTCAGGCACATGGTGCCGGTCCATTCGCCCTTGACCAGCTTGGGCAGGTACAGCGCCTTCTGTTCCGCGCTGCCATGCGCGCTTAAAGCGGCATAGGCGGCATGCGACAGCCCCGGGTACATGGCCCAGGCCTGGTTGGCCGAGTTCAGCATTTCGTTCACGCACTGGCTCAGCAGCACCGGCAGGCCCTGGCCGCCGTAGGCCGGGTCGCTGGCCAGCGACGGCCAGCCGCCTTCGACGAACTGCGCATAGGCCTGCTTGAAGCCTTCGGGCGTGCGCACCTCGTGCGTGGCCTTGTCCAGCGTGCAGCCCTGGCTGTCACCCACCGCGTTCAGCGGCGCCAGCACCTCGGCGGCGAACTTGCCGGCTTCTTCGAGCACCGAGTTCATGGTGTCGACGTCGATGTCTGCATGGCGCGGCAGCGTCTTGAGCTGGTCGACGGCACCGAGCAACTCGTGCATCACGAACTGCAGGTCGCGCAAGGGCGGGGTGTATTGGGGCATGGCGGGTTGACTCCAGAAGCATGCAGAAGGAATGTGACCGATCAGCGGCGCGGCTTGCGCGCCGGCGTCACCGTGTGGAAATCGATCAGGCGCTCGAAGGCGCGGCGCGCCCGCTCGGTGGCGCCGGGGATGCGCATCAGCCGCGCATCGTGGTGCAAGGCCAGGATCAGGCCGTGGATCTCGAACAGCATCTGCTGCACGTCGGTGTCGGGGGCGAGTTGGCCGTCCTCGATGGCCAGGCCGATCGCGCGCTGCAGCGCTTCGTGCCACGAGCGCACCATGCCGACCAGCGCGTCGCGCACGGGGCCCGGGCGGTCGTCGAACTCCACCGCGCCGCTGATGTAGATGCAGCCATGGTCGACCTCGACGCTCACGCGGCGCAGCCAGCGCTCGAACAGCACCCGCAGGCGCGGCACACCGCGCGGCTCGTGCAGTGCCGGGAAGAACACCTCTTGCTCGAAGCGATGGTGGTATTCGCGGATGACCGCGATCTGCAGTTCCTCGCGCGAGCCGAAGTGCGCGAACACGCCCGACTTGCTCATGCCGGCGACCTCGGCCAGCGCGCCGATCGACAGGCCCTCGAGGCCCATCTGCGAGGCCAGCCCGAGTGCCGCATCGAGGATCGCGGCACGCGTTTGCTGGCCCTTGTGCAAGGACCGGGCCGCTTCGAGCGGCGCTCGCGTGGAGTGCGGCGTGGACACGTGGTTTGCTTCAAAATGAAACGAACGATCGTGCTATTCTGTCAGAGAGCTTCGGCAATGGCAAGCGCGAATTCCTGCCGTGCGGTGGCGGCACGCACCCGCGCACTCCGCCCGGCGGCGCGCCGGCCGCGCAACGCCATCGCAGGCGGACCGTGCAGCTTCGGCCAGTTGGATTACGCTTGCGTGCATGGACGTTCTGCAGCTCGACGTGTCGGGCCGCCCGCAGGACTGGATCACGCCGCGCGAAGCGGCCGTGCTGTACGCCTGCGATGCCGTGGCCTGGACCCTGGGCGGCACCTGTCAGGTGCTGCGCGGCGGCATCCAGCGCGCCAGCGGCATGCAGTCGCGCATCGAGTTGCACCCGATCGTCGCGGTGCGCGGCACGGTGCCGTCGCGCGGCTGGCGCCAGTCGCCGGCGCTGAGCAACCCGAAGCTGTTCAGCCGCGACCGCCACGTGTGCGCCTATTGCGGCAAGCACCTGGCCTGCGACGAACTCACGCGCGAGCACATCCGGCCGGTGTCGCGCGGCGGCGTCGACAGCTGGATGAACTGCATCACCGCGTGCCGGCCGTGCAACGGCCGCAAGGGCAACCGGCTGCCCGAAGAGGCGCACATGAGCCTGCTGTACCTGCCCTACGTGCCCAGCCTGCACGAGGACATGATCCTGCGCGGCCGGCGCATCCTGGCCGACCAGATGGAGTTCTTGCTCGCCAGCGTGCCGCGCAGCAGCCGGCTGCACGGTTGAGCGGCGCCGTCGCGCGGGACACCCCCCCGGCGCCGCGCGCGCCGGCGCCAGCGTGCGAAGCTCAGCCGGCGCTGATGTATTCGCCGGCCAGCGTGTGCAGGTGTTCCTGCGCCGCCGCGTCCAGGTGCGGCATCAGCAGGCACAGCACGTGGTAGGCGCCGCGCGCCAGCGCGCGTGCCGCATGCTGCGGCTCGAGCGCGTTGCGCGGGTCGCGCACGTACTCGTAGCTGAGCCAGTAGGTCAGCACCACCACCATCGCATTGGCGGCGGCTTCGGCCTGGCGGCGCTCGACCCGCAGCGGCTTGCCCACCGACAGCGCCTGCAGCACCTGCTTGACCGCGCGCGCCTTGTGTTTCAGCACGAACTGGAAATGCGTCTCCAGCCGGCGGTTCTTGCTCAGCAGGTCGTTCAGGTCGCGGTACAGGAAGCGGTACTGCCAGATCAGCTCGAACAGCATGTGGAAGAACAGCCAGGCGTCCTCGATGTCGCGCACGCCCTCGGCGGCGTGCAGCAGGTCGTTCAGCGCACGCTCGTAGCGGTCGAACAGCGAGTTGATCAGCTCGTCCTTGGCCGGGTAGTGGTAGTACAGGTTGCCGGGGCTGATGTTCAGCTCGGCCGAGATCAGCGTGGTGCTGACGTTGGGCTCGCCGAAGCGGTTGAACAGCTCCAGCGTCACTTCCAGGATGCGCTCGGCGGTGCGCCGCGGTTTTTTCGTCGCCATCGGCTCGGCAATCTAGCATCAACGCGCTGCCTAGAATCGCGCCCATGCCGGCGGTGCGCTTCGACGATGTCTCCAAGACCTATGCCGGCAAGGGCGGCGGCTTGCGCGCGCTGGACGGCGTGAGCTTCGACATCGAGCCCGGCGAATTCTTCGGCCTGCTCGGCCCCAACGGCGCCGGCAAGACCACGCTGATCAGCATCCTGGCCGGGCTGGCGCGCGCCAGCAGCGGGCGCGTGCAGGTGATGGGCCACGACGTGGCCGGCGACTTTGCCGCGGCGCGGCGCGCCCTGGGCGTGGTGCCGCAGGAACTGGTGTTCGACCCCTTCTTCAGCGTGCGCGAGGCGCTGCGCATCCAAAGCGGCTATTTCGGCGTGCGCGGCAACGACGCGTGGATCGACGAGTTGCTGCTCAACCTCGACCTGGCCGACAAGGCCGACGTCAACATGCGCCAGCTGTCCGGCGGCATGAAGCGGCGCGTGCTGGTGGCGCAGGCGCTGGTGCACCGCCCGCCGGTGATCGTGCTGGACGAGCCCACCGCCGGCGTCGACGTCGAGTTGCGCCAGACGCTGTGGCAGTTCATCGCGCGCCTGAACCGCGAGGGCCACACCGTGCTGCTGACCACGCACTATCTGGAGGAAGCCGAGGCGCTGTGCTCGCGCATCGCGATGCTGAAGGGCGGGCGCGTGGTGGCGCTGCAGCGCACGGCCGAGCTGCTGACCGGCACCGCCAGCACCATGCTGCGCTTCAAGACCGACCAGCCGCTGCCCGCCGCGCTGGCGCAGCGAGCGCGCAGCACCGGTCGCATCGTGCAGCTGAAGGCGCACGACGCCGCCGAGGTCGAATCGCTGCTGGGCGCGCTGCGCACGGCCGGCGTCAAGGTCGAGGAGCTGGAGATCGGCCGCGCCGATCTGGAAGACGTGTTCGTCCAGATCATGCGCGGTGCGCCGGCATGAAGACGCCGGCTTCGCCGAGCGGCGGCGCATTGCACGGCGCCCGCACGCTGTTCCACAAGGAGGTGCTGCGCTTTTGGAAGGTGGGCTTCCAGACGGTGGCCGCACCGGTGTTGAGCGCGCTGCTGTACCTGCTGATCTTCGGCCACGTGCTGTCGGACAAGGTGCAGGTCTTCGGCAACGTCGGCTACACGCGCTTCCTGATCCCCGGGCTGGTGATGATGAGCGTGCTGCAGAACGCCTTTGCCAACAGCAGCAGCTCGCTGATCCAGAGCAAGATCACCGGCAACCTGGTGTTCCTGCTGCTCACGCCGCTGTCGCACTGGGCCTGGTTCGCCGCCTACGTCGGGGCGTCGATGCTGCGCGCATTGGCGGTGGGCGCCGGCGTGCTGCTGGTGACCGCGTGGTTCTCGCCGCCGGGGCTGGCGCAGCCGGGCTGGATCGTGGCCTTCGCGCTGCTGGGCGCCGGCATGCTCGGCGCGCTCGGGCTGGTGGCGGGCCTGTGGGCCGAGAAGTTCGACCAGATGGCCGCCTTCCAGAACTTCATCATCCTGCCGATGACCTTCTTGTCGGGCGTGTTCTATTCGGTGCACTCGCTGCCCGCCTTCTGGTACGGCCTGAGCCACCTGAACCCCTTCTTCTACATGATCGACGGCTTCCGAAGCGGCTTCGTCGGCGCCAGCGACGTCTCGCCGTGGCTCAGCCTGGGGGTGGTCGGCGCGAGTTTTCTCGCGGTGTCGGCGCTGGCGCTGCGGCTGCTGAAGACCGGCTACAAGCTGCGGCACTGAGGGCCCCCGGGGCCGGGCTGCCGCAGCCCGGCCCTGCTCCCGAGGGCTCGAGTCGCCTTGGGGCGGCTGCGGCGACGGCCCGAGCGCGCTGGCGGATAATCCGCCCATCATGGTTGAACCCACTGTCCAGCAGGTGCGCGACTTCATCGCCGCCGGGCTCCTGTGCGAGCACCTCGACGTCGACGGCGACGGGCGCCACTTCTTCGCCACCATCGTGTCCGACGCCTTCGCCGGGCGCTCGCGCATCGCGCGTCACCAGCAGGTCTACGCCGCGCTGGGCGACAAGATGCGCGAGCAGATCCACGCGCTGTCGATGAAGACGCTGACCCCCGCCGAATGGGCCGCGCAGCGCGCTGCCGCGGCGGCGCCGCCGCCACTGGCCTAGACCGGCGCGACACGCACCGCGGCGCCCCGCGGCCGCGCCGCCCTACCGATTCCGCAGGCCCGCACAGCGCACGCCGGCCCAGATCACGCAAGCATGGACAAACTCCTGATTCGCGGCGGCCGCGCCTTGCAGGGCGAGGTGGCGATTTCCGGCGCGAAGAACGCGGCGCTGCCGCAGTTGTGCGCCGCGCTGCTCAGCGCCGAGCCGGTCACGCTGCACAACCTGCCGCAGCTGCAGGACGTGGCGACGATCCTGCAGCTGCTGCGCCACATGGGCGCACGCGCCGAACACGCGGCCGGGCAGCCCGACAGCCTCACCCTGGACGCGTCGCATATCGCCTTGCCCGAGGCGCCGTACGAGTTGGTCAAGACCATGCGCGCGACGATCATGGTGCTCGGCCCGCTGCTGGCGCGCTTCGGCCGCGCGCGCGTGTCGCTGCCCGGCGGTTGCGCCATCGGCTCGCGCCCGGTGGACCAGCACATCAAGGGCCTGCAGGCGATGGGCGCCGACATCGCGGTGGAGCACGGCTACATCGTCGCCGAGGCGGCGCGCCTGAAAGGGGCACGCATCGCCACCGACATGATCACCGTCACCGGCACCGAGAACTTGCTGATGGCCGCCGCACTGGCCGAAGGCGAGACGGTGCTGGAAAACGCCGCGCAAGAGCCCGAAGTGGTGGACCTGGCCGAGATGCTGATCCGCATGGGCGCGCGCATCGAAGGCCAAGGCGGCAGCCGCATCCGCATCGAGGGCGTCGAACGGCTGCACGCGCCCGAGGGCGGGCACCGCATCATCGCCGACCGCATCGAGGCCGGCACCTTCCTGTGCGCGGCCGCAGCCACCGGCGGCGACGTGCTGCTGCGCGGCGCCCGCGCCGACCACCTGGAGATGGTGATCGACAAGCTGCGCGAGGCCGGTGCGCACATCGACTGCGGCGGCGACTGGATCCGCCTGCGCATGCAGGTGCGGCCCAAGGCGGTGAACGTGCGCACCAGCGAGTACCCGCAGTTCCCGACCGACATGCAGGCGCAGTTCATGGCCGTGAACAGCATCGCCGAAGGCTCGGCCACGGTGATCGAGACCATCTTCGAAAACCGCTTCATGCACGTCAACGAGCTGCTGCGCCTGGGTGCGCGCATCGAGGTCGACGGCCATATCGCGGTGGTGCACGGCGTGCCGCGCCTGTCCGGCGCCAAGGTCATGGCCACCGACCTGCGCGCCTCGGCCAGCCTGGTGATCGCCGGCCTGGTGGCCGAGGGCGACACGCTGGTCGACCGCATCTACCACCTGGACCGCGGTTACGACCGCATGGAAGACAAGCTGCGCGGCCTGGGCGCCGATATCGAGAGAATTCGATGAGTGCCCCGAACTCACTTCGTTCGTGGCCCCCGGGGCCCGGTACGGGCCCCTTCGCGGCCCTTGGGGCGCTGCGCGCCGATGGCCCACGACAGTGGGCCACTTCGTGGCCCGTGGCGGCCGGGCGGGCGCGGCGATGATCACGCTGGCGCTGTCCAAGGGACGCATCTTCGACGAGACGCTGCCGCTGCTGCAAGCCGCCGGCATCCGCATCGCCGAGGATCCGGACAAGAGCCGCAAGCTGATCGTCGGCACCAGCCAGCCCGGTCTGCGCGTGGTGCTGGTGCGCGCTTCCGACGTGCCCACCTATGTGCAACACGGCGGCGCCGACCTGGGCGTGGCCGGCAAGGACGTGCTGATCGAACACGGCGGCGACGGCCTGTACCAGCCGCTGGATCTGCGCATCGCGCGCTGCCGCATGAGCGTGGCGGTGCGCGACGACTTCGACTACGCGGCCGCGGTGCGCCAGGGTTCGCGCCTGCGCGTGGCGACCAAATACACGCTCACGGCGCGGCAGCACTTTGCCGACAAGGGCGTGCACGTCGACCTGATCAAGCTCTACGGCTCGATGGAGCTGGCGCCGCTGACCGGGCTGGCCGATGCCATCGTCGACCTGGTGTCGTCGGGCGCCACCTTGAAGGCCAACCACCTGGTCGAGGTCGAGCGCGTGATGGACATCTCGGCGCGGCTGGTCGTCAACCAGGCGGCGCTGAAGCTGCGGCGCGAACCGATGCGCGCGCTGATCGATGCGCTGGCCGCGGCGCTGCCGGAGGCCGCATGAGCCTGGACTTGCGTCGGCTCAGCAGCGCCGACCCGGGGTTCGACGCCGAACTGCAGCGCCTGCTGCAGTGGCCGCACCAGACCGACGGCGAGATCGAGCAGCGCGTGCTGCAGATCCTGGCCGAGGTGCGCGCGCGCGGCGACGCCGCGGTGCTGGAATACACCGCGCGCTTCGACGGCGTGCACGCGGCCACGCTGGGCGCGCTGGAACTGGGCCGCGACGAGCTGCGCGCCGCCTTCGATGCGCTGCCGGCAGCGCAGCGCGACGCCCTCGACGCGGCGGCGCGCCGCGTGCGCGGTTTCCACGAACGCCAGCTCGAAGCCAGCGCGCGCAGCTGGAGTTACCGCGACGCCGACGGCACATTGCTGGGCCAGAAGGTCATGCCGCTGGACCGGGTGGGCATCTACGTGCCCGGCGGCAAGGCGGCCTACCCGTCCAGCGTGCTGATGAACGCGATCCCGGCGCAGGTGGCCGGGGTGGCCGAGATCGTGATGGTCGTGCCCACGCCCGGCGGCGCAAAGAACCCGCTGGTGCTGGCCGCGGCTTGGCTGGCCGGTGCGCAGCGCGTGTTCACCATCGGCGGCGCGCAGGCCATCGCCGCGCTGGCCTACGGCACCGCCACCGTCCCGCGCGTCGACAAGATCACCGGCCCGGGCAACGCCTACGTGGCCAGCGCCAAGAAGCACGTGTTCGGCCAGGTCGGCATCGACATGATCGCCGGGCCCAGCGAGATCCTGGTGCTGGCCGACGGCAGCACCCCGCCCGACTGGGTGGCGATGGACCTGTTCAGCCAGGCCGAGCACGACGAGCTGGCGCAAAGCATCCTGCTCAGCCCCGACGCCGCCTACCTGGACGCGGTGCGCGCCGCCATCGAGCGGCTGCTGCCCGAGATGCCGCGGCGCGAGGTGATCCGCGCGTCGCTGCAAGGCCGCGGCGCGCTGATCCTGACAAGCAGCATGGAACAGGCCTGCGCCATCAGCAACCGCATCGCGCCCGAGCACCTGGAAGTCAGCTCGAGCGAGCCGCAGCGCTGGGAGCCGCTGCTGCGCCATGCCGGCGCGATCTTCCTCGGCACCTACACCAGCGAGGCCCTGGGCGACTACTGCGCCGGGCCGAACCACGTGCTGCCCACATCGGGCACCGCGCGCTTCAGCTCGCCGCTGGGCGTGTACGACTTCGTCAAGCGCTCGAGCCTGATCGAGGTCAGCGAACACGGCGCGCAGGTGCTGGGGCCGATCGCCGCCGAGCTGGCCTATGGCGAAGGCTTGCAGGCGCATGCGCGGGCCGCGCAGATGCGTCTGAAGATGTAGCACGAGATTCGCGTTACACTTATTTCGTGTTGCACGATTCTGGTGTTCAGTATGAAGAACCTGACGATCACCCTCGACGATCCCGATCTCGAATGGGCGCGGGTGGAAGCCGCGAAGCGCGGCACCAGCGTCTCGCGGCTGGTCGGTGGCTTCATTGCCGAGCTGCGCCGCCGCGACGACGCCTATGTGCGCGCTTATGAAGCCTGGAAGGCGGACACGCGCACCTGGTCCAGCGATGGTGCGCCGTATCCGAGCCGTGAGCAGACCCACGAACGCGAGGCCCGGCGTTGAGCGCCACCGTCTTCGTCGACGCCAACGTGCTGATCTACAGCGAGGACGGGCGCGACCCGGCCAAGCAGCAGGCCGCGCTGCGCTGGCTGGACACGCTGTGGCAACGCGGCTGTGGCCGCCTGAGCTCGCAAACGCTGGCCGAGTTCTATGTCAACGCCACGCGCAAGATCCGCCCCGGTCTGGCCCAGGGCGAGGCGCGCGCCAAGATCCGCCGCTTCGCCGCTTGGCAGCCCTGGCAGATCGACCACGCGACCATGGAATCGGCCTGGGCGGCGGAGAGCCGTTTCGGCCTGCACTTCTGGGACAGTCTGATCGTCGCCGCCGCCCAGCATCTGGGTTGCCGCTACCTGCTCAGCGAAGACCTGTCGCATGGCCAGCAATACGGCTCGGTGCAGGTGATCAGCCCCTTGCGCAGCGGCATCGAACTGCTGGACGCGCCATGACCGACACCGCACGCGCGGCCGAACCGTGGATCGAGCGATGAGCCGCTACTGGAGCGATGGGGTGCACGGCCTGACGCCTTACGTGCCGGGCGAACAGCCCAAGGTGGAAGGCCTGGTGAAGCTCAACACCAACGAATGCCCCTACGGCCCCGGCGCCGCGGTGCTGCGCGCCATCGCCGCGCAGACCGGCGACGATCTGCGCTTGTACCCCGACCCGCAGGCCACCGCACTGCGCGCCGCGATCGCGCGCCATCACGGCCTGGTGCCGCAGCAGGTGTTCGTGGGCAACGGGTCCGACGAGGTGCTGGCGCACGCCTTCGCCGCGCTGCTGCGGCACCCGGCGCCGCTGCTGGTGCCGGACATCAGCTACAGCTTCTACCCGGTCTATGCGCGCCTGTACGGCGTGGCGCTGCGCGAGGTGCCGCTGGATGCGGACTTCCGGCTGCGCATCGACGACTTCCTGGCCGCCGGCACCAACGGCGGCATCCTGTTCGCGAACCCGAACGCGCCCACCGGGGTGGCGCTGCCGCTGGCCGAGATCGAGCGCCTGCTGCAGGCGAACACCGGGTCGGCCGTGGTCGTCGACGAGGCTTACGTCGATTTCGGCGCCGCGTCGGCCGCGGCGCTGGTCGGCCGCTATCCGCAGCTGCTGGTGGTGCACACGCTGTCGAAGTCGCGCGCGCTCGCCGGGCTGCGCGTGGGCTACGCGCTGGGGCATGCCGATCTGATCGAGGCGCTCGTGCGCGTGAAGGACAGCTTCAATTCCTATCCGCTGGACCGGCTGGCGCAGGCCGGCGCGCAGGCCGCGATCGAGGACGCGGACTGGTTCGAGCGCACGCGCGCGCGCGTCATCGCGACGCGCGAACGCATGTGCGAAGGCCTGCGTGCGCGCGGCTTCGAGGTGCTGCCCTCGGCGGCCAACTTCGTGTTCGCGCGCCGGCCCGGCCGCGAAGGCGCGGCACTGGCTGCGGCCCTGCGCGAATGTCGGGTACTGGTGCGCCACTTCCGCCAGCCCGAACGCATCGCGCCCTTCCTGCGCATCAGCGTAGGCACCGAGGCCCAGACCGACGCGTTGCTGGCGGCGCTGGACGCCGTGCTGGCCAGAGATCGAGAGGCATCCCATGCGAAGCGCTGACATCCGCCGCGACACCAAGGAAACGCGCATCCGCGTGCGTGTCGATCTCGACGGCAGCGGCGAGGCGACGCTTGCCACCGGCATCGGCTTCTTCGACCACATGCTCGACCAGATCGCGCGCCACGGCCTGATCGACCTGCAGATCGAGGCCCAGGGCGACCTGCACATCGACGGCCACCACACGGTCGAGGACGTGGGCATCACGCTGGGCCTGGCGGTGGCGCAGGCCGTGGGCGACAAGAAGGGCATCACGCGCTACGGCCATGCCTATGTGCCGCTGGACGAAGCCTTGTCGCGGGTGGTGGTCGACTTCTCCGGCCGGCCTGGCTTGCACATGGACGTGCCCTTCAAGGCCGGCATGATCGGCGGCTTCGACACGCAGCTGGCCTTCGAGTTCTTCCAGGGTTTTGCCAACCACGCGCTGGTCACGCTGCACATCGACAACCTGAAGGGCGTGAACGCGCACCACCAGTGCGAGACCGTGTTCAAGGCCTTCGCGCGTGCGCTGCGCATGGCGCTGACGCCGGACCCGCGCTCGGCCGGCGTGATTCCGTCGACGAAGGGCAGTCTGTAGGACGCTGACGATGGCGCGCACGGTGGCGGTGGTCGACTACGGCATGGGCAACCTGCGCTCGGTGTCGCAGGCGGTGATGCACGTCGCCCATGCGGCGTACGGCAGCGGCGTCGAGGTGATCGTCACGCAGCGCCCCGAAGAAGTGCTTGACGCCGAGCGCGTGGTGCTGCCCGGGCAGGGTGCGATGCGCGACTGCATGCGCGAGCTGCAGGCCTCGGGGCTGCGCGAAGCGGTGCTCGAAGCCGCCGCGCGCAAGCCGCTGATGGGCGTGTGCATCGGCATGCAGATGCTGCTCGAGCACAGCGAGGAGCAGGACACGCCGGGGTTGGGCCTGATCCCCGGGCGCGTGCTGCGCTTTCGCCTCGACGGCCAGCGCCAGGCCGACGGCAGCCGCTGCAAGGTGCCGCAGATGGGCTGGAACCGCGTCTATCAGCAGGCACACGACGGCCGTGTGCATGCGCTGTGGCAGGGCGTGCCCGATGGCGCGTACTTCTACTTCGTGCACAGTTACTACGCCCAGCCGGCCGAGGCGCGTCACAGCGCGGGGCGCACCGACTACGGCGTCGGCTTTACCAGCGCCATCGCCCGCGATAACATTTTTGCCACCCAGTTCCACCCGGAAAAGAGCGCCGAGCACGGCCTCGCCCTGTACCGCAACTTCCTCGCCTGGCAGCCCTGAAGCCCAAGTTGCGGGCCCGCTTCCCAACCCCCGCCCGACCCCATGTTGCTGATACCGGCCATCGATCTCAAGGACGGCAAATGCGTTCGCCTGCAGCAAGGCGACATGAAAGCCTCCACCACCTTCGGCGAGGACCCGGCCGCGATGGCGCGGCGCTGGCTGTCCGCCGGCGCCCGAAGGCTGCATCTGGTCGACCTGAACGGCGCCTTCGCCGGCAAGCCGGTCAACGAACCCGCGATCAAGGCCATCCTGCGCGCGGTCGGCGGCGAGATTCCGGTGCAACTCGGCGGCGGCATCCGCGACCTGGACACGATCGAGCGCTACCTGGACGACGGCGTGTCCTACGTGATCATCGGCACCGCCGCGGTGAAGAGCCCCGGCTTCCTGAAGGACGCCTGCAGCGCCTTCGGCGGCCACATCATCGTCGGCCTGGACGCCAAGGACGGCAAGGTCGCCACCGACGGCTGGAGCAAGCTCACCGGCCACGAGGTCATCGACCTGGCGAAGAAGTTCGAGGACTACGGCGTCGAGGCCGTGATCTACACCGACATCGGCCGCGACGGCATGCTCAGCGGCGTGAACGTCGAAGCCACCGTCAAACTGGCGCGCGCGCTGAGCATCCCGGTCATCGCCTCGGGCGGGCTGTCCGCCATCGCCGACATCGAACAGCTGTGCGCGGTCGAATCCGAAGGCGTGGAAGGCGTGATCTGCGGGCGCAGCATCTACAGCGGCGCGCTCGATTTCGCCGCGGCGCAGGCCCGCGCCGACGAACTCGGCGCCGGCTGAGCACGATGCGGGTGCATCACAAGGGCAAGCCCTGATGCTTGCGAAGCGCATCATCCCCTGCCTGGACGTCACCGGCGGGCGTGTCGTCAAGGGCGTCAACTTCGTCGAGCTGCGCGATGCCGGCGACCCGGTGGAAATCGCCGCGCGCTACAACGAACAAGGCGCCGACGAGTTGACCTTCCTCGACATCACCGCCACCAGCGACCAGCGCGACCTGATCCTGCACATCGTCGAGGCGGTGGCGTCGCAGGTGTTCATCCCGCTGACCGTCGGCGGCGGTGTGCGCAGCGTGGCCGACGTGCGCCGGCTGCTCAACGCCGGCGCCGACAAGGTCAGCTTCAATTCGGCGGCGGTGGCCGATTCGCAGGTCATCCGTGATGCCAGCGACAAGTACGGCGCGCAGTGCATCGTCGTGGCCATCGATGCCAAGGCCCGGCGCGACGCCGAAGGGCGGCCCCTGGCGGGCGGCCCGCACGGCGGCTGGGAGGTCTACACCCACGGCGGGCGCAGGAGCACCGGCCTGGATGCGGTGGCCTGGGCCGTGAAGATGGCCGAGATGGGCGCCGGCGAGATCCTGCTGACCAGCATGGACCGCGACGGCACCAAGAGCGGCTTCGATCTGGCGCTGACGCGCGCAGTCAGCGACGCGGTGCCGGTGCCGGTGATCGCCTCGGGCGGCGTGGGTACGCTCGAGCACCTGTGCGAGGGCATCCGCATCGGCGGTGCCGACGCGGTGCTGGCCGCCAGCATCTTCCACTACGGGGAGTTCACCGTCGCGCAGGCCAAGGCGCTGCTGGCGCGCGACGGCATACCGGTGCGGCTGTGAAGCCACGGGCCGGGCGCGGCGGCGCAGCGCGCGCCGCGGCGCACGAGGTGCGCATCGTCGGCGGGCGCTTCAAGCGCAGCAAGCTGCCGGTGGCCGACAAGCCGGGGCTGCGTCCCACGCCCGACCGCGTGCGCGAGACGCTGTTCAACTGGCTGGGGCAGGACCTGAGCGGCTGGCGCTGCCTGGATGCCTTTGCCGGCAGCGGCGCATTGGGTTTCGAGGCCGCGTCGCGCGGCGCGGCCGAGGTACTGCTGCTGGAAAACGATGCTGCGCTGGTGCGCCGCCTGCACGCCAGCCGCCTGCGCCTGCAGGCCCACACGCTGCATATCGAGTGTGCCGACGCCTTGCACTGGATGGCGCGCGCGCCGGCCGGCGGTTTCGACCTGACCTTCCTGGACCCGCCCTTCGATTCCGACCTGGCCGCGCGCGCGCTGCCGCTGGCCGTGCGGCTGGCAGCGGCCGGCGGCCTGATCTATCTCGAATGCGCGCAGCCCTGGGAGGATCTGCCGCCGGGCTGGTCGATGCACCGGCAAGGCCGCACCGCCAGCGTGCACTTCCATCTGCTGCGCCGCGATGCGCCATGACGCGCGGCACGCGCCAGCTACACTGGCCCTGGCTGCGGATCATCCCGGCGCGCACAGGAGTCCCGCGTGACCACCACGACACCGCTCATTGCCGTCTATCCAGGCACCTTCGACCCGATGACGCTGGGGCACGTGGACCTGATGCGCCGCGCCGCGCGCCTGTTCGACCGCCTGATCCTGGCGGTGGCGGCAGGGCACCACAAGCGCACCATGTTCGGCATCGCCGAGCGGCTGGAGATGGCCGCCGAGATCGCTGCACCCTGCGGCAACGTGGAAGTCGCGCCTTTCGCCGGCCTGCTGCGCGACTTCGTGGTCGGCGCCAATGGCCGCGTGGTGGTGCGCGGCTTGCGCACCATGAGCGACTTCGACTACGAGTTCCAGATGACCGGCATGAACCGTCAGCTGATGCCCGAGGTGGAGACGGTCTTCCTCACGCCGTCCGACCAGTTCCAGTTCGTCACCGGCACGCTCGTGCGCGAGATTGCCATGCTGGGCGGCGATGTCTCCAAGTTCGTGGCACCCTCGGTGCTGAAGCGGCTCCAGGATCGCGTGAGCCGGCCCGAGGCCTGAACCGACATGGCGCTGTGGATCACCGACGACTGCATCAACTGTGACGTCTGCGAACCCGCCTGCCCGAACGAGGCGATCAGCATGGGCGCCGAGTTCTATCGGATCGACCCGGCCAAGTGCACCGAATGCGTGGGCCACTTCGACGAGCCGCAGTGCGTGCAGCTGTGCCCGGTATCGTGCATTCCGGTGCACCCCGACCACCAGGAAAGCCGCGCACAGCTGCTGGCCAAGTACCAGCGGCTGACAGCGTCGCAGCCGGTTCGCGAGAGCTGACTACCGCGGCGCGCTGGCCGCCGCTGCGGGCGCACGAAACGGCGGGCTCATGCGCGGGTCGGCCGGCGCCGCAGGGGTCTTGCGCCTGCTGCGGCTGGCCGTCGCGCCAGGCGCTTCGAGCGAGCTGGCCGGCGCGGTCCTGAAGCCTGCGGCCGCTTGGCCCTTCGCGGCCTGCTCGCGCTGCCGGCGCTCGTCGGCCAGTTGCCCGGCCAGCTGCGCGTCGCGCGCCGCCGCGTCGCGTGCCTCACGCTGCTGGCTGGCCGAGCGCGGGTCTTCCACCGACAGCGGCTTGCCGTCGGCACACGGCGCTTGCGAATAGCTGCGCCCGTCGGGCCCGCAGCGGTAGACGGTCTGGGGCGGCGCGGCCGGCAGCGGCAGCGTCAGCACCGCAAGCAGCGCCGGCACCGCGGCGCGCATCGGCGTGCAGCGCTTCATCGCACCGGCTGCGCACCCTCGCCGGGTGCGGTGGCGGCAGGCCGCGGCCGGGGCGGCTTGGCATGCACTTTCATCATCGCGCGCTCCATCTCGCCGGCCAGCAGCAGGTCCAGCGCCTGCACCGAGCGCGCGATCGTCTGCTCGATCAGCTCGCGGTGCTCCGGCGCGGGCCTGCGCAGCACGTAGTCGACGACCTCGGCCTTCACGCCGGGGTGCCCGATGCCCAGGCGCAGCCGCCAGTAGTCCGGCGAGCCGAGTTGCGCGTGGATATCGCGCAAGCCGTTGTGCCCGGCGTGGCCGCCGCCGCACTTGATCTTCGCCTGGCCCGGCATCAGGTCCAGCTCATCGTGCACGACCAGGATCTGCTGCGGCTCGATCTTGTGAAAGCGCGCCAGCGCCGCCACCGCCTTGCCCGACAGGTTCATGTAGGTCATCGGCTGCAGCAGCCACACCGGCCCGGCCGCCGTGCCGGCCTTGGCCGCCAGGCCGAACCAGCTGCGCTGCGGCGCCAGCGTGACGCCGAGCTTGCGTGCGGCCGCGTCCAGCCACCAGAAGCCGGCGTTGTGGCGGGTGGCTTCGTACTGCGGCCCCGGATTTCCCAGGCCGACCAGCAGACGGATCATGCGCAGTCCAAGGAGGGTTCTTGCGCGCGGATTCTAGGTCGGCCCGGGAAGAACAAAGCCCCGCCAGGGCGGGGCTTTGCGCTGCACCGCGGCAAGGCCGCACGGCTTCACTTCTTGTTCTGCTTCTCGCTCTTCTTGCCCTTGTTCGGCGCGGGTGCGGCGGCCACCACCGGCGCCGGCGCAGCCGCTTCTTCTTCCTCGCGCGGCGGGTTGGCGGCAACGATCACCGGATCCAGCGAGCCATGGCGCACCGCCTTGATGCCGGCGGGCAGCTCGAGCTCGCTGACGTGGATCGACTGACCCTTGACCAGGTGGCCGAGGTCGATGGTGATGAACTCCGGCAGCTGCGACGCCAGGCACTCGACCTCGAGATCGGTCTGCACGTGGTTGACCAGGCACTTGTCGGTCTTGACCGCCACCGAGTTCTCCTCGTTGACGAAGTGCAGCGGCACCTTCTTGTGCAGCCTGGTGGTGGCGTCGATGCGCTGGAAGTCCACGTGCAGGATGATCTGCTTCCACGGGTGCATCTGGTAGTCGCGCAGCAGCACCTTGTGCTCCTGCCCCGACAGTTCCATGTCCAGGATCGACGAATGGAAGGCCTCTTTCTTCAGCGCGTGGAACAGCGCGTTGTGGTCCAGCTCGATCATGGCCGGCGTGCCGGCGCCATAGACGATGCCGGGCACCTTGCCCGCGGCGCGCAGGCGGCGGCTCGCTCCGGTCCCCTGCTGCGTACGCTCGAATGCGAC
>CAYZGL010000060.1:0-18830 GCA_964477985.1 uncultured Rubrivivax sp. | reverse complement strand
CCGGCGCCGACGCCCTCGCAGATCAACCGGCTGGTGCACGACGCCAAGGCGTAGCCGCCGCGGCGCGCTCGAAAAAACGCCTGGGCGCCCCGAATTTCCCGGATCCCCCGCGTAGGGCGGGACGGGCGCAGCCCGGCCCTGGGGGGGCTCGGTCCTTCGGTTGCGCCGCGATCACGACTCGACCAGTTCCCCCGCCTGCCAGCGCTCGCGCAGCTTGAACTTCTGGACCTTGCCCGAGCCGGTGAGCGGGAAGGCCTCGAGCACGAACCAGTGCTTCGGCGTCTTGTGCGGCGACAGGTGCTCGCGCAGGTAGGCCGCCAGCACACTCTTGTCGATGGTCTGGCCGGGCTTGGGCCGCACGAAGGCGGCGACGACCTCGCCCCACTTGGGGTCGGGCAGGCCCAGCACCGCCGCCTCGCCCACGCTGGGGTGCTTGAACAGCAGCTCTTCCAGCTCGCGCGGGTAGATGTTCTCGCCGCCGCGGATGATCATGTCCTTCAGCCGGCCCTGCACGGTGCAATAGCCGCGCGCGTCCATCGCGCACAGGTCGCCGGTGTGCAGCCAGCCGCCGGCGTCGATCGCCGCGGCGGTGGCTGGCGCGTTTTCGTAGTAGCCATGCATCACGTGGTAGCCGCGCGTGCAGTATTCGCCCACCTGCCCGACCGGCAGGGTTTCGCCGCTGGCCGGATCGATGATCTTCACCTCCACGTGCGGCATCGGCGTGCCGATGGTGCCGGCCTTGTCTTCGACGCTGTCGTCGGGCCGCGTCATCGACGCCACCGGCGAGCATTCGGTCTGGCCGAAGACGATGGTGAACGGCGCGCGCAGTTGGTCCTCGAAACGCCGCACCAGCGCCGCCGGCACGGTGGAGCCACCCGAGCAGATGCCTTGCAGATGGCTCATGTCGGTGGCGGCGAAGCCGGGGTGCTCCATCATCGCCACCAGCATCGTCGGCACGCCGGTCATCGCCGCGCCGCCGTAGGTGTCGATCATCTGCAGCACCAGCCCCGGCTCGAAGGCCTCGATCAGCACCTGCATGGCGCGCACCGACACCGCGCCGATCACGTTGCACACGCAGCCGCCGGTGTGGAACAGCGGCATGGTGGTGATCCACACCGCGCCGTCGGCGATGCCCATGCGGTGCGCGGTGTGCGCGCCGTTGTTCACCAGCCCGCGGTGGTGCAGCAGCGCGCCCTTGGGAAAGCCGGTGGTGCCCGAGGTGTACTGGATCATCACCGCGTCATCGGGCCGGGCCGGCGGCAGCGTGATGCCGGGCGCATCGCCGCGCGCGATGAACTGCGCCCACTCGCCGAAGCGCACGACATGGCGCAGTTCGGGGCACTCGGGCGCCACCTGCTGCACCGCGGCGCGCATCGGGTTGCCGCGGAAGGCGTCGACGACGAAGATGCCGGCCGCACGCGACTGCTGCAGCACGTACTGAAGTTCGGCCGCGCGAAAGGCCGGGTTCACCGTCACCAGCACCACGCCGGCCATGGCACAGCCGAATTCCAGCATCACCCACTCGGGCAGGTTCGGCGCCCACACCGCGACGCGCTCGCCGGGCTCGAACAGCGCGCGCAGCGCGTGCGCGGTGCGCTGCGCCTCGCGGTACAGCTGCGCGTAGTTCCATTGGCGGCGCGCGGCCGCTTCGCCTTTGCCCTCGATCAGTGCCAGCCGTTCGGGCGTGGTGCGGGCGGCCCAGGCGAGCAGCTCGCCCAGCGTGATGTCGCGCAGCGGCGGTTCGGTGGGGCCGCGGGCGTGGGACAGGCTCAGTGGCATCGCTTGGGCTCCTGCAATGGCGCGGTGCACGCTACCACCACGGCGCGCGCAGGCGCAACACGGCGGCACGCGCATGCCCGCCGCACGCGCGCGGCGGGCGGCGTCTAAACTGTGCCGCGCATCGAGGAGACCGCCATGCCCGAAGCCTTCATCTGCGACGCCGTCCGCACTCCCTTCGGCCGCTACGGCGGGGCGCTGTCGTCGGTGCGCACCGACGACCTGGGCGCGGTGCCGATGCGCGCGCTGATGCAGCGCAACCCCAGGGTCGACTGGCATGGGTTGAGCGACGTGCTCTACGGCTGCGCCAACCAGGCCGGCGAGGACAACCGCAACGTCGCACGCATGGCCGCCTTGCTCGCCGGGCTGCCGATCGAGGTGCCGGGTGCCACCATCAACCGGCTGTGCGGCTCGGGGCTGGACGCGGTGGGGTCGGCGGCGCGCGCGATCCGCTGCGGCGAGGCCGGGCTGATGATCGCCGGCGGCGTCGAGAGCATGAGCCGCGCCCCGTTCGTGATGCCCAAAGCGGAAAGTGCCTTCGCGCGCGCCAATGCGGTCTACGACACCACCATCGGCTGGCGCTTCGTCAACAAGCTGATGAAGGCGCAGTACGGCATCGACTCGATGCCCGAGACCGCCGAGAACGTGGCCGCGCAGTTCGGCATCGAGCGCGAGGCGCAGGACCGCATGGCGCTGGCCAGCCAGCTCAAGGCGGTGGCGGCGCAAAAGAGCGGCTACTTCGAGCGCGAGATCACGCCGGTAAGCATTGCGCATAAGAAGGGCGACCCGATCGTCGTTGCCAAGGACGAACACCCGCGCGAAACCTCGATGGAGGCGCTGGCCCGGCTGAAGGGCGTGGTCAAGCCCGACGGCACGGTGACGGCCGGCAATGCCAGCGGCATCAACGACGGCGCCTGCGCGCTGCTGCTGGCCAGCGAGGCGGCGGCCGCGAAGCAGGGCCTGAAGCCGCGTGCGCGCGTGGTGGGCATGGCCACCGCGGGTGTGGCGCCGCGCATCATGGGTTTCGGCCCGGCGCCGGCGGTGCGCAAGCTGCTGACACTCACCGGGCTGAAGCTCGAGCAGATCGACGTCATCGAACTCAACGAAGCCTTTGCCGCGCAGGGGCTGGCGGTGCTGCGCGACCTGAGGTTGGCCGACGACGATGCACGCGTCAACCCCAACGGCGGCGCCATCGCGCTGGGCCACCCGCTGGGCGCCAGCGGCGCGCGGCTGGCGACCACGGCGCTGAACCAGCTGGAAGCCATCGGCGGCCGCTACGGCCTGTGCACGATGTGCATCGGCGTCGGCCAGGGGATTGCGCTGGTGATCGAGCGCGTCTGACGCCTGCAGCCCGGTCGGGTGGCACGGCCCGACCCGGGAGCCTCGCGCCCGGCATGGGTCTTGAACAACGCCGCGCCGATCTTGGCGGGCATGCCGTACGGGCCCGCACGTGCACCACCGTGCCCGATCGCAGTGCGCTCGCCCGTGCTCGCTGGCCTCGGGATCGGCCTCGCTCGCGCAGGGCGTGGCCGGGCAGCCATCTGGCGTGGGGCGGCCCTGTGGCGCTGCTGCGGCCATGCCAGGTCGGGCGCGCGATCAGCCCCCGGGCGGCGCATAGGCGGCACACAGGCGGCACACAGGCGGCGTTCAGCCGCGCATCAACGCGTTCAGCTCGGCGCCCGAGGCCGCCTCGGCGAAGCCGTCGAAGCGCCCGTCGGCGAGTGCCCTGGCGGCGCGCATGAAGCCGCCCCAGGCGCAGCGCGCGAGCGCGCCGCCGACGCTGATGCGCCGCACGCCCAGCGCCGCGATCGCGTGCACGTCGAGGTCGAACGCGCTGCCCACCAGCAGGTTGACCGGCTTCGGTGCCAGCTCGCGCACCAGCGTCGCGATGTCGTCGCGCGACCTCAGCCCCGGCGCGTACAGGCAATCGGCGCCCGCCTCGGCGTACGCCTGCAGGCGCGCAATCGTCTCGCGCAGGTCGGGCCGGCCGACCAGATAGCACTCGGCCCGGCCGACCAGCAGCGTGTCGCCGCCGGCGGCGTCGATCGCGCGCCGCGCGGCACGCAGCCGTTCCACCGCCTCGGGCAGGTCGTACAGCGGCCGCGCCGCCTCGGCGGTCGAATCCTCGATCGACAGCCCGGCGACCCCGGTCGCGACCGCGAGCGCGACGCTGTCGTGCACCGCGGCCGGGTCGGCGCCGAAGCCGCTCTCGAAGTCGGCGTTGATCGGCAGGCCGGTGGCCGCGACCATCTCGCGCAGGTGTGCCAGCACCGGCTCGCGGGCGACGCCGTTGTCGGGCTGCGCCCGCGACCACGCGAATCCCGAGCTGGTCGTCGCCAGCGCCTTGAAGCCCAGGCCGGCGAGGTAACGCGCGCTGCCCGGATCCCAGGGATTCGGGATCACGAAGCAACCGCTGGCGTGCAGCGCGCGAAAGCGGCGCCGCAAGGCGGCGATGCGGTCATCCGAAGAGGTGTTCACGTCGGTCAGCTCCGGGCAAGGCGCGCATCATCGGCCGCAGCGCGCAGTCGCGCAAGCCGAGGCAGCAGCGCCGCTGGCGACCCCGCCGAGTGCAGGCCCATGCGGTCGGCTTGATGGCGCCGGCCATCGCCGCCGTGCGCCGCGGCGCGCAGGAGGTGAATCATGACGAACACCGATGCGCCCGCCAGGATCACGGCCGCACACCTGGCGCCCATGGGCGTTTGTCGACTGAGCTGGTTCGCCGCGCTGCGCCGGCTGCTGCCGCAGACCGCGCCGATGGCGACGGGGCTCAGCCCCGTGGGAGGGCGGGTTCGCGGCGGCGATCGCACTGGGCGAGCCGCTGGGTGCCGCGCAGTGGCTGGCGCGGGTGCTGACGCTGGGCGGGGTTGCGCTGGCGCTGCGAAGGGCCGCCTGAACGGACCGCCCGGGCAGCACCAGAAACCCGGCGGCGGCGATCCGCTGTCTCGCTGAGGCCGGCGGCCTACCAGGACCCGTGATGCTCGGGCACGCGCGCGACCAGCGGCAGTGCGGCCGCCAGCAGCGCCGCCACCGCGACATAGACCCAGGCCTGCACGCCAGCGGGGTCGGCGAAGCGCGCGAGAACCGCGGTCACGACCGACACGGTGCTGATCGCTCCGATCTGCAGCGACGCGGTGCGCAGCGCGGCCAGCGTCGACGCATGCTCGGGCGCGAGCTGCAGACCGGCGTTGCGGCTCGCCGGGTTGATCGCGCCGCGGCCGGCGCCGATCAGGAACGATGCCGCCGCCAGCCACGCATAGGGCGTAAGGCCGAAAGGCGGCTGCACCGCGAGCAGCAGTATGCCCAGCGCGATCACGCTGCCGCCGGCGTACAGCGGCGGGCGGTGGCCGGTGCGCCGCAGCGCCAGCGCGGCCAGGACCGACAGCGCGATCGCGGCCGCGCCCTGCGCAACCAGCAGCGAGCCCGAGCCGAGCACGTCGATGCCGTAGCGGTTGGTGGCGTACAGCGGGATCAGCGTCATCGCGCCGTTGGTCATGCCGCCGAAGACCGTGTTCACGAGGTTGACCGCACCGAAGCCGGGCCCGCGGATCAGCCGCGGCGCGATGAACGGGTGCGGGCTGCGGCGGATGTGGCGGAAGAACCACCACAGCGCGACGATCGCGACCGCCGCCAGCAGCACGAACCACGACGACTGCGGGTGATCTTCGCCTCCGGCCAGGCTGCTGGCCGCGAGCATGCCGGCGAAGATGCCGACGCCGAGCAGCGCCATGCCGGCGGCGTCCATCTCGAAGCGGCGCTGCTGCGCCGGCGGCGGGTCGCGCGGGATACAGCGCAGCGCCAGCACGATGATCGCGATGCCGATCGGCACGTTGACGAAGAACACGCCGCGCCAGCTCCAGTAGGTGACGAACAGCCCGCCGAAGACCGGCCCGATCATCGCGCCGATCGGAAAGATGCTGCCGAACAGGCTGACGGCGCGGTCGCGCGCGTCGCCGAAATGGTCGACGACGAGCCCGGTGGCCGAAGGCGTCAGGCCCGCCCCGCCCGCCGCCTGGACCGCGCGCAACGCGATCAGCACGAAGATGTTCTCGGCCAGCCCGCACAGCAGCGACGCCGCGGTGAACGCGGCGACCGAGCCCAGGAACACCCGGCGGCGGCCATAGCGCTCGGCGAGCCTGCCGCTGACCGGCAACATCAGCACGAAGCCCAGCGAGCAGGCGGTAATCGTCCAGCCGGCCCAGTTGATCGACGTTGCGAGCCCGCGCTGCAAGGCGTGCAGCGCGGTCGCGACGATCGTCGAATCGACCGACATCATCAGCAGCGCCAGCGCGATGATCGCGAACACCCGGCCGCGTTGCACCGGCGGGCTCCCGGCGCCGGAGGCCCCCACCGCGCCTGCCCCCCGAGCCTCCTGCCCGGCGTTCATGCCGCAGCGGCTCCGCACCCGGGCGCACCGGCCAGGCTCGCACCGCGGGCTGGGCCGCACCCGGCCGTCAACCGGACCGTGCGATCCGGGCAGGGATCCGCAGGCGCAAGGGTCATCGGCCGGTTCCGCAGGCGCAACAGCATCGCAGGTCGAGAATACGGCAGCGTGCAAGACCCGATTGCGCACCCTCGAACACGACCGGAGGACTCCGATGCAACAACGCCTGGACTACAAGACCGCCTCGCCCGCAGCGTTCAACGCGATGCTCCACACCGAGCAGCAGGTTCACAAGAGCGGCCTCGAGGAGTCGCTGCTGGAACTGGTCAAGTCCCGCGCGTCGCAGATCAACGGCTGCGCCTGGTGCCTGGACATGCACACCAAGGACGCGCGGGCGCGCGGCGAAACCGAACAGCGCCTGTACCTGTTGTCGGCCTGGCGCGAGGCGCCGTTCTACAGCGAACGCGAGCGCGCGGCGCTCGCCTGGACCGAAGCCGTGACCCGGATCGCCGACAACCACGACGTGCCCGACGACGTCTACGCCCAGGCGCGCGCACAGTTCGACGAGAAGGCGCTGGTCGACCTGACGCTGGCGATCGTCGCCATCAACGGCTGGAACAGGATGAACGTCGCGTTCCGCACCAAGGTCGGCGACTACGCCAGCCCGCACGCGCGCTGATCGCCCACCCGCCGGCGCGGCGCCTGGCGTCGAGGTGGCGCGTGCCGCACGGCGAGCGGATCCTGGTGGCGGCCTGCAAGCCGCCTGCGGTGCCGGATCTGGCCCGGGTGATGACCAAGGAGCCCGTGCCAAGGGGGCTGCAGCGCGTCTACTCGTGCGGCGACAGTTCTCCCGATGCGAACGACGGCCTGACTGGTCGGGTTGCGTGACGACTGGGCGCAGAGTGCGGCCGCAGACGTTGCGTGCTTGCTTGCGACGTGCCGCATCATCGGCGAGGCAGGCGGCGGTGAGCCGCGCCTTCGATCGAATCTTCCACAGGACGCCTCATGAAACCGACCCGTGCACTGATGCCCTTGCTTGCGGTGCTTGCCGTGGCTGCGCATGCCGCCGCCGAGCCTGCGCCCCTGAAGCTGCCGGACTTTGCGGTATTGCCGGCACCGGCCAGGATCACCGAAGCCACCGCGGGCGACATGACCTTTGCGACCCGCACACCCTATGACTTCGACATCCTGCTGAGCCGCTATGCGAGCCTGCCCGAGCACCTCGGCATGGGTCGCCTGTACCTGCCGGCAGGTGCCAGCGCCCAAAGGCCCGTGCCGGCTGTCGTCGTCGTCCATGGCAGCGGCGGCATCAGCCCGGGCCGCGAAAGCGAATACGGTGCGTTGCTGGCCGCCAATGGCTACGCGGCGCTGGTCATCGACTACTACCGGCCGCGCGGCATCGTCGAGTCGACGCCGTACATGGCCAAGACGCTCGGTGTCACCGAATTCGACGCCGTGTCCGATGCCTATGCGGCGCTGCGTGTGCTCAACGCCCATCCTGCCGTGGACCCGAAGCGCATTGCCATCATGGGCTTCTCCTACGGCGGCATGGCAACACGCATCGCCCTGGACGCACGGGTCAAGGCGGCCATTGCGCCCGATCTCGCGCCCTTTGCGGCGCACGTCGACTACTACGGCCCTTGTTTCCAGGATTTCCACGTCGCGAAGACCACCGGTGCGCCGCTGCTGTCGCTGCGCGGCGGCGAGGATGCCAGCAACGACCTGGCTGCCTGTGCCGCCCGCGAGATCCAGTTGCGGCAGGCGGGTTCCGAGGTCAGCTCGGTGATCTACGCCCGGGCCGGGCATGCATGGGAAGTCCTGGCGCCCAGGGCCATCGGCAAGAATGCGTACCTGTCGGGTTGCACGATGGACTACGACTCGGCCGGCTGCGTCAGCGTTGGCGGCAAGGCCGTCATCGCCCTGGGCGCAGACCCGTCGCGGGACAAGCGCGCGCAACTGCGCATGAACAGTGCAGGGGCACTGGGTGACTGCGTCAAGGTCGGCTACATCGTGGGCCGCGACGATGCCACCCGCGTGCAGTCGGATTACCAGATGCTGCAGTTCCTGCGGCGCACGCTGAACTGAGCGGACGGGGCCCTGCGGTGTCACGCCCTGGAGCTGCACCGGCGCGTACCGTGCGCCGCACGGGCGCGGGCAGCAGGGGATCCACGCGCCTTTGCCTGAAGCCTGCGGCAGAATCGCCGCCACCCGTCCAAGCGCTGCCGCCATGCCCGAGACGATGCGCCGTACCGTCCTGCTCTGCGCCCTTGGCGGCTCGAGCCTGCTCGCCGCCTGCGGCAAGGAAGTACCCAAGCTGCCGCCGCCGCCGCTGGAAGTGAGCCTCGTCACCATCGCGCCGCGCGACATCGATATCTCGGGCGAATACGTCGCGCAGACGCAGAGCTCGCAGGCGGTGAACATCCAGGCGCGTGTCTCCGGGTGGCTCGACAAACGCGTCTACACCGAAGGCGCGGTGGTCAAGGCCGGGCAGGTGCTGTTCCGCATGGACCAAAAACCCTTCCAGGCGCAGCTCGACGCCGCCAAGGCCGCGCTGCAGCGCAACCAGGCGGCGATGACGGTGGCCAAGGCCAACCTCGATCGCGTCAAGCCGCTGGCGGCGAAGAACGCGCTGTCGCAAAAGGACCTGGACGACGCCACCGGGCAGTACGAGCAGTCGGCGGCCGCGGTGGAGCAGTCGAAGGCGCAGGTCACCTCGGCCCAGCTGGACCTGAGCTACACCGTCATCAGCTCGCCGGTGGCCGGCGTCAGCAGCTACGCCGCGGTGGCCGACGGCACCTACCTGAACCCGCAGAACGCGCAGCTGACCACGGTGTCGGTGCTGAGCCCGATGTGGGTCAACTTCAGCCTGTCGGAAAACGAGTTCCTGCGCATCCAGAACGACATCCGCGACGGCCGGCTGAAGCTGCCGCCCGACATGAAGATGACGGTGGAGATCGTGCAGCCGGACAACAGCATCTTCCCCTACACCGGCAAGATCACCTTCGCCGACCCGTCCTACAACGCGCAGACCGGCACCTTCCTGATCCGCGCCACGGTCGACAACCCGAAGGGCGTGCTGCGTCCCAACCAGTACGTGCGCGCGCGGCTCAGGGGCGCGCTGCGCCCGGGCGCCATCCTGGTGCCGCAGCGCGCGGTGCAGCAAGGCGCCAAGGGCCACTTCGCCTGGGTGGTCAACGCTGAAGGCAAGGCCGAGATGCGCCCGCTGGTGCTGGGCGACTGGCACGGCGACAGCTGGTTCGTCAACGAAGGGCTGCGCCCCGGCGACCGGCTGGTGGTCGACGGCGGCCAGCGCCTGGCGCCCGGCGCCAGCGTGGTCGTGGTGCAGCTCGACGGCCAGGCCACCGCGGCGTCGGCACCCGCAGCGGCACCCGCAGCGGCACCAGTACCGGCCAGCGCGCCGCGCTAGGCGCAGCCCCGGGCGCGACGCATGTTCTCCCGCTTCTTCATCGAGCGGCCGATCTTCGCGGCGGTGGTCGCGATGCTGCTGTGCCTGGCCGGGCTGGTGGCGATGACGGTGCTGCCGGTGCAGCAGTACCCCGCCATCACGCCGGTGCAGGTGACGGTGCAGGCCACCTACCCCGGCGCCGACGCCAAGACCCTGGCCGACAGCGTGGCCGCGCCGATCGAGGCGCAGATCAACGGCGTGGACCACATGCTCTACATGAGCAGCACCAGCTCGGCCAACGGCCAGCTGGTGCTGACCGTGTACTTCGCGCTGAACACCGACCCCGACATCGCCCAGGTGCAGGTGCAAAACCGCGTCAACCTGGCGCTGCCCGCCTTGCCCGAAGCGGTGCAGCAGCAAGGCGTGTCGGTGCAGAAGAAGAGCTCGTCGATCATGATGCTGGTGGCCGTCACCAGCCAGGGCGGGCGCTACAGCGCCGACTACGTGGCCAACTACGCCAACGTCTACGTGCTGGATGCGCTCAAGCGCGTGCCCGGCGCGGGGCAGGCGCAGATCATGGGCGTGCCCGACCAGGCGATGCGCATCTGGATGAACCCGGACCGCATGGCTTCGCTGGGCATCACCACCAGCGACATCGCCAACGCGGTGAACCAGCAAAACGCGCTGTTCGGCGCCGGCCAGATCGGCGAGGACCCGAGCCCGGGCAACGTGCAGCTGACCTTCCCGGTGGTCACGCAAGGCCAGTTCGCCGACCCGCGCCAGTACGAACGCATCATCCTGCGCGCCAACAGCGACGGCAGCGCGATCGTGCGCCTGGGCGACGTGGCGCGCGCCGAGGTGGGGCTGCGCCAGTACATCGTCGACAGCCAGTTGAACCGCGAGCCGGCGACGCTGATCGCCATCTACCAGCAGCCCGGCGCCAACGGGCTGGTGGTGTCCAACGCGGTGCGCAAGACGCTGGACGAGATGCGCGCGCGCTTCCCCGAGGGGCTGGCGACGACGATCGCGCTGGACACCAACGACTTCGTGCGCCTGTCGATCGAGGAGGTGATCCACACGCTGCTGGAAGCGCTGGTGCTGGTGGTGCTGGTGGTGTACCTGTTCCTGCAGAGCCTGCGCACCACGCTGATCTGCGCGGTGGCGATCGTGGTCGCGCTGGTCAGCACCTTCGCCGGCATGCTGGCGCTGGGCTTCTCGATCAACCTGCTCACGCTGTTCGGGCTGATCCTGGCCATCGGCATGGTGGTCGACGACGCCATCGTGGTGTGCGAGAACGTCGAGCGCAACATGGCGCAGCACCACCTGTCGCCCAAGGACGCGACGATCCGTTCGATGAACGAGATCGGCAGCTCGCTGGTGGCCGTGGTGCTGGTGATGGCCTCGGTGTTCGTGCCGGCGGCGTTCCTGCCCGGCACCACCGGGCAGCTGTACAAGCAGTTCGCCATCACCATCGTGGTGTCGGTGATCATCAGCGGCATCGTCGCGCTCACCCTCACGCCGGCGATGTGCGCGCTGTTGCTGAAGCACACGCCGCCACCCACGCGCGGCTTCTTCGCCTGGTTCAACCGTCAGGTCGATCGCGTCACAAGCGGCTTCGGCCACGCGGTGGAGTTCGTCATCCAGCGCATGGTGGTCGCCTTCGTGCTGCTGGGCGTGTTTCTGTACGCGATCTGGCACCTGTTCCACACGCTGCCCAGCAGCTTCGTGCCGCAGGAGGACCAGGGCTACGCGATGGTGGCCATCGTCATGCCGCAGGCCGCCAGCCTGGAGCGCACGCAGGAAGTGGCCGCTCGCGCCGACGCCATCCTGGCCAAGATCCCGGGCGTGGCCACGCGCTCGGTGATCACCGGCTACAGCCTGATCGACGCCGGCTTCAAGACCAACGCCGCCACCATCTTCATCACCTTCAGCGACTTCAAGGAGCGCTACCAGGACATCGCCACCGCCAAACAGCAGAACGCACGCGCCATCCTCACCGCCTTCTACGACCAGGCCAAGCACATCCGCGAGGCGGTGGTGCTGCCGATCGCGCCGCCGGCGATCCCCGGCATCGGCACCACCGGCGGCTTCGAGTTCTGGGTCCAGGACACCGCCGCGGGCTCACCCGTGGAGCTGGGCAACCAGGTGCAGGCCTTCCTGGCCAAGGCGCGGCAACGCCCCGAGCTGAGCGGGATGAACACCACCTTCAACGCCAACAGCCAGCAGCTGCGCGCCGACGTCGACCGCGAGAAGGCGATGCTGCTGCAGGTGCCCGTGCAGGACGTGTACAGCGCGATCCAGGCGCAGTTCGGCTCGCTCACCGCCAGCCAGTTCAGCCAGTACAGCCGCGTGTGGTGGGTGATCGTGCAGTCGGACGCGCCGTTCCGCCAGAGCCCCGGCGACCTGACGCGGCTGTACACCCGTTCCAACCAGGGCAAGATGGTGCCGCTGTCGGCCGTGGTCAGCACCGAATGGACCGCGGGGCCCGACCTGCTGCCGCACTTCAACGGCTTCCCGGCGGCCAAGATCATCGGCAACGCCGCGGCCGGCTACAGCTCGGGGCAGGCCATTGCGACGATGGAGGAACTGGCGCGCGAGCTGCCGGGCCAATACACCTTCGCCTGGTCGGGCCTGGCCTTCGAGGAGAAGAGTTCAGGCGGCACCTCGGCGCTCGCCTTCGTGTTCGGGCTGATCATCGTCTTCCTGGTGCTGGCCGCGCAGTACGAAAGCTGGACCCTGCCCGGCGCGGTGATGACCGCGATCCCCTTCGGCGTGCTCGGCGCATTGGCCATGAACCACATCCGCGGGCTGGAGAACGACGTGTACTTCCAGATCGGCCTGCTGGTGCTGATCGGGCTGGGCGCGAAGAACGCGGTGCTGCGCGTCAGCGCGGCGGTGGACTTCCGCCAGCAGGGCTACAGCATCATGGACGCCACAAGGCTGGCCGGCGAGCAGCGGCTGCGCCCGATCATCATGACCTCGCTGGCCTTCGCCGTGGGCTGCCTGCCGCTGGCCATCGCCGTGGGCGCCGGCGCCAACGCGCGGCACTCGATCGGCACCGGCATCATCGGCGGCATGATCGGCGAGACCACGCTGGCGATGCTGTACGTGCCGCTGTTCTTCTACCTCTTCGACCGGCTCGGCGAGCGCAAGGCGGCCAAGGCGGCCAAGGCGGCAAAGGCGAAGGTGGAGACGCAGGCTGCGACGAACGCCGCAGCGCCTGGCGAGGCCCAGTCATGATCGGCGTCCAGCGTGGCGCGCGGCCCGGGTCCGCGTTCTGCGGCCCACGCTCGCGGGCCACCGGCTTGGGTCCGCGGGCATGGCCTCGTCACCACCGACCAGGCGGTGACGGGATCAGCGTGCCGCGAATGGGGCCTGCGCTCGCGAACCCGAACCGCACGCCCTGCCACCGCACGGGGGTTCCACCAGGAGCACAGCGAGCGCTCGTTGCAGTGCGGCAGTGGTGCCCGCGGGCGCAGGCCCCATTCGCGGCACGCTGGCTCATGGCCAGCCTGGCCGGTGGTGACGAGGCAGCGCTGGCGCGCAGAAGTCGGTGGCCCGCGAGCGTGGGCCGCAGAACGCGGGTGCCGCCGGCGCGCTGCCGCAGCGGTTTCGGCACGAGGCATTGAAGGTGCGGCCCTCGAAGCTCCTTGCGCTGATCGCCAGCCTGTTGGCCGGCTGCACGCTGGGCCCGGACTACAAGCGCCCGGACATCCAGGCACCGGCCGCGTTCCAGTACGAAACCAAGGACGCCGCCGCCACCGCCGACACGCTGTGGTGGCAGCAGTTCCAGGACCCGGTGCTGAACCAGCTGATCGACGAAGCGCTGCGCCACAACACCAACATCCAGATCGCCGCGGCCAACGTCGAACAGGCGGCGGCCTTCCTGACGCAGACGCGCTCGCAGTTGTTCCCGCAGGTCGGCTACGGCGCCGGCGCGCAGCGCGAGCGCGCGCGCGAGCCGGCCTTCGCGTCGCTGATCCCGAACTATCCGAACCCCTCGTCGGCCTACCAAGCCGCCCTGCAGGCGAGCTGGGAGCTGGACCTGTGGGGCCGCATCCGGCGCCAGTCCGAGGCGGCTTTCGCCAACGTGCTGGCCAGCGACGAGGCGCGGCGCGGCGTGATCCTGAGCCTGGTGGCGCAGGTGGCCGGCAGCTACCTGCAACTGCGCGGGCTGGACGCGCAGCTCGACGTGGCGAACAAGACGCTGGGCACCTACAAGGAATCGGTGGACCTGTTCACGCTGCAGTTCCAGTACGGCCAGGTGTCGCAGATGAACGTGGCGCAGGCGCAGTCGCAGTACCAAACCGCGGCCGCGCAGATCCCGCTGATCGAATCGCAGATCGCGCAGACGCAAAGCTCGCTGGCGGTGCTGATCGGCCGCGACCCGGGGCCGATCGTGCGCGGCAAGTCGGTGTACGAACTGCAACTGCCGCTGGTGCCGGCCGGCGTGCCGTCGCAGTTGCTGGAGCGCCGCCCCGATCTGCTGCAGGCGGAGCAGCAGCTGATCGCTGCCAACGCGCAGATCGGCGCCGCCAAGGCGCTGTACTTCCCGACCCTGTCGCTCACCGGCGCCTACGGCAACGCCAGCGCCGAGCTGTCCAAGCTGTTCAGCGGCCAGGCCAAGGTGTGGAGCTACGCCGGCACGCTGGCCGGGCCGATCTTCACTTTCGGCGCGGTCAGCGGCCAGGTCATGCAGGCCGAAGCCGCGCAGAACGCGGCGCTGTTGAACTACCAGCTGGCCATCCGCAATGCCTTCGCCGACGTCGACAACGCGCTCATCGCCAACCAGAAGCTGCAGCAGCAGCTGGACGCGCAGATCAAGCTGGTGGCCGCGCTGCAGCAGTACAGCGACCTGGCAAGGCTGCAGTACGACGGCGGCTACACCAGCTACAGCACCGTGCTGCAGGCCGAGCAGGCGCTGTTCCCGGCCGAGCTGAACCTGGCGTCGATCCGCGCGCAGGTGTTCGGCTCGGCAGTCAACATCTACAAGGCGATGGGCGGCGGCTGGGTGGCGCGCGCCGATCCGCTCACCGGCAGCACCCCGGCGCCGCCGCCGGCCAGCGCCTTGCCGCCGCCGCTGTTCTGAACCGCTGCAGGAGCGCGCGCATGACCCGGCATCGACGGCAAACCCTGGCGGCGCTGGTGCTGGCCTGCCCGGCGCTGGCCGGCGCCAAGCTCACGCCGGCAGAAGAAGGGCGCGTCGGTGGCATCTATTCCAATGCCTGCAGCGACGGCGCCGCGCTGCGGCTGCGGCTGTTCGGCGACACGCTGAGCATCGAGCGCGGCGGCAAGGCGGTGGCGGCCAAGAGCTTCAAGGCCTCCAGCAGCCTGCCCTCGGGCACACCGCCGCCCGCCTTCAAGACCGCCTACATCGGCCAGACCCAGGGTGGCGAGCGCCTGGTGCTGGTGCTGACGCACGACGCCGACGGCCTGTTCGCCACCCTCGCCGGCGAGGCGCTGGCGCTGGCGCCGCTGGGCGCGGGGGTGCAGGGGCACAAACTGCGCCACTGCGACCCGAACCGCAACGCGCTGCCGGGCGCCGCGGCGGCACCGACGGCACCGACGCCGCCCAGCCACCCGAGCGAGCTGCTGCGCGAGCCGAAGTTCAAGGCCGCCTACCTGAAGGCGCTGGGGCCGCTGGGGGCACCGGGGCGCGACAAGTGGCTGGCCACGCTCACCGGCCCCGCGCCCGCGCTGCGCACGCTGCGCGTGGCCGGCACCGAGATGCAGCTGGCCAGCGTGTGCAAGCCGCACGACTGCTACGACCACAACGCCGTGCTGCTGTACGACGCCGCGCAGCCGGCGGTCTACGGCAAGGTCCAGCAAGCCGGGCGCACGACGCTGCTGGGCAACCCGCCGGCGCCGATCGCCGCCGCGCTGGAGCCGCTGTGGCAGCAGGAGTGGCGCGGCGGCAAGTGAGGCAGCCGCCGGCTACGGGGCGCTGAGCTCGAGCGCGGGCGCCGTGACTCTGGCGCGACCTTCGTACGCCGCCAGGATCAGCGGTTTCGCGGCATCCAGATCCGCCTGGGACGACAGGCTCAGCTCCAGGTCACCGGTTCCCCAGTGTCCTTGCTGCCTGACATCGCGCGCGTTCGAAGGCAGCGGCAGCACCTGCTCGGGATCGACGTGCAGGTACAGAAGCAGCCGCGCCTTCTGCGGCACCACGGTGGCGAAGTTCTTCAGACGCTTGAAGGCCACGTACAGCTTCAGCTCCTTGCGCTGCACGTCGTCGCCCAGCGACAGCACATGCCCTTCGAGCGACGACAGCAGTTCGCTCAAACGAGGCGGCAGCATCGACAGCCATTCGGCAAACGGCCGATCGCCGGCGCGGGCCTTCGCTGTGGCGGCGTCGTCGGACGCCGACTTCGGCGTGTTCGCCGCTTTGGCCGGCGCAGTGCGGGCCGCGTTCGCGCTGGTGGCATTGGTGGCGTTGGTGGCGTTGGCCAGCTCCAGCAGCAGCAACTCGTCGCCGAAGCGCCGATAGCGGATCAGCTCGATGTTGCGGTTGATCTGCTGCACCGCGTGGCCGTCGTACTTGGTGAAGTCGGCCGCGATGCACACCAGCCGTGGCGCCGCCCAGTCGATGGCGTCGGCCGCCGGCTTGCCCAGCCGGTCCATCACCAACAGCTTGAACTCAGCCTGGTGATCCATCAGCCAGTCCAGGTAGAACAGGCCCTGGTTGATGACGTTCTCGCCGACCGAACGCTTGTACTCCAGGATCACCGGACAGTCGTTCTCGTCCAGGCCCAGCGAGTCGATGCGCCCGGCGTGCGTCTTGCCGGTGGAATACTCGGTGGCCAGGAAGCGAATGCCGAGCAGGCTTTCGAGGTTGGCCTCGATCAGCGTCTGCAGCGGCTTCTCCAGGTCCGAAGCGTCGCCCTGCAATTCGACGGCCTTGCCGGCTTGAAGGCGGAACAGTTTGATGTCACTCATGGCGGGCACCGCGAAGGCGGTCGACGGCAAGCGCGCAGTCTAGGGGGCATGCGGCGGCCCGGGCCGCTGCGGCCTTCGATGCTGCGGCACGGGGCGTGCCGCAGGCCACGTTCGCGCAACGGTCTCGCCACGTCGCGGCACGCGGGCCACGGGCCACGGGCCGCGCGGCCACTGGCGAAACCGGATCAGGAGCCGGCGCGCGGTCGCCGCCGGCGGCCTGCGCCGACGACTGCTGCATCTGCTCGATGCGGCCGACGGCGTGGCGCGCCAGGAACACTCACTGCGCGGCCGCGAGGCCGCTCGCCGCCGGCGATGCATGACTGCCACTTCATAACACTGCTCCTTCGACGTGTCCCGCAGCCGATGTTGCCCGGCAGGGCGACAGCGCGGGCTTGCGCGGCCACGGCGCTGCGCACGCCATGGGGATTCGCCGTGCGGCGCGGCTTCAGCCCGCCGGCGGGAACGGCAGCGCGGCGCTTTGCTGCGCGGTGGTGGCGAACAACCAGTCGGCTACCGCTTCCTCGCGCTGCACGACGGTGTCCAGGAAGTCCTGCGCACCGTGCATCGCGCCGAAGGTATCGAAGCCGCTTTCCAAGAAGCGCTGCAGCTCGCCCAGCCCGGCCAGCCGCGCCGGGCCGCGCATCAGCCGCAGGCTGTGGCGCAGCAGCGGGTTGCGGGTGTACACATCCAGCGCGTCGGCCACGCGGCGCATCAAGGCGATCTGCCGCCGCCGCTCGGTGGGCTGGCCCACGCGCTGCCAGGCTTGCGCGTAGGCGGCCAGATCCACCGGCGGCGCAGGCACGACGCGGCCCATCTCGGTGTCCAGCTCCTCGGACAGGGCATGCAGCTCGCCCAGCGTGCGCACCGTCAGCACCACCTCCTGCGGGAACAGCCGCACCAGCGCGCCCACCACGCGGCGGAACTGCGCGTCGCGGCGGGTGAAGTCCTCGGGGCCGTACAGCTCCTCGAGGAAGTAGCCGGCGGCACCGGCGTAGCGCGGCTGCGCCAGCAGGTCGGCATAGGTGTGCTGGAAGCGCCGGTGCTGGTAGTCCTTGACGGCCAGCACGCGTGCGGCCAGATCGGCGTCGGTGCTGCGGCGCGCGCGCTGCGCGTCGACGCGATCGAGCAGTTCGAGGATGGCCTGGGCCTGCGCTTTCATGTGCCAAGGCTACCAACAGCGGCGCGCGCAACGTAGAGGCTGGCCTCCATCGCCGCCGTGCCGCACACCGGACAATGGCACGGTGAGCCACGCCCATCCAAGCCGAATCGAAGCTCGTGTTCCCCATCCGAGCGCACGACCGCTGTGCGCCGTGCGCCGGCGCCGTTGCCGTGCGGCGTGCACGAGGCCGCGATGAGAGTGGCACGAACGCTGCAGGCGCTGAGCCTGCTGCTGCTGGGCTGGGTGCTGCTCGGCGTCGTCGGCTGGCTGGGCGGCATGGCCGGGGGGTGGCTGTGGGCCATGCTGGCACTGGCCCTGCTGCACGTGCCGCTGATGGCGCTGGAGTTCGTGCTGCTGCGCCGGGTCGCGCGCGGCGACCCGGCGCCCGTGCCCCGCGCCATCGAACTGCTGCGCGCCTGGCTGGGCGAGACCGCGGGCGCGGTGCGGGTGTTCGCCTGGCAGATGCCGTGGCGCTGGCGCCGTTATGCCGACCAGCTGCCGGCCGATGCGGCGGGCCGGCGCGGGCTGCTGCTGGTGCACGGCTTCGTCTGCAACCGCGGCCTGTGGAACCCGTGGTGGCCGCGGCTGCGCGAGGCCGGGGTGCCCTGCATCGCGCTGAACCTCGAGCCCGTGTTCGGCTCGATCGATGCCTACGCGCCGCTGATCGACGCCGCGGTGCAGCGTCTGACCGCGGCCACCGGCAGGCCGCCGCTGCTGGTGGCGCACAGCATGGGCGGGCTGGCGGTGCGCGCCTGGCTGCGCCGCGACAATGCCGATGCACGCGTGCACCGCGTGATCACCATCGGCACGCCGCACCACGGCACCTGGCTCGGGCGCTTCGGTCTGGCGGCCAATGCGCGCCAGATGCGCTGGCACAGCCCGTGGCTGAGCGCCCTGGCCGCTGCCGAACCGGGGGCGCGCTACCGCCGCTTCACCTGCTTTTACGGGCACTGCGACAACATCGTGTTCCCGTGCAGCACCGCCACGCTGGCCGGCGCCGACAACCGCCACCTGCGGGCCCGTGCGCACGTTCACATGGTGCGCCACCCGGCGGTGCTGGCCGAGGTGCTGGCACAACTGGAGGCCTGAAGCGCGCCGCACCCGGCGCGCCGCGGGCGCTACGCCTTGGCGTCGTGCACCAGCCGGTTGATCTGCGAGGGCGTCGGCGCCGG
>CAYZGL010000059.1:0-18860 GCA_964477985.1 uncultured Rubrivivax sp. | reverse complement strand
TCGGGCAGATCAACACCGACGTCATCTCCGGCGTGCCGCGCTACAGCTTCGACATTCCCGAGCTGACCGACGGCATCAACTTCGTCGCCATCGCCATGGGCATCTTCGGCTTCACCGAGATCGCCGCCAACCTCGGCCGCCCTGCCGAGCATCGCGAGGTGTTCCTGAAGGACGTGCACGGCCTGTGGCCGACCAAGCAGGACTTCAAGGATGCCTTCCCGGCGGTGGTGCGCGGCACCGCGCTGGGTTCGATCCTGGGCGTGCTGCCCGGAGGCGGCGCGCTGCTGTCGTCGTTTGCCGCGTACACGGTGGAAAAGAAGATGCGCGGGCGCCCCGGCGAAGTCACCTTCGGCAAGGGCAACATCCGCGGCGTGGCCGGGCCCGAGTCGGCGAACAACGCCGGCGCGCAGACCTCGTTCATCCCGATGCTCACGCTGGGCATCCCGCCCAATGCGGTGATGGCGCTGATGGTCGGCGCGATGACCATCAAGGGCATCCAGCCCGGCCCGCAGGTGATGACCAGCAACCCCGAGCTGTTCTGGGGGCTGATCGCATCGATGTGGGTCGGCAACCTGATGCTGGTGATCCTGAACCTGCCGCTGATCGGCATCTGGATCAAGATGCTGACCGTGCCCTACCGCTTCTTGTTCCCGGCGATCATGGTGTTCTGCGGCCTGGGCCTGTACACGCTGAACAACAACAACTTCGACGTCTTCATCGGTGCGCTGTTCGCGGCGATCGGTTATGCGTTCTACAAACTCAGCTGCGAGCCGGCGCCGCTGCTGCTGGGCTTCATCCTCGGGCCGATGATGGAAGAGAACCTGCGCCGCGCGCTGCTGCTGTCGCGCGGCGACTGGTCCACCTTCGTCACGCGGCCGCTGTCGGCCGGGCTGCTGGTCGCCTCGGCGGCGATGGTCATCGTCGTCACGCTGCCGTCGATCAAGAAGAAGCGCGAAGAAGCGTTCCACGAAGAGGATTGAGCGTCGCACCCGGCATGGCCCCGTGCGCGGGCGTGCCGTAGACCGCCTCACCTGCGCGTTCGCCGATGCACCCGCTGCTCGAAGCGCTGAAGCGCAACGCCGCGTTCGCGCCGTTCCGCACGGCGGTGTTCCGCAAGTTGTGGCTGGCCACCTTCGCCGCCAACGTGGCGATGTGGATGAACGATGTCACCGCCGCCTGGGTCATGACCTCGCTGAGCACCAGCCCGGTGATGGTGGCGCTGGTGCAGACCGCCTCGACGCTGCCGGTGTTCCTGCTCGGCCTGCCCAGCGGCGCGCTGGCCGACATCGTCGACCGGCGGCGCTACTTCGCCGCCACGCAGTTGTGGGTGGCGCTGACCGCGCTGACCCTGGCCGCGCTGTCGCTCACCGGGGCGCTGAATGCGCCGCTGCTGCTGGCCTTGACCTTCGCCAACGGCATCGGGCTGGCGATGCGCTGGCCGGTGTTCTCGGCGATCGTGCCCGAGGTGGTGCCGCGCGAGCACCTGGGCGAGGCGATGGCGCTGAACGGCATCTCGATGAACCTGTCGCGCGTGGTCGGCCCGGTGGCCGCCGGGGCGATCATTTCCGCGCTGGGCAGCGGCGTGGTGTTCGTGCTCAACGTGGTGCTGGCGGCCGCCGCCTTCGCCACCATCGTGCGCTGGCGCTCCACGCCGCGCACCAGCACGCTGCCCGGCGAGCGTTTCGTCGGCGCGATGCGCGTGGGCTGGCAGCACGTGATGCAGTCGCCGCGCATGAAGGTGGTGCTGCTGCGCATCTTCCTGTTCTTCCTGCAGTCGTCGGCGCTGCTGGCGCTGCTGCCGCTGGTGGCGCGCGCGCTGCCCGGCGCCGGGCCCGGCAGCTACACGCTGATGCTGGCCTGCGTCGGCGGCGGCGCGGTGGTCGCGGCGATGTACTTCCCGCGCTGGCGCACGCGCTACAACCGCGACCAGTTCGTGCTGTACGGCACCTTGGTGCATGCGGTGATGTCGGCGGCGGCGGTGTTCGCCCCCAACCTGTGGCTCGCGCTGCCGGCGATCGTGGTGCTGGGCATGGCGTGGATCTCCACCGCCAACTCGCTGACGCTGGCCGCACAGGTGGCGCTGCCGAACTGGGTGCGCGCGCGCGGCATGGCGGTGTACCAGGTGGCGCTGATGGGCGGTGCGGCCGGCGGCTCGCTGTTGTGGGGCCAGGTGGCGGCGCTGTTCAGCGTGCGCACCGCGGTCGCGGCCGCGGCGCTGGCCGGGCCGGCGCTGTGGTTGCTGACGCGGCGCTTGACGGTGGAAGGCGGCGCCGACCCCGACTTCAGCCCGGTCAGCCCGGCCCATCCGCCGCAAACCGATCTGGGCATCGGCCCCGACGAAGGCCCGGTGATGGTGACGGTGGACTACCAGATCGACCCGGCCCGGGCCGAGGACTTCGCCGAGCTGATGCGCCAGACGCGCAGCGCGCGGCTGCGCCAGGGCGCGTTGTCGTGGGGCCTGTTCCGCGACCCGATGCTGCCGGGGCGCTACATCGAGTACTTCGTCGACGAGAGCTGGCTCGAGCACCTGCGCCGCAACGAGCGCATCACCGCCGCCGATGCGCAGCTGCGCGAACAACGCCTGGCGCTGCACCTGGGGGCGGAACCGCCGCGCGTGCAGCGCTTCGTCGCCGAGGCGCTGCGCACCGGCACGCACTGGTGGGGATGGTGAGCCGCGATGGAACGGGTGGACTGCGTGGTGGTGGGGGCCGGCGTGGTGGGCCTGGCGGTGGCGCGCGCGCTGGCGCTGGCCGGGCGCGAAGTGGTGCTGCTCGAGGCCGAGCCGGCGGCCGGCAGCGCCACCAGCTCGCGCAACAGCGAGGTCATCCACGCCGGGCTGTACTACGCGCCCGGCTCGTCCAAGGCGAAGCTGTGCGTGCGCGGGCGTGAGCTGCTGTACGACTACTGCGCTGCCCATGGCGTGGCGCACCGGCGCTGCGGCAAGTTGGTCGTCGCCACCGATGCCTCGCAACGGCCGGCGCTGCAGGCGTTGCGCGTGCGCGCCGAAGCCTGTGGCGTGCACGACCTGCAGTGGCTGGACGCGACGCAGGCGCGCGCGCTGGAGCCGGCGTTGCGCTGCGAAGCCGCGCTGCTGTCGCCGTCCACCGGCATCGTCGACAGCCACGGCCTGATGCTGTCGTTGCAGGGCCAGGCGCAGGCGCACGGTGCGATGCTGGCGCTGTGCAGCCCGCTGCAGCGCTGGGCGCGTGTGGCCGACGGCTTCGCGCTGCAGGTGGGCGGCGGCGAGCCGATGGCGCTGCACGCGCGCTGCGTGGTCAACAGCGCGGGGCTGCACGCGGTGGCGCTGGCCGCGCAACTCGAAGGCGTGGCGCCGCTGCCGTTGCCGCAGCCCTGCTGGGCGCGTGGCCACTACTTCTCGTATGCCGGCAAGGCGGCGTTCACGCGGCTGATCTACCCGATGCCCGACGAGGCCGGGCTGGGCGTGCACGTCACGCTCGACCTGGGCGGGCAGATGCGCTTCGGGCCCGACGTGCAGTGGATCGAGCCGCGTGCGCGCGGCGCCGAGGACTACCGCATCGACGCGGCGCGCGCGGCGCCCTTTGCCGAAGCCATCCGCCGCTACTGGCCGGCGCTGCCCGACGGCGCGCTGCAGCCGGCCTACGCCGGCATCCGGCCGAAGATCAGCGGCCCGGGGCAGCCGGCGGCCGACTTCCTGATCCAGGGGCCGGGCGCGCACGGCGTGCCGGGCCTGGTGAACCTGCTGGGCATCGAGTCGCCGGGCCTGAGCGCCTGCCTGGCGATCGCCGAGCAGGTGTGCGCCGCGCTCGAGTCTTGACCGCAGCGCGCGCCCCCGATGGCCAGCTTCATGGAGTTGTCATGACGACGAACCACCGCTTCGACTGGGACGCCTCCTACGGCACGCCGCGCCGGCCGGTGTTCGCGCGCAACGTCGTCGCCACCTCGCACCCGCTGGCCGCGCAGGCCGGGCTGCGCATGATCGCTGCGGGCGGCAACGCGGTCGACGCGGCGGTCGCCGCGGCCGCGGTCATGACCCTGGTCGAGCCCTGCAGCAACGGCCTGGGGTCCGACGCCTTTTGCATCTTGTGGGACGGCGAACGGCTGCATGGCCTGAACGCCTCGGGCCCGGCGCCCGCCGGCTGGTCGCCGCAGTATTTCGAACGCAAGTACGGCAGCGCGGCCGCCGCACCGCCGCAGCGCGGCTGGGACAGCGTCACCGTGCCCGGCGCCGTGGCGGCCTGGGCCAGCTTGAGCGAACGCTTCGGCCGGCTGCCCTTTGCCGACCTGCTGGCGCCGGCCATCGACATCGCCGAGCGCGGCTTCATCGTGCCGGTGGTGGTGGCGCACAAGTGGCGGCTGGCCTGCGAGGTGGCCGATCTGGTGTCGCAGCCCGGCTTTGCGCAGACCTTCATGCCGCACGGCCGCGCGCCGGCGGCGGGCGAGCTGTTCCGCTTTCCCGCGGCGGCGCGGTTGCTGCGCGCACTGGCGCGCAGCCGGGGCCGCGCGCTGTACGAAGGCGAAGTCGCCGAAAGCCTGGTGCGCTGCGCCCGCGAGCAAGGCGGGGCGCTCGAGCTGCAGGATCTGGCCGCCTACCGGCCCGAGTGGGTCACGCCGATCGCCAAGGACTACCGCGGCTACACGCTGCATGAGATCCCGCCCAACGGCCAGGGCATCGCCGCGTTGATGGCGCTGGGCATGCTGTCGCACTTCGATCTGGCCGCGCTGCCGCCCGACGGCGCCGCCAGCTTTCACCTGCAGATCGAGGCGATGAAGCTGGCCTTCGCCGATGTCTACCATCACGTGGCCGAAGCTGCGTCGATGCAGGTCAGCAGCGCCCAGCTGCTGGACGAGGCCTATCTGGCCAGCCGCGCCCGGCTGATCGACGCCAAACGTGCGCAGGATTTCGGCGCCGGCAACCCGGCCAAGGGCGGCACCATCTACCTCACGGCCGCCGACGAGCGCGGCATGATGGTCAGCTTCATCCAGAGCAACTACATGGGCTTCGGCTCGGGCGTGGTGCTGCCCGAGTGGGGGCTGAGCCTGCAAAACCGCGGCCACGGCTTCAGCCTGCGCGCCGGCAGCCCCAACCTGGTCGCGCCCGGCAAGCGCCCCTTCCACACCATCATTCCGGCGTTCCTGACCAAGGACGGCCGCCCGGTGATGAGCTACGGCGTGATGGGTGCCGACATGCAGCCGCAGGGCCACATGCAAACGCTGGTGCGCATGCTCGACTACGGCCAGAACCCGCAGGCCGCCTGCGACGCGCCGCGCTGGCGCTTCAACCTGCAACAGCGCGTCAATCTGGAAGACGGCGTGCGCGCCGACACCGCGCAGTGCCTGCAGGAGCTGGGCCACAGGCTGGACCGCATCAACGACAGCTACCAGGACTTCGGCGCCGGCCAGTTCATCTGGCGCCTGGACGAAGGGCAGGGCGATGCGGCCGTGTTGGGTTATGCCGCCGCCAGCGACCCGCGCCGCGACGGGCTGGCCGCGGGGTTCTGACGCGCGTGGCGCAGGCGCGCACGGCGCCGCCGCTGTGGCCGGGGCTGCCGCTGGCCGTGGCCGGCGCGGTCGCCTTTTCCGGCAAGGCGATCATCGTCAAGCTGGCCTACCGCTACGGTGTCGATGCGGTCACGCTGATCATGCTTCGCATGCTGTTCGCGCTGCCGCTGTTCCTGGTGCTGGCGTGGTGGGCGGGGCGTGGCAAGGCGGCGCTGACGGCGCGCGACTGGCGCGCGGTGGCGCTGCTGGGCTTCAGCGGCTATTACCTGGCGAGCTTCCTCGACTTCTGGGGGCTGCAGTTCATCAGCGCCAGCCTGGAGCGGCTGATCCTGTACCTGGGGCCGACGCTGGTGCTGCTGCTCGGCCGCGTGCTGTTCGGCCGGCGCATCGTGCGCCGGCAGCTGCTGGCGCTGGGCCTGAGTTACGCCGGCGTGCTGCTGGTGTTCGGCCAGGAACTGCAGGTCGACGGCGCGAACACCGCCTTCGGCGCGGCGCTGGTCTTCGCCGGCACGCTGAGTTATGCGCTGTACCTGAGCTGCAGCGGCGAACAGGTCAAGCGGCTGGGCGCGGCGCGGCTCACCGGGCTGGCCACCAGCGTGGCCTGCGTGCTGTGCATCGTGCAGTTCGCGCTGCTGCGGCCGTGGGCCAGCGCCTTCGCGGTGGCGCCTGCGGTGCTGTGGCTGTCGCTGCTGAACGCCACTGCGTGCACCTTCGTGCCGGTGCTGATGGTGATGATGGCGATCGAGCGCATCGGCGCGCCGCTGGCCTCGCAAGCCGGTATGGTCGGCCCGCTGAGCACCATCGCGATGAGCGTATGGCTGCTCGGCGAAGCTTTCACCGCGGCCATCGCCGCCGGCACGCTGCTGGTGCTGCTGGGCATCGCTTTGCTGGCGCGCTGGCGCTGAACCGCGAAGGAGAGGGCAGGCATGGATCTGGGACTGCAAGGCAAGTGGGCGCTGGTGTGCGCGGCCAGCCGCGGGCTGGGCAAGGGCTGCGCGGCGGCGCTGGTGCGCGAAGGCGTGAACGTCGTGATCACCGCGCGCGGCAATGCGGCGCTGCAGGCCACGGCCGCCGAGCTGCGTGCGCTGCATCCGGGCGCCCAGGTGCGTGCGCTGGCTGGCGACATCACCACCGCCGCGGGCCGCGCGGCGGCGCTGGCGGCGTGCCCGCAGGTGGACATCCTGGTCAACAACGCCGGCGGGCCGCCGCCGGGGGACTTCCGCGACTGGACGCGCGAGGCCTGGCTCGCCGCGCTGGACGCCAACATGCTGACCCCGATCGAGCTGATGAAGGCCACGGTGGACGCGATGGCCGAGCGCGGTTTCGGGCGCATCGTCAACATCACCTCGGGCGCGGTGAAGGCGCCTATCGACATCCTGGGCCTGTCCAACGGCGCGCGCAGCGGCCTGACCGGCTTCGTCGCCGGCCTGGCGCGGCAATCGCGGCTGGCCGCGGCCAACGTCACCATCAACAACCTGCTGCCCGGCGTGTTCGACACCGACCGCGTGCGCAGCGCCTGGGCCGGCAGCGCGCAGCGCCAGGGCAAGACGGTGGACGAAGTGCTGGCGCAGCGTCTGGCCACCGTGCCGGCGCGCCGCCTGGGCACGCCCGAGGAGTTCGGTGCGCTGTGCGCGTTCGTGTGCAGCGCGTACGCCGGCTACCTGACTGGACAGAACCTGCTGCTCGACGGCGGTGCCTACCCGGGCACCTTGTGACGGCTTCGCTTCACGCTGCATGCGCCGCCGCGGCAGCGCGTGCAGCGGCCGCGCGCCAAGGCACGAGCTTCGAGCCCATGCCATCTGCCGCGCCCGATCGAGCATGGCCGCGCGCGCCTGGCGCGGCTGCGGCCATGCCGCATCGCAGCGGTGCGGCGGCACGCGCGAGGCCAAGTCGCGGCCGGCCTCGCCGGGTCGGGCGCGATGCTCAGCAGACCGCTTCCGGCGCCGACACGTTGCGCACGCCCATCGCCTGGAGCGCATCGGCCACCGCGGCCACTGCGCCGGGGATGCCGGCTTCGCCGAAGTGCCCCATGCAGCCGACCCTGAAAGTTTCCAGCTGCGTCAGCTTTCCCGGGTACAGGATGTAGCCGCGCTTCTTGACCTCCTGGTAGAAAGTCTTGAAGTCGTAGGCCGCATCGACCGGCGCGTGGAAGGTGACGATGATCGGCGCCTGGATAGCGTCGTCGAGGTAACTGCGGAAGCCCAGTGCGCGCATGCCGTCGATCAGCGAGCGGCAGTTGCGCGTGTAGCGGGCGCCGCGCGCCGCCAGGCCGCCTTCCTCGATGTACTGGGTGATGGCCTCGTCCAGCGCGGCCACGACATGCGTCGGCGGCGTGAAGCGCCATTGCGTGGTCTTGTTCATGTAGACCCATTGGTCGTACAGGTCCATGGCCAGCGAGTGGCAGTTGCCTTCGCACTTTTCCAGCACGTCGCGGCGCACGATCACGAAGCCCATGCCGGGCACGCCTTCCAGGCATTTGCCCGAGGCCGCGACCACCGCGTCGAACGGCGTCTTTTGCGCGTCGATCTCGATCGCGCCGAACGAGCTCATCGCGTCGACGATCAGCCCGCGGCCATGCTTGGCCACCACCTGCGCCACCTCGTGCAGCGGATTGAGCACGCCGGCGCCGGTTTCGCAGTGCACCAGGGCGACGTGGGTGATCGACGCATCGGCCGCCAGCGCGCGGTCGACGTCGGCCGGGCTGACCTGTTGCGCTTCGCTGTAGTCGAGGGTGGTGAGCTTGCGCCCCAGCACCTTGCAGATGCGCGCCAGGCGGGCGCAGTAGGCGCCGTTGTTGGGCACCAGCACATGGCCGTCGCGCGGCACGAGGCTGCCGATCGCGGCCTCCACCGAGAAGGTGCCGCTGCCCTGCATCGGCACGCACTCGTGGGTGCCCTGGCCGTGCACGATGTCGAGCACGCGCTGGCGGATGCGGGTGGTGATCTGGTTGAAGTCGCCGTCCCACGAACCCCAGTCGCGCAGCATGGCTTGGCGTGTGCGCTCCGAAGTGGTCAGCGGCCCGGGGGTGAGCAGGATGGGGGCGGGGGTTTGGGTCATGAGTCTCTCCGGTTCGGGTGAGGAAGGGGTGTTCAGCCGCGGCGCGGCCGGCGCCAGGCCTGGGTGCGCGCCAGCAGCACGCGCGTGCCCAGCGAATACAGGATCGACACGCTGACCGAGGTCAGCACGATCAGGCTGGCCATCGCCGCGGCCGGGCCGACGTCACCGGCCTGGTCCAGATGCATGATGGCCACCGATGCGAGGATGGTCTCGGGCGTGTACAGGAAGATCGCGCACGACAGGCTGGCCATCGACACCACGAAGAAGTAGCGCCCGATCTCCAGGATCGCCGGCAGGCACACCGGCATCGTGACGCGCACGAAGGTCTTGAACAGCGGCACCTTCAGCGAGGCCGAGACGGCCTCGAACTCGTTGTCGATCTGCTGCAGCGCCGTCACCGCCGTGAGGTGGCTGGACGTGTAGTAGTGCACGATCATCGAGACGACCAGGATGGTCATCGTCTGGTACAGCGAGTTCAGCGGGTTGGCCGGGTGGTTGAAGAACATCACGTAGCCCAGGCCCAGCACCAGCCCCGGCACCGCCATCGACAGCACCGCCATCAGGTGCATGCTGCGGCGCATCCAGCCCAGGTTGCGCGTCTTCTCGATCAGGTAGGCGCCGACGAACACGGTCAACGAACCGAACACCGCGGTATACAAGGCGACCTGCAGACTGTTGGTGTAGGCCGCCGCCATGTCGCTTTCGAACAGCACGTAGCGGTAGTGGTGCAGCGTGAACTGCAGGTCATAGGGCCACAGCTGGATCACCGACGTGAACAACGCCATGCCGACGATCGCCAGCAGGATGCCGCACACCAGCACGCAGAACAGCGCCAGCAGGGTGTCGGCCACGCGCCGCGGCCGGGGCACGTAGGGCACCGAGCGCGCCGTGAGCTGCGCCTTGATCTTGCGCCGCACGGTGTAGTCGATGGCGAACGAGACGATCGAAGGCACCAGCAGCAGCATGCCGACCACCGCGCCCATCGAGAAGTTCAGCTGGCCGACGACCTGCTTGTACACGTCCACCGACAGCACGTTGAAATTGCCGCCGATCACCTTGGGCGCGCCGAAGTCGCTGACCACGTAGGTGAAGACCACGGTGCAGGCGCTGATCAGGCCGTACTTGCACGACGGCAGCGTGACGGTGAGGAACTGGCGCCAGCCCGGCGTGCGCAGCGCGGTGGCGGCCTCGTACAGCCGCCCGTCGGCCAGCGACAGCGCGGTCACGAGGATCATCAGCGCGTGCGGGAAGGTGTTGTAGACCTCCGAGACGATGATGCCCGGCGCGCCGTAGATCGAGGCGCCGCCGAGCAGGAACTTCAGCGCGCCCTGGTTGCCGAACCACTGCACGAAGGAGATCGCCGACAGCAGCGAGGGCGCCAGCAGCGGGATCAGCGCGATCAGCCGCACCGTGGCCTTGAACGGTGCCGGCAGGCTGGTGCGCGTCAGCGCGTAGGCGCAGACGAAGGCCGTGGGCACCGAGATCAGCACCACCGCCGACGCCACCCACACCGAGTTCCAGGCCGCGCGCAGCAGGCTGGGCGTCTGGAAGTAGGTGGCGAAGTGCGCCAGGCCGACGAAGCGGCCCTGCTTGTCCTGCACCGCGCTGACGAGGATCGAGAACAGCGGCGCGATCAGGAAGGTCAGCAGCAGGCCCATCACCACCAGCAGCATCGCGCGCGCGATCAGGTCGTCGCGGCTCCAGCGCATGCGCTGCGCGCGGCCGAACACCGGGGCGCCGGCGGAGGCAAGCGTCGCGCTCATGACTGTGCCGCCTTCGGCGGGAACACGCGGATGCGCTGCGCGCGCAGCGCGATGTCGATGCGCTGGCCCTCGCGGATGTCCAGGTCGTGCATCTGGTTGAGCGAGAAGTGCAGGCCCAGGCTCTGGCCGTGCAGCGCGCCGGCGGTGACCTCGGCGATGCACATGCTGCCGAGGAACTCGACCTTGGTGACCAGCGCATCCAGACGGTGCGGCGTGTCGGGCCCGAGGTGTTCGGCGACGCGGTCCTCGGGGCGCAGGTACAGGCTGACCTCCTGGCCGGGCGCGAAGCTGCCGCTGGCCTCGCATTCGAACTCCATGTCGCCGACGCGGAAGCGCTTGCCGCCCAGCGCCTGGCCGCGCAGCACGTTGACCTTGCCGATGAAGTCGGCGACGAAGGGCGTGGCCGGACGCTCGTAGATTTCCAGCGGGGTGCCGACCTGCTCGATCACGCCATGGTTCATGACGACGATGCGGTCGGCCATCGACAGCGCCTCTTCCTGGTCGTGCGTGACCATGATGGTGGTGATGCCCACCTGCTTTTGCAGCCGGCGGATCTCCGAGCGCAGCCGGATGCGCTCGAGCGCATCGAGCGCCGACAGCGGCTCGTCCAGCAGCAGCAACCCGGGGTGGGTGGCCAGCGCGCGGGCCAGCGCGACACGCTGCTGCTGCCCGCCCGACAACTGGCTGGGGTACTTGGCGCCCGAGGTCGGCAGCCCGACCAGCGTCAGCAGTTCGGCCACGCGGGCGCGGACCTCGGCCTTGCGCATCTTGCCGTTGACCAGGCCGTAGCCGACGTTGTCGGCGATGCTCAGGTTGGGAAACAGCGCATAGGACTGGAACACGATGCCGTAGTCGCGCTTGTCGGCCGGCAGCCAGGAGATGTCGCGGCCGTGCTGCACGATGCGCCCCGAGCTCTGCGTCTCGAGCCCGGCGATGATGCGCAGCAGCGTGGTCTTGCCGCAGCCCGAGGGGCCCAGGAAACACAGCATCTCGCCCGGCCTGACGCTCAGGTTCACGTCGCGCAAGGCGCTGAAGGTCTCGAAGTTCTTGTGGATGCCGGTGATTTCGAGCGCCGGCGTCGCGTTCATCGCCTCGGCGACGAAGCGGGTCGCAGTCATGTCCATGGGTGAACTCATCGCGGGTGGTGCACGGTGGCGTCTGGAAGCGAGCCGGGCCGAGGCCCGGGCCCGGGGAGCTACTTGGATTCGGCCTTGCCCTCGTAGCGCTTGCTCCACTCGGCCAGGATGCGCTCGCGGTTCTTCGCCGCCCAGTTCAGGTCGTTCTTGACCAGCAGCTGCTCGTAGTGGTCGGGGATGCCCTTGAGCTTTTGCGCCACGCCCGGGTAGGCCACCACGGCCCACCAGTTCGAGGAGATCTCGTTGGCTTCCTTGCTGGCGAACCAGTCGGCCAGGCGCTTGGCCTGCTCCGGCTTCTTCGTGTTCTTCATGATCGCCGTGGCTTCGATGTCCCAGCCCAGGCCCTCCTTGGGGAAGACCAGTTCCACCGGTGCGCCCGACTTCACCACCTGGTAGGCGCGGAATTCGAAGGAGATGCCGATCGGGAACTCGCCCGCGCCGGCCGCCTTGCACGGCTTGGAGCCCGAATGCTGGTACTGCGCGACGTTCTCGTGCAGTGCGTCCATGTACTTCCAGCCTTCGGCCTCGCCCCACATCTGCAACCAGGCCGACACGTCCAGGAAGCCGGTGCCGCTCGAGGCCGGGTGCGGCATGACGATGGCGCCCTTGTAGATCGGCTTGGTCAGGTCCTTCCAGGTCTCCGGTTTGGGCAGGCCGCGCTTCGCGGCTTCCGCCGTATTGAAGCAGATGGCCGCGGCCCACACGTCCATGCCGACCCAGGCCGGCGGGCGCTTGCTGTCCGAATAGGCGGGCGTGAGCTTGTCGAAGCCCTTGGGCTCGTAGGGCTGCAGCATGCCTTCTTGCTCCAGCAGGGCCAGGCTCGTGGCGGCGACGCCGGCGACGACGTCGGCCTGCGGGTTGGCCTTCTCGGCCATGAGCTTGGCCGTGATGATGCCGGTGGAGTCGCGCACCCACTTGATCTCGATATCGGGGTTGGCCTTCTCGAAGGCGGTCTTGTAGGCCTTCATCGAGTCGGTCTCGAGTGCCGTGTAGACCAGCAGCGGCGTGCGCTGCGCCAGGGCGGCGCCGGCACTCAGGCCCAGCGCCGTGGCACACAGGGCCAGCGCTGCAAGGCGTGGGTGGAATCGGATGCTCATCTTCGTCTCCTGATCGTTGAGGGCCTTGGCGGCTGCGTGCCACGGAATCCGCGTCGCTGGATTGCAATGTAGATCGTCGATCGTCGGCTGTCAATAGAAAACTGTTGACAGTTGGCAATACAGTCGGAACAATATGCCGCATGGACACGCGCAAACCCTCATCCGCCCTGGCCTTCTTGCAGTCCAGCTCGTTGCCGATGCTGGTGCAGGAGGAGATCGAGCGACTGATCATGACCGGCGAGTTGCCGGTGGGCAGCCGCATCAACGAGAGCGAGCTGTCGCAGCGCTTCAACACCAGCCGTGGCCCGATCCGCGAGGCGCTGCGCGCACTGGAAGAGGCGGGGCTGGTGCGCAACGAGAAGAACCGCGGCGTCTTCGTGCGCGAGATCGCCTTCGAGGAAGCCGACGAGATCTACGAGCTGCGCGAGGCGCTCGAAGAGATCATCGGCCGGCGCGTGGCCCGCGCCATCACCGCGGACGGCATCGAGCGCCTGAAGGCCATGACCGACGCGATGCACGGTGCGGCGCAGGCGCAGGACCTGGAGCAGTACGCGCAGCTCAACCTGCAGTTCCACGACATCCTGGTCGATGTGGCGGGCAGCGCCAAGCTGGCCGAAACCTACCAGCGGCTGATCAAGGAACTGTCGCTGTTTCGCATGCGCGCGCTGGGCAACAGCGGCCTGCGCGTGTCGGCGGACGAGCATCGCGAGATCGTCGACGCCATCGCTTCGGGCGACGCCGAGCGGGCCGGGCGCACCCTGCGCAAGCACGTCGCGGACAGCCGCGCGCGCATGCACAAGGCGATGGGCCGCGACCTGCCGCAACCCCAGGCGACCGCTCTCACTTCTTCATCAACCCGGAACACCTGACATGACCCCAACCCGAACCATCGAAGTGAACAACCGCAGCTACCGCTGGATGCAGCGTCCGGTGGTGATCGTGTGCGTGGACGGCTGTCAGCCGGCCTATCTGGACGCTGCCGTCGCGGCTGGCGTGGCGCCCTGTCTGGCGCGCATGCGCTCGCAGGGGGCGGACCTGCTGGCCGACTGCGTCGTGCCCTCGTTCACGAACCCGAACAACCTGTCGATCGTGACCGGCGCGCCGCCGGCGGTGCACGGCATCTGCGGCAACTACTTCTTCGACCCCGAGCTGGGCGAGGAAGTCATGATGAACGACCCCAAGTACCTGCGCGCCGGTACCGTGCTGGCCGCCTTCGCCGACGCTGGCGCCAAGGTCGCCGTGGTCACCGCCAAGGACAAGCTGCGCAAGCTGTTGGGCAACCACATGAAGGGCATCTGCTTCTCGTCGGAGAAGGCCGACCAGGCGACGCTGGCCGAGAACGGGATCACCGGTGTGCTGGACATGGTGGGCATGCCGGTGCCTTCGGTGTACAGCGCCGAGCTGTCGGAGTTCGTTTTCGCCGCGGGCGTCAAACTGATGGAGCGGCACCGCCCGGACCTGATGTACCTGTCGACCACCGATTACGTGCAGCACAAGGCCGCACCGGGCAGCACTGCGGCCAACGCCTTCTACGCGATGATGGACCGGTATCTGGCGCAGCTCGACGCGCTGGGCGCAACCATCGTGCTCACCGCCGACCACGGCATGAACGACAAGCATGGCGCCGACGGCCGGCCCAAGGTGATCTACCTGCAGGACCAGCTCGACGCCTGGTACGGCGCCGATCGTGCGCGCGTCATCCTGCCCATCACCGACCCCTACGTGGTGCACCACGGCGCCCTGGGCTCCTACGCCACCGTCTACGCGCCCGACGAAACGGCGGCGGCCGAATGGATCCAGCGCATCCGCGAGTTGCCCGGCATCGAGCTGGTGCTCACGCGCGCACAGGCCGCCGCGCGTTTCGAGCTGCCCGCCGACCGCATCGGCGACATCGTCGTGGTCAGCGAACAGAGCACCGTGATCGGCACCGGCGTCAGCCGCCACGACCTGTCCGGGCTGGATGCGCCGCTGCGTTCGCACGGCGGCCTGTCCGAGCAGCGCGTGCCCCTCATCTGCAACCGCCCGGTCAACGGCATCGCCGGCAGCCGGCGGCTGCGCAACTTCGACGCGCTCGATCTGGCGCTGAACCACGCCGCCGCCTGACGCCGCTCAGGCGCGCCAACCTCCAAGGAGACGAACCCATGTCCGTGCACCAGCTCAAACCCATCGAGATCCGCCATGAGGCGCTGCGCATCGCCGGCGAACGTGTCCAGCGCGACGAAGTCATCGAGGTCACCTACCCATACACCGGCGAGGTCATCGCCACCGTGCCCAAGGCGACGCTCGGCGACGTGAAGCGCGCCTATCGCATCGCGCGCGACTGCAAACCCACGCTGACGCGTTACGAGCGCTACAAGATCCTGATGCGCGCCGGCGAGATCATCGCCTCGCGCCTGGACGAGATTTCGCTGCTGATCACGCTGGAGTCGGGCCTGTCGCGCAAGGACTCGCTGTACGAGGTCGGGCGCGCTTCGGACGTGCTGCTGTTCGCGGCCAACCAGGCGCTGGTCGACGACGGCGCGGTGTTCTCCTGCGATCTCACGCACCACGGCAAGAGCCGCAAGGTCTACACCACGCGCGATCCGCTGCTGGGTGTGATCACCGGCATCACGCCGTTCAACCATCCGCTCAACCAGGTGATCCACAAGGTGGCACCGTCGGTGGCCACGAACAACCGCATGGTGCTCAAGCCCAGCGAGAAGACGCCGCTGTCGGCCCTGGTGCTGGCCGACATCCTCTACGAAGCGGGCCTGCCGCCACAAATGCTGTCGGTCGTCACCGGCGACCCGCGCGAGATCGCCGACGAGATGCTGACCAACGCCGACGTCGACCTGGTCACCTTCACCGGCGGCGTGGCCATCGGCAAGTACATCGCGGCCAAGGCGGTCTACAAGCGCCAGATCCTCGAGCTGGGCGGCAACGACCCGATCATCGTGATGGAGGATGCCGACATCGAAGAGGCCGCCACGCTGGCCGCCGGCGGCTCGTACAAGAACTCCGGCCAGCGCTGCACCGCCGTCAAACGCATGCTGGTGCACCAGGCCGTGGCCGACCGCTTCGTCGAACTGCTGGTGGCCAAGACGAAGGTGCTCAAGTACGGCGACCCGATGGACCCGCACAACGACATGGGCACGGTGATCGACGAGCCCGCGGCGCGCTACTTCGAGCAGGTGGTCAACGAGGCCATTGCCGACGGCGCGCAACTGCTGCACGGCAATGTCCGGCGCGGCGCGCTGTACGCGCCCACCGTGATCGACCACGTGAAGCCAGAGATGAACGTGGTCAAGCACGAGACCTTCGGCCCCGTGTCGCCGGTGATCCGCTTCAAGGACATCGACGACGCCATCCGCATCTCCAACGGCACGGCCTACGGCCTGTCGTCGGCGGTGTGCACCAACCGGCTCGACTACATCACGCGCTTCGTGCGCGAGCTCAACGTCGGCAGCGTCAACGTGCGCGAGGTGCCGGGCTACCGGCTCGAGCTCACACCCTTCGGCGGCATCAAGGATTCGGGCCTGGGCTACAAGGAAGGCGTGCTCGAGGCGATGAAGAGCTTCACCAACACCAAGACCTATTCGCTGCCCTGGTGAGCCCGTGGCCCTGTCTGTTGCCGACATCGAGCAGCTGTTCGAAACCCGGGGCGGCGCGCAGTACGACGGCGAGCCGGTGACGCAGCTCGAGCACGCGCTGCAGTGCGCCCACTTGGCCGAGCAGGCCGGGGCCCACAGTGCGCTGATCGCCGCCGCGCTGCTGCACGACCTGGGCCACCTGCTGCACGACCTCCCGGGCTCGCCTACGCAGCGCGGCGTCGACGACCTGCACCAGTACCGCTGCCTGCCGTTCCTGCGGCCGTTGCTGGGGGCGGCCACGCTCGAGCCGATCCGGCTGCACGTCGACGCAAAACGATTCCTGTGCGCGCGCGAGCCGGGTTACCTGCAGAGCCTGTCACCCGATTCGCAGCGCAGCCTGGCGCTGCAGGGCGGCCCGTACGACGAGGCCCAGGCCAGCGCATTCGAAGCCCGGCCCTTTGCGCAGGATGCCCTGCGCCTGCGCCGCTGGGACGACCAGGCCAAGCAAGCCGGCGCCGAGGTGCCCGGGCTCGCGCATTTCATGGCGCATGTGACGCGTTGCGCCCGCGAGCCGGCGTAGCGCCGCGCGGCGCCTGCAGCCGCCGCGCGGCGCGTCGAGCTCAACCGTGGCGCAGGTGGGGCGGGCCGTAGCCGAGGCGGCTCGGCTGTGGCGTACCGGCGGCGTAGCGGTCCAGCGTCAACCCGTCTGTCGAGATGTCGGTCTGGCGTTCCAGCACCAGATCCGCCACCAGCTTGCCCGAGCCGGCCGCCATGGTCCAGCCCAGCGTGCCGTGGCCCGTGTTGAGCAGCAGGTTGGCGCAGCGCGTGGCGCCGACGATCGGGGTACTGTCGGGCGTCATCGGGCGCAACCCGGTCCAGAACGTGGCGCGCGGGATATCGCCGCCGCTGAACAGGTTGCCCAGCACCATCTCCAGCGTGGCGCGGCGGCGCGGGTTCAGGCGCAAATCGAACCCGGCGAGTTCGGCCATGCCGCCGACACGGATGCGCTGGTCGAATCGCGTGATGGCGACCTTGTAGGTCTCGTCCATCACGGTCGAGCGCGGCGCGCGTTCGGCGTCGAGCAGCGGCACGGTCAGCGAATAGCCCTTGACCGGGTACACCGGCAGATCCAGCCCCAGCGGCGCCAGCAGCGCGCGCGAGTAGCTGCCCAGGGCCAGCACGTAGCGGTCGGCGCTCAGCAGCTCGCCGCCGGCCAGTTGCACGCCGGTGATGGCCTGGCCCTGCGTCTGCAGGCGTTGGATGTCGGTGTTGAAGCGAAACTGCACGCCCAGGCGGCGCGCTTTCTCGGCCAGCTCGGTGGTGAAGCGCTGGCAGTCGCCGGTTTCGTCGCCCGGCAGGTGCAGGGCGCCTACCAGGCCTTGGGCGCGGGCCAGGGCTGGTTCGTATTCGGCCAGCTCGCCGGCGTCGGTCATCAGGCGGTAGGGCACGCCGCATTCTTCCAGCACGGCGGTGTCGCGCCGGGCCGCCTCCATCTGCGCGGCGGTGCGAAACACCTGCAAGGTGCCCTGAGTGCGCTGCTCGTATTCGATGCCGGTGTCCTGGCGCAGCTGGCGCAGGCAGTCGCGGCTGTATTCGGCCAGGCGCGTCATGCGCTCTTTGTTGACGGCGTAGCGTGCGTCGGTGCAGTTGCGCAGCATGGCGGCCATCCAGCGCAGCTGGAACAGGCTGCCGTCGGCGCGGATGGCCAGCGGCGCGTGGCGCTGGAACAGCCACTTGATGGCCTTCAGCGGAATGCCGGGCGCGGCCCAGGGCGTGCTGTAGCCGGGCGAGACCTGGCCGGCGTTGGCAAAGCTGGTTTCCAGTGCCACGTCGTCCTGCCGCTCGAGCACCGTGACCTCGGCCCCGGCGCGCGCCAGTTGATACGCGGTGCTGACGCCGATCACGCCGCCGCCCAGAACGATGACCTTCATGACCTTCTCCATCACTTCAGCGAATGCGGCAGAGTCTATGCCGCTGTACTCAGCGAATATCACTGAACTTTGTTGCTATATCTCCTGACTACCGTGATACTCCCTGTCACATGACAGGCTTGCAGTGAAATGTCAGACATCGACCGCATCGACCGCAAGATCCTCGAACGGCTGCAGCGCGAAGGCCGCATGGCGATGACCGAGCTGGCCGAACGCGTGGGCCTGTCCACTTCGGCGTGCACCGAGCGCGTGCGTCGCATGGAGCGCGACGGGGTGATCCAGGGCTATCACGCTCGCGTCAACCCCGAGGCTCTGGGCCGCAGCCTGCTGGTGTTCGTCGAGCTGACGCTGTCGTCCAAGTCGGCCGAGGTGTTCAGCAAGATGCGCGACGAACTGCTGCTCGAGCCGCGCGTGCTGGAGTGCCACCTGGTGTCGGGCACCTTCGACTATCTCGTCAAGGTGCGCTTGTCGGCGATGCGCGAATACCGCGACCTGCTCGGCCAGATCCTGCGCAAGGTGCCGGTGCCTGCGCAGAGCAACAGCTACGTGGTGATGGAGGAGATCAAGGAGGGCCTGCTGCTGCCGGTGGACCCTGTGGTGCCCGGCTGATCGGCATGCCGCGCCGGTGGCGCATGCCGAGCTCGCCGCGGCGCGGCACGTCCCGGCTCTACCGGATCGCGCGCAGCTTCGATCCGCGCTGCGCGACGCCGCAGGCGCACGGCACACAACGCATGCGCCGCCGCGGCAGCGCGTGCAGCGGCCGCGCGCAAGGCTTACTCAGCAGTCAGTAATATAGGCAACAGATGGATGTCCGAAGAATGACCGC
>CAYZGL010000058.1:0-18865 GCA_964477985.1 uncultured Rubrivivax sp. | reverse complement strand
AACAGCGGGTTCAGCACCTTCAGGATGTTGGGCACGCTGGTGTAGTGCATGCCCAGCTCGCCGCGCTCGTCTTCGTCGGCCACGGCCTGGATCATGCTGCCGAAGATGTCGGGGTTGATCTGCTTCCAGTTCAGCGTGCCGGCGTGCAGCAGGTAGGTGCGCGCCATGCGCGTGAAGCGCGGCACCTCGGCGCTGCCCGAGAACAAGCCGCCGTTGACGTAAGGGAAGGCGTCGGCCCAGCGCGGCAGGCTGGCCTGAGCCAGCTTCACGCGCTCGCCGATCTTCACGTTCATGGCGCGGAAGATTTCGGACAGCACCCGGTGCGTGTTGCCGGCGTCGCGCTCGCTCATCTGCTCCACGGTGCGCGTGAACAGGCCGTCGCCGTTGAAGATGTCGGTGTCCTCGGCGAAGAAGCAGAAGATCAGCCGGGCCATGAAGTGGTTCATGTCGCCGCGGCGTTCGGCGGTGGCCCAGCCGGGGTTCTCGCGCAGCAGCTCGACGTACAGCTTGTTCAGGCGGCCGGTGGCGCGCACGTCGATCGGGTTGTCCTTGATCTCCTTGACGGTGGAGATGCCGGCCAGCGGCAGGAAGAAGCCGAAGTGATCGGGGAAGCCCGGGTAGTCGCAGGCGATGGTTTCGCCCGCGCCCAGCTCTTCGGCCTCGAGCGTCTGGCCGTCGGTGGCGAGGATGAACTTGCACCTGCCCTTGGCGGTGGCCGGGCTGCCGCGCAGCGCTTGCAGGCCGGCGCCGGTGGCGCCGGGCTGGCACACGGCGATGTGGATGTTGTTGCGCTGGAGCACGCCGCCGGGCACGTCGGAGGCGTTGTTGTTGCCGGCGCGCAGGCGCTTGAGCGCGGTGTCCTTGTTGCCGAAAGCGGCCAGGAAAGCGAAGGCGAACTCGGCCGCGTCGAAGGGCTGGAGCGCAAGGTCGGAGAGGGCTTGTTCGATCTCTACGGCGTTCATGGGCGTGCGGGCGCTGCTCGGGCGCCGCGGCATGGTAGCGCCCGGGTTGCACGCCCCGACGCGGGGAACGTGGAGGTTCAGCTCAGCACGCCGCACGGCAGTCTGGCCGCAAGCGCAACGGGCCGGCCAGCCCTGCTCGAGTCACCTCGCTCGATCGCCTGGCACCGGCCTTGGCGATCGGCCTCGTGCGTGATCCGTGTGCAAGCGCTCGCTGGACGGCACGGTGCCGCGGCTGAAACGATCGATGGCGTCGGCGAACTTGCGACCGCCCGCGCCGCCCGAGCGCGCCAGCGCGGCGGCGGTCGTCTGCCGGCCGTGCCAACCCGCGCGGGGTCGAGCGCAAGGTGAGCACCACGAACGTCCGCCATCGCGGCAAACCCCTGCGCCAGGACCCTCAGCCCACACCCGTGCTTCGCATCCGAACAGTGTGGCAGTTGGCCGCACACGGCGACCCGGCAAGGCTGCGGCCGGCGCGCGAGCACACGCCCAAACCCGCGGCTGGCGCGGCGCATCCGCGCGAACGCGGGCGCACCGCCCCGCGGGCGCTTCAGCCCGGCGCGTAGCCCTCTTCGCTCAGCGCGCGCTCGAAGTCGGCCGCAGGCAGCGCCGATTCGATGCGCAGCTGGTGCGTGGGCAGGTCGATCTGCAGCTTGGCCGCCGCGTCCACGCGCTGCACCACCGCGGTGACGGTCTTCACGCAATGCCCGCAGGTCATGTCGGGCAGGGTCAGTTCGATCATTTCGTCCTCCTGCGGGCCGATTGTCCCGCGTCAGCCCAAGAGCATGCCCGGGCCCCTACAGTGCGGCCATGACCCAGAACAACAGCCTGACCCTGCCGATCGAAGGCATGACCTGCGCCTCGTGCAGCACGCGCGTGGAGCGCGCGCTGCAGCGCGTGCCCGGGGTGCTGCAGGCCAGCGTGAACCTGGCCACCGAGAGCGCCGCGGTGGAATTGAGCGCACCGGTGGGCGCCGCCACGCTGACCCAGGCGATCGAGAAGGCCGGTTATGCGGTGCCGCGCGACGAGGCCGAACTGCGCATCGACGGCATGACCTGCGCCAGCTGCGTGGCGCGCGTCGAAAAGGCGCTGAAGGCAGTACCCGGCGTGCTCGATGCCAGCGTCAATCTGGCCACCTCCACCGCCGTGGTGACGCGGCTGGGCGGGGCCGCGGCGGTCCCGGCGCTGCTGCAGGCGGTGCAGCGCGCCGGCTACGACGCGGTGGAGGTCACCGCGGCGGCAGCGGCGCCGCCGCGGCGCAGCCACGACCCCGGCTGGAAGGTGGCGCTGGCCTTCGCGCTGGCCGCACCGCTGGTGCTGCCGATGCTGGGCGACCTGTTCGCCCGCCACTGGATGCTGCCGGCGGCGTGGCAGTTCGTGCTGGCCACGCCGGTGCAGTTCTGGCTGGGCGCGCGCTTCTACCGCGCCGGCTGGGGGGCACTGCGCGCCGGCAGCGGCAACATGGACCTGCTGGTCGCACTGGGCACCAGCGCCGCCTACGGCTTGAGCCTGGTGCTGTGGGCGCAGGGCGACCCGCACCTGTACTTCGAAAGCGCCGCCGTCGTCATCACGCTGGTGCTGTTCGGCAAATGGCTGGAAGCACGCGCCAAGCAGCGCACGCTGGCCGCGCTGGATGCGCTGCGCGCGCTGTGGCCGCAGTCGGCCACCGTGCTGCGCGACGGCCTGGAGGTGACGGTGCCCTTGGCCGAGCTGCGCCTGGGCGATCTGCTGCGCGTGCGCCCCGGCGAGCGCATCCCCACCGATGCGCAGATCGTCGACGGCGCCAGCCACCTCGACGAGTCGATGCTCACCGGCGAGAGCCTGCCGGTGGCGCGCGAGGTGGGCGACAAGGTCGCCGGCGGCTCGATCAACGGCGAGGGGCTGCTGACGCTGCGCGTGAGCGCCGTCGGCGCCGAAACGCAGCTGGCGCGCATCGTGCGCCTGGTGGAATCGGCACAGGCGAAGAAGGCGCCGATCCAGGCGCTGGTCGACCGGGTCAGTGCGGTGTTCGTGCCGGTGGTGCTGGGGGTGGCGCTGCTCACGCTGCTGGGCTGGGGCTTCGCGCGCGGCGACTGGGCCGCGGCCACGCTGCACGCGGTGTCGGTGCTGGTGATCGCCTGCCCCTGCGCCTTGGGGCTGGCCACGCCGGCCACCTTCATGGTCGGCACCGGGCTGGCGGCGCGGCGCGGCATCCTGGTGCGCGACGCGCAGGCGATCGAGCACATGCGCGGCGTCGAGCTGGTGGCCTTCGACAAGACCGGCACGCTCACCGAAGGCAAGCCGCGGCTGCAGGCGCTGCACGCCGCCGCCGGCAGCAGCGGCGACGAGCTGCTCGCGCTGGCCGCGGCGCTGCAGCGCGGCAGCGAACACCCGCTGGCGCGTGCCGTGCTGGACGCCGCCGCCGCCAAGGGCCTGGACGCCAGCCCTACGGCCGAAGCCGTGCGCGCGGTGCCCGGGCGCGGCATCGAAGGCCGCGTGGCGGGCCGCTTGCTGCAGTTGGGCAGCACACGCTGGCGCGACGAGCTCGGCGCAGCCGGCGGCGCCTTGCAGCCGCGTGCCGACGCGCTGCAGGCGCGGGGCTGCAGCCTGTCGTGGCTGATGGCCCAGGGCGAGGGCGACGGCGATCCACCGCAGCTGCTGGGCCTGCTGGCTTTCGGCGATGCGCCCAAACCCGGCGCGGCGGCGGCGGTGGCGCGGCTGCACGCGCTGGGGCTGCGCACCGTGCTGATCAGCGGCGACAACCAGGGCGCGGCGCAGGCGGTGGCGCAGCAGCTGGGCATCGACGAGGTGCACGCCGAGGTGCTGCCCGGCGACAAGGCGGCGGTGGTCGAGGCCTTGCGCCGGGGCCTGCCGCAAGGCGCCCGGGTCGCGATGGTCGGCGACGGCGTCAACGACGCCCCGGCGCTGGCGGCAGCCGACATCGGCCTGGCGATGAGCACCGGCACCGACGTGGCGATGCACAGCGCCGGCCTGACGCTGATGCGCGGCGACGTCGCGCTGGTGGCCGAGGCCTACCAGCTGTCGCAGGCGATCGCGGCCAAGCTGCGCGGCAACCTGTTCTGGGCCTTCGCCTACAACGTGGTGGGCATCCCGCTGGCGGCCTTCGGTGCGCTCAGCCCGATGCTGGCCGGCGGCGCGATGGCGCTGTCCAGCGTCAGCGTGGTCGGCAACGCGCTGCTGCTCGGGCGCTGGAAGCCGCGGCGCTGACACGCCGCGCGGCGGCGGGGCTCGAGTCGCGCCGCGCGGCGGCAGGGCTCGAGTCGCGCCGCGCGGCGGCAGGGCTCAAGTCGCGCCGCGCGGCGCCGAAATCCACGGCGCAGTCCCGAGTGCCGCCGCCGTTGGAGCCCACATGCCGTTTTCGCAACTCGCCACCGTCAAGCATCGTCTGGCCGTGGGCTGCCCGCTGCCGTTCAACGTGCGCGATGCCGACCAGACCTTGCTGCTGGCGCGCGGCCAGGTGGTGCACAGCGGCGAGCAGATGGAAGCGCTGTTCACGCGCGGCGCGCTGGTCGACCTGGCCGAGTTGCGCTGCCCGCATGAGCCCGTCGAGCACGCCGCGCCCGAGCAGTTGCCGAGGCTGTGGGACCAGTGCCTGGACCGGGTCGGCCACACGCTGCAGCAGTGCACGCACGAGGGTTATGCCCAGGCGCTGGACGAGGTCAGCGCACCGGTGCACGCGCTGATCGAACGCGACCCGGATCTGGCGATCTTCCAGGTGCTCAGCCGCACCGCCAATGCACATGTGCGCTACGGCGTGGATCATTCGGTGCACAGCGCGATCACCGCGTCGCTGGTGGCGCAGCGCCTGGGCTGGCATGCGCCCGACCGCGCCAAGGTGTTCAAGGTGGCGCTGACGATGAACCTGTCGATGCTCGAGCTGCAGGGCGAGCTGGCCGGGCAGCGCACGCCGCTGACCGCCGCACAGCGCGAAGCGATCCACTCGCATCCGCAGCGCAGCGTGCGCATGCTCGAGCGGGCCGGCATCACCGATCGCGACTGGCTGGCCGGCGTGGCCGACCATCACGAGAGCGCCGACGGCCGCGGCTACCCGGCGGGCAAGCGCGACGTCGACGACCTGGCCGCGCTGGTGCGCCGCGCCGACGTCTACACCGCCAAGCTCAGCGCGCGCTGCACACGCGAGGCGATGGCCGCCGACCGCGCCGGGCGCGCGATGTTCATGGACGACCCGGGCAACGCGATGACCGTGGCGCTGGTGAAGGAGTTCGGCGTGTACCCGCCGGGCTGCTTCGTCAAGCTGGCCAGCGGCGAGACGGCAGTGGTGGTGCGCCGCGGCGCCAGCGTCGTCACGCCGCGGGTGGCCGCGCTGAGCACGCCCAGCGGCACGGCGCTGATCGAACCGCAGCCGCGCGACACCGCGCAGCGCGAGTTCGCCATCGTCGGCGTGGCCGGCCAGACCACGGTGGGCGCGCACATCGCCCCCGAGAAGCTGCTCGCGCTGGCGCTGGCCTGACGGCGCGGCGCACGCAACATGCCTGACGCTGCGGCAGCGTTGCCGCCGCAGCGGCCGGTGCGCTGCAGCCGCGCCGCCGCGCCGCCGCGCCGCCGCGCCGCCTATAGTGCGGCATGGCCGAAGCCTATGTGCCGCGCAACGCCGCGCGCAGTGAATTCGTCAGGCTGCGCGGCTTGCGCCACCACCTCAACGTCTGGGGCGACGCCGCGATGGCGGTGCCGCAGCGCCCGGTGCTGCTGCTGCTGCACGGCTGGATGGACGTGGGCGCATCGTTCCAGTTCACGGTGGACGCGCTGGCGCAGCCGCGCTTTGTCGTCGCCCCCGATTGGCGCGGCTTCGGGCTGAGCGATTCCACCCACGGCGACTGCTACTGGTTCGCCGACTACCTCGGCGACCTGGACGCGCTGCTGGACCAGCTGAGCCCCTCGCTGCCCGTCGACCTGGCCGGCCACAGCATGGGCGGCAACATCGTGATGAACTATGCCGGCGTGCGCACGCAGCGCGTGCGCCGGCTGGTCAACCTCGAAGGCTTCAGCCTGCCGCACACCCGCGCCGAACAAACGCCGAAGCGCCTGTGCCAGTGGCTGGACGAATTGAAGCAGCCGCAGGCGCTGCGCGACTACGCCAGCCTGGACGAGGTCGCGGCGCGGTTGATGAAGACCAACCCGCGGCTGGCCGCCGACAAAGCCGCCTGGCTGGCGGCGCAGTGGTCGCGGCGCGGCAGCGACGGGCGCTGGCACGTGCTGGGCGACGCCGCGCACAAACGCGTCAACCCGGTGCTGACGCGCGCCGAGGACATCATCGCGATGTGGTCGCGCATCCGCGCGCCGCTGCTGTGGGTCGAAGGCGACGCGCGCGAGTTCGAGCGTGCCTACGGCGAACGCTACACGCGCGAGCAGTTCGAGCAGCGGCTCGCGGCGGTGCCCTCGGTGCAGCGGCTGCGGCTGCCTGCGGCCGGCCACATGCTGCACCACGACCAGCCCGAAGCCCTGGCGCAGGCGCTCGAGCGCTTCTTGGACAGCGGCTGAACCAGACCCGCACCCGCCCCGGTGCGCCGAACCGCCGCGGCCGGCGGCCGGCAGCGGCGCACCCGCTGCCAAACGCTATGCGTCCGGCCGCGGGCCCGAGCCGCACGGCTCGAAGATGCGCACCGTGCAGCGCTCGCACACGCCGCGGTCGAGCCGCCCGTACAGCACGGCCAGCACGTCGTCGCCCAGCTTGAAGAAATTCTCGGCGCCGATGTCGTCGAACACGCCGCAGCGGCGCAGGGTGGCCAGCGGCTCGTCCTTGACATGGAACAGGTACAGCCCGCCGCCCAGCGCGCGCCGCCGCCGTGCTTCCTGCGCCAGCAGGTGCGCGCCGGCCAGGTCGACGAAGTTGATGCCCGACGCGACGATCAGCAGGTGCTTGTGCATCGGGTTGCGCTCGTCGATGTGCTGCAAGGCCTCCTGCAGGTGGCTGACCGCGCCGAAGAAGATCGAGCCGTTGATGCGCACGATCTTCAGCTGCGGGCAGTCGGGCAAACCGGTGGCGGCGCTGAACGCCGGCGGCGTCTGCCCCGGGAAGGGTTTGACATCCTCCAGCCCGGGGCGCGAAGTGCGGTTCAGGTACAGCATCAGCGACAGCAGCACGCCGATGTAGATCGCGAACTCGAGGTCCAGCGTCAGCGTGGCGACGAAGGTCGCCGCCAGCACCGCGGTCTCCGGCCGGCTGGCACGCACGATCTCGGCGATCTGCGCGAAGTCGATCAGCCCCCAGGCGACGACGAACAGGATGCCGGCCATCGCCGCGATCGGCAGGTACTGCGCCAGCGGCGCCAGGAACAGCACGATGATCAGCAGGAACACCGCCGACAGCACCGCCGCCAGCGGCGTCTTCGCGCCGGCCGTGTAGTTCAGCCCGCTGCGGTTGAACGAGCCGCTGGAGGCATAACCCGAGAAGAACGCGCCCGCCAGGTTGGACAGGCCCTGGCCGATGAACTCCTGGTTGCCGTCGATGCGCTGGCCGCTCTTCAGCGCCACCGCGCGCGCGATCGACACCGCTTCGGTCAGCGCCAGCAGCGCCACCGCGATCGCGATCGGCACCAGCTGTTCGATCGTGGTGCCATCGAACTCGGGTGCCGACAGCGGCGGCAGCCCGATGCGCAGCGCCCCGATGGTCTGGATGCCGGTGCGTGCGGCGCCGTACACCTGGTTCAGCAGCAGCGCCACCAGGCTGCCCGCGACCATCGCCGCGATCATGTGCGGCACTTTGGGCCACCAGTGCTTGAAGGCGACGCCGGCCAGCACCGTGGCCAGCGCGACCGCGGTGACGAACGGGTTGATCGCATCGAGCTGGCGCGCGAAGCCCAGCAGCACCTGGTGCGCGCTGGCGCCGCGCGGGATGGCGATGCCGAAGAAGTTCTTCACCTGGCTCAGCGCGATCAGCACCGCCGCGCCGGCGGTGAAGCCGACCACCACCGTGTGCGACACGAAATTGACCAGCGTGCCCAGCCGCAACGCACCCAGCGTCAGCTGGAACACGCCGATCAGGAAGGTCAGCGTCAGCACCAGCCGCACGTACTGCTCGCTGCCCGGCGGCGCGAAGGGGCTGATGGTGGCGAACACGACGATGGAGATCGCGGTGGTCGGCCCCGACACCAGGTGCCACGACGAGCCCCACAGCGCGGCGACGATGGCCGGCACCATCGCCGCGTACAGGCCGTACTCGGGCGGCATGCCGGCGATGGTGGCGAAGGCCACGCCCTGCGGCACGAGCACGATGCCGCCGGTCAGCCCGGCGATGGCGTCGGCACGCAGGCTGGCGCGGCCGACGCGCGGCCACCAGCGCAGGAACGGCAGCAGCCGGTGCAGCCACACCGCGGCGGCGGTGCGGCTCATCTCGGCCCCGGCGCGGCGCGGTGCGGTGCGCGCATCGCAAAAGCGGCAGCGCGCATCGCTGGGTCAGGCCGCAAGGCTCAGACCTTGCCCTTCCACGGCACCAGCACGGTCTCGAGCTTGCGCATCGCCATGTCGAAGGCGAAGGCGAACAGGCCGATCACGATGATGCCCATGATCACCACGTCGGAGGCCAGGAACTCGGCCGCGTTCAGCACCATGAAACCCAGGCCGCGCGTGGAGGCCACCATCTCGCCGGCCACCAGCGTGGTCCAGCCGACGCCGATGCCGATGCGCATGCCGGTGAAGATCTCGGGCAGCGCCGACTTCATGATCACGTGCCAGATCACCTGCGTGCGGGTCGCGCCCATCGAGTACGCGGCGTGGATCTGCTCGATCGACACCGAGCGCACGCCGGCGCGCGCCGAGATCGCCATCGGCGCGAAGATCGCGAGGTAGATGAGCAGGATCTTCGACAGCTCGCCGATGCCGAACCAGATGATCATCAGCGGCAGGTAGGCCAGCGGCGGCAGCGGGCGGTAGAACTCGATCGGCGGGTCGAAGATGCCGCGCGCCACGCGGCTCACGCCCATCAGCACGCCGATCGGGATCGCGGTGATGCAGGCCAGCGCGAAGGCGCCGAACACGCGGTACAGGCTGGTCAGCGTGTGTTCGAGCAGCGTCGCACCGGCGAAGCCTTCGGTGGACACGCTGATGAACTTGGCGAACACCGCCTGCGGCGACGGCAGGAACAGCGGCTTGATCCAGCCCGCATTGGTCACCACCACCCACAGCAGCAGCAGCACGACCACCGTGCTGGTGGCGATGCCGGCGGCGCTGCCCTGCCCCGGCGCACCGAAGTGCTCGCCGGGTTTGACGCCGCGTTTGGCGAACAGGCGCGACAGCGCCGAAGGCGCGGCGGCGGTTGCGGCACCGCCCTTGCCGATGGATTCAGACATGGGCCCCCTCCTTGCTCGCTTCGCCGGCACGCTCGTCGCCGTAGATGATGCCCAGCACCGTCTCGCGCATCTTGATGAAGTCGGGGCTGGACTTGATGGTGCGCGCGTCGCGGCTTTGCAGGAAGCGCTTGTTGAAGTCCAGCTCGTAGCGGTGCGTGATGCGCCCCGGGCGCGGCGACATCACGATCAGGTGGCTGGCCAGGAACAGCGCCTCCTCGACGCTGTGCGTGATGAAGAAGAACATCTTCTGCGTCTTCTGCCACACGTCGAGCAGCAGCTCCTGGATGGTCTCGCGCGTCAGCGCATCCAGCGCCGCCATCGGCTCGTCCATCAGCAGCATCGCCGGGTTGCAGGTCAGCGCGCGGGCGATGCCCACGCGCTGCTGCATGCCGCCGGACAGCTGGTAGATCATGTGCTGGTGGAAGTCCTTCAGGCCCACCAGCGCGAGGTTCTTGGCGGCGATGTCGCGCCGCTCGGCCTTGGCCACGCCCTGCAGCTTCAGGCCGAATTCGGTGTTCTCCATCACCGACAGCCACGGCAGCAGCGCGTGCTTCTGGAACACCACGCCGCGGTCCGAGGCCGGGCCGAGCACGGGCCGCTCGCCCAGCAGCAGCTGGCCGCTGGACGGCGTGATGAAACCCGCCATCAGGCTGAGCAGCGTGGTCTTGCCGCAGCCCGAGGCGCCGAGTGCGACGACGAAGTCGCCGCGGTCGATCGTCAGGTTGATGTGGTCCAGCGCGTGCACCTGCTCGGTCGCGGTGCGCCCGGGGTAGATCACGCTGACGTCCTTGACCTGCAGTTGTTGAGCCGCCATGGTGCGGGTTCCTCGGCCGTTCGTCGCGGAATGGCGGTGCGGCGCCTTGCGTGCCGCACCGCCGCCTGGATAGCGGGACAGCGCGCTACTTCTGCTTCAGCGCCGCCTCGACGTACTTCGGCGTGACAAACACGCTGTAGTCGGGGGCCACGGCGTCGATGCGCTTTTGCTCCTTCAGGAAGTCGGAGGTGGCTTTCAGCGCCTTGGCCGCGCCGCCGTCCTTGCCGCCGCCCAGCCAGGCCGCGGTGGCCTGCTGCTCGGCGCTGGGGTAGGCGTACAGCTTGATCGCCTCGGCCGCGTCCTTGGGCTCGCCGCCGATCTTCGCGGCGATCGCCTTGGCGTTGGCGGAGTCCGCACCCCACTGCCCCGGGTTGGCGCGGAAGCTGGCGTCGGCCTCGGCCACGGCCTTGACGAACTTGGCCATGAACTCGGGGTTCTGCTCGGCCCACTTCTTCTGCACCGCGATGCCGTCGAAGGTGGCCTTGCCCTTCTTGCTCAGCTCGCCCGAGGTGATCAGCACCTTGCCGCTTTGTTTGATGCGCGCCAGCGCCGGATCCCACGCGAAGGCGGCGTCGATGTCGCCGCGCTCCCACGCGGCGGCGATCTGGTTGGGCTGCATGTTCAGCAGCTCGACCTCGGTGGGCTTGATGCCCCACTGCTCGAGCGCGAACATCATGTGGAAGTGCGTGGTCGACACGAAGGGCACCGCGATCTTCTTGCCCTTGAGGTCGGCCGGCTTGTCGATCTTGGCGCCGTTGCGCACCACCAGCGCCTCGGCCTCGTTGATGTCGTCGAGGATCCAGAACAACTGCAGGTCGACGCCGCGGCTGACCGCAGCGGCCAGCGGGCTCGAGCCGATCACGCCGATCTGCACGTCGCCCGAGGTCATCGCGGTGGCCACCTTGGCACCGGACTCGAACTGGCGCCAGTTGATCTTGTAGCCGGTGGCCTTCTCGATCGCACCGCTGCCGATCAGCGGAATCAGCGGGCCGGCGATCTGCTGGTAGGCGATCGTCACTTCCTTCGACTGCGCGGCGGCGCTGCCGGCGCCGAAGGCGGCGGCGAACAGCGCGAGCGCGCCCAGTAGGTGTCTGCGAGTAGCCATGTATCTGTCTCCTTGTGTTGAGCGATGTAGCACCGCCGTCCTCGCGCGCGCAACGCCAGTGAGTCGTTGCCCAACGGCACGCGACGGCCCTGGTGTGCCGCGAAGTCTGTTCGGGCGGGCGCAGCGAATGTAGTGCCAGATCGCAGGATTCGGTGATGCCACCTGCGCAAGGCGGCGGCGCGGCTGGACTCATCGAATCCAAACAACTGGCGCTACGGGTGCGGCAGTCGCGCGCATAGGCTGCATCCCGGCTGCAACCGACCGACAAGGAGACCCCGCATGTCCGACGCCAACCGCCCCATCGATGCCGCGACGCTCGCATCGTTCGCGGACGCCTGGAACCGGCACGACATCGACGCACTGATGAGCTTCATGAGCGACGACTGCGTGTTCCACGCGGTGGCCGGCCCCGATCTGCAGGGCCGCAGCTTCACCGGCCGCGCCGCGGTGCGCGAAGGCTTCCAGCTCGCCTGGCAGACCTTCCCCGACGCTGCCTGGCTCGACGGCGAGCATTTCGTCTGCGGCGACCGCGGCGTGTCGGAGTCGACTTTCCGCGGCAGCAAGGCCGACGGCACGCGCATCGAGGCGCGCATGGTCGACGTGTTCACCTTCCGCGACGGCAAGATCGCGGTGAAGAACGCATTCCGCAAGGACCGCCCGCCGGTCCAGACCGCCTGAACCCGCCTCAAACCGCCTCAAACCGCCACAAGCCGCCGGAGCGAACCGATGAACATGCCCCTGCCCAATGCCGGTGTGGCCAGCGCCGCCAGCGTGCTGGCGCCCTACGATCCGCGCTACGACCCGCTGGTCGCGCGCAACCCCGGGCGCGGCGCCGACTACGCACCCACCTACTGGGTGGCCAGTGCCGGCACGCCGCCCGACGACGACGGGCCCATCACGCAGGACACCGACGCCGACGTGGTGATCGTCGGCTCGGGTTTCACCGGGCTGGCCTGCGCGCTGTTCCTGGCGCGCGAACACGGCATCCGCGCCACCGTGCTCGAAGCCAACCGCACGGTGTGGGGCTGCACCAGCCGCAACGGCGGCCAGGGGCAAAACGCCAGCGGGCGGCTGTACCGCTCGCAGTGGATCGCGCGCTGGGGCAAGGAGACGGCGCTGAAGCTCGACGCCGAGATCCGCAGCGGCTTCGAGACCTTCAAGGCGCTGGTGGCGGAGTTCCCCGAATGCGAGCCGCAGCCCGGCGGCCACCTGTACCTGGCGCACCGCGAGAAGAAGATGGCCTTCCTGCGCAACGAAGCCAAGGTGATGCGCGAGGTCTTCGGCTACGACACGCACATCCTGTCGGCCGACGAGGTGCACCGCCGCTACGTGAAGGACGCCGAGACCTTCGGCGCGCTGCACGAGCCCGACGGCACCGGCGTGCACCCGCTGAAGCTCGCCTTCGCCTACCTGCGCGCGGCGCGCGCGCTCGGCGTCAAGGTGCACCCGGCCTCGCCGGTCGTCGGCTTCGAAACCCAGGGCGGCGTGCACCACCTGAAGACGCCGGGCGGCACGGTGCGCGCGCGTGCGGTGGGCTTTGCCACCGGCGGCTACACCAGCAACGGGCTGCACCCCAGCCTGGACTCGAAGATCATGCCGATCCTGTCGAACTCGCTGGTGACGCGCCCGCTGACGAAGCAGGAGCTGGAAGCCACCAACTTCCTCACCACCGAGGTCATCACCGACACGCGCACATTGCGCTTTTACTACCGCCGGCTGCCCGACAACCGCGTGCAGATCGGCAGCCGCAGCTCGATCACCGGCGCCGACGCGCCCAACCCCAAACACATGGCGGTGCTGGTCAACGGGCTGCACCGCAAGTTCCCGCCGCTGAAGGACATCCAGATCGACTATTCGTGGTGGGGCTGGGTCGACGTCAGCCACGACATGATGCCGCGCATCACCCAGCCCGACCCCAAGCACACCGTGTACTACGCGCTGGGCTACGGCGGCAACGGCGTGTCGTTCTCGGCGCATGCGGGCCGGCGCATGGCGCTGCGCATCGCCGGGCGCAGCGACCCGGCGTTCGAGTTGCCGATCTACAAGACCGAGCTCGAATACCCGAACGTGTTCGACACCGTGCGCTCGCGCGCCTTCGCACCGTTCCGCCGCTTCGGCCAGCAGTTCCTGTACCGCTGGTATTACCTGCGCGACGAGGTGCTGTAGGCCGCGCCGGCGTGCGTGGCCCGCCGGCGCCGCGGGGTTCGCTGCAGCTGCCGCTGCGTGCTTGTCTGTGCGGGAAAACACGGGGCCTTCTGGCTCCATTGGTCGAGCGGCTTTGGCGCTAGCCACTCGCGCCGGTCGACCCTAAGGTAGGCGTCAGCGCCTGCTGTGCGTTGCCTTCCCACGAAACGGAGACCTTGCATGACCGATCTCGACTTCGCACGACGCCGGTGGCTGTCGACCATCGCCCTGGCCAGCGCCGCCCTCGCGCTGCCGCTGCAGGCCCAGGCGCAGGAGCCCAAGCGCGGCGGCACGCTGGTCTTGGGCACCACGCAGACCGCACGCCACCTGAACGGCGCGGTGCAGTCGGGCGTGGCCACCGCGATGCCGTCGACCCAGCTCTTCGCCAGCCCGCTGCGCTTCGACGACAAGTGGAACCCGCAGCCCTACCTGGCCGAGAAATGGACGCTCGCGCCCGACGGCAAGTCGCTGACGCTGAACCTGCGCAAGAACGCGGTGTTCCACGACGGCAAGCCGGTCACCTCGGCCGACGTCGCCTTCTCGGTCATGGCGATCAAGGCCAACCACCCGTTCCAGACCATGCTGGGGCCGGTGGAGAAGGTCGACACGCCCGACCCCTACACCGCGATCATCCGCATGAGCACGCCGCACCCGGCGATCGTGCTGGCGATGTCGCCGGCGCTGTGCCCGATCCTGCCCAAGCACATCTACGGCGACGGCCAGGACCTGAAGACCCATCCGCGCAACTCCAAGGACGTGGTCGGCTCCGGGCCGTTCAAGCTGGTGGAGTTCGCGCCGGCGCAGCGCATCGTGCTGGAGCGCTTCGACAAGTTCTTCCTACCGGGCAAGCCGTACCTGGACAAGGTGATCGTGAACATCACGCCCGACGGCTCGAGCCTGATGCTCGGCCTCGAGCGCGGCGACATCCAGATGCTGCCGCTGATCACCAACCCCACCGAGCTGCGCCGGCTCAAGGACAACGCGCAGGTCAGCCTGACGCCCAAGGGTTACGAGGGCATCGGTGCGATCAACTGGCTGGCCTTCAACCTCGAGCGCAAGCCGCTGTCCGACGTCAAGGTGCGCCACGCCATCGCCTATGCGATCGACAAGAAGTTCATCACCAAGGCGTTGATGGGCGGTTTTGCGGTGCCGGCCGATGGCCCCATCGTGCCCAGCAGCCCGTTCTACAGCGAAGACCTCGCGCGCTACCCCACCGACCTGAAGAAGTCGGCCGCGCTGCTCGACGAGGCCGGCTACAAGCCCGGCGCCGACGGCACGCGCTTCAAGCTGACCATCGACTACCTGCCCGGCGTCGACGACCAGCAGAAGGTCGTCGCCGAATACGTGCGCACGCAGCTGAAGAAGGTGGGCATCGCGGTGGACGTGCGCGCCTCGGCCGACTTCCCGGCCTGGGCCAAGCGCCTGGCCACGCACGACTTCGACATGAGCATGGACCTGGTGTTCAACTGGGGCGACCCGATCATCGGCGTGCACCGCACCTACCTGTCGACCAACATCAAGCCGATCGTGTGGACCAACACGCAGTCGTACAACAACCCGAAGGTCGACGAGCTGCTGAACACCGCCGGCGGCCTGCTCGACCCCACGCAGCGCAAGGCCTACTACGCCACCTTCCAGAAGATCGTCACCGAGGATCTGCCGATCGACTTCATCAACATCGTGCCCTACCACACCGTGACCAGCAAGAAGGTGGGCAACGTGCCGACGACGATCTGGGGGCCGCTGGCGCCCTACGACGAGATCTACCTGAAGTAGCGCGCGCAAAGCGGGGGGCTCGCGATGAGCTTGTGCCCAGGCATCGACGGCGCGCGGCTGTGGGCCTCGCTGATGAGCCTGGCCGAGATCGGCGCCACCGCCGGCGGCGGCGTCACGCGGCTCGCGCTCGACGACGACGACCGCCGCGCGCGCGACCTGTTCGTGCGCTGGTGCCGCGACGCCGGCTGCACGGTACGCGTCGACGCGGTGGGCAACCTGTTCGCGCGGCGCGCCGGCCGCGACGCGGCGGCAGCGGTGGTGATGACCGGCAGCCATCTGGACACGCAGCCCGGCGGCGGCCGTTTCGACGGTGCCTACGGCGTGATGGCCGGCCTGGAAGTGCTGCGCACGCTGCACGACGCCGGCATCGACACCGCCGCCGCCATCGAACTGGTGGCCTGGTCGAACGAGGAAGGCACGCGCTTCGCGCCGTCGATGATGGGCTCGATGGCCTACGCAGGCCTGATCGATGCGGCGCAGGTGCTCGACACACGCGACAGCGCGGGCCGGCGCTACGGCGACGAACTGGCGCGCATCGGCTGCGCCGGCCAAGGCCTGGGCGGCGACGCCATCGCGGCCTACTTCGAGGCGCACATCGAGCAAGGACCGGTGCTCGAGGCGCGCGGCGCGACCATCGGCGCGGTCACGGGCGGCCAGGGGCAGCGCTGGTACGACCTGCGCCTGCTCGGCAGCGCGGCGCACGCCGGCTCCACGCCGATGGCCGGCCGGCGCGACGCGCTGCTCGGCGCCGCACGCGTGATCGAGGCGGCACGGCGCATCGCCAGCGCCCATGACGAGGGCCGGGTTACGGTGGGCCAGCTTCATGTGGTGCCCAACAGCCGCAACGTGGTTCCGGGCGAAGTGCGCATGACGCTCGATATCCGCCATCCCGACGACCGCGTGCGCAATGCGATGGACGAGGCGCTGCAGGCCGCCGTGCACGCGGCCGCTGCGGCCGAAGGGCTGCAGCTGACGATCGAGCGCGTGCTCGACCAGCCGGCCGCCGCCTTCGATGCGGCTTGCATCGCGCGGGTGCGCGACGCCGCGCGCCGCGAGGGTTATTCGCAGCTGGACATCGTCAGCGGCGCCGCGCACGACGCGGTGGCGATCGCGCGCATCGCGCCGGTGGGCATGATCTTCGTGCCCTGCGCCGGCGGCATCAGCCACAACGAAGCCGAAAGCGCGACACCGGCCGACCTGGCAGCCGGCTGCCAGGTGCTGCTGCGCGCGCTGCTCGGCGCCTGCGGCCATCCCGCGGCCCAGGCGCCGCGCTCGACCCCCACCCTCGCCGAGGCAAGCACGCCATGAAAGCGCTTCGCTACACGCTGAACCACCTGCTGCAGGGCATCGCGCTGGTGCTGGCGGTGGTGGTATTGAACTTCCTGCTGGTGCACGCCGCGCCGGGCGACCCGGTGGAGACCATCGCCGGTGCCAGCGGCGGCATGAGCGACGAGTTGAAGGCGCAGTTGCGCACGCAGTACGGGCTGGACCGGCCGCTGCCGGTGCAACTGGGCGTGTACCTGGGCAAGGTGCTGCAGGGCGACATCGGCCATTCCTACTTCTTCAACCTGCCGGTGTCGCAGCTGATCCTCGACCGGCTGCCGGCCACGCTGCTGCTGGTGGTGACCGCGGTGCTGGCCTCGTTCCTGGCCGGCACGGCGATGGGCGTGCTGGCCTCGCGCCGGCCCAATGGCTGGCTGTCGCAGGGGATCACGGTGTTGTCGCTGGTGGGCTTTGCGGCGCCGGTGTTCTGGACCGGCATGATGCTGGTGATCCTGTTCGCCTCGGTGTGGCCGATCTTTCCGGTGTCGGGGCTGCGCAGCGTGGACGCCACCGCCACCGGGCTGGCGCTGCTGCCCGATGTGCTGCACCACCTGGTGCTGCCGGCGCTGACGCTGGCGCTGGTGTACCTGGCGCAATACAGCCGGCTGTCGCGCGCGTCGATGCTCGACGTGCTGGGCTCGGACTACATCCGCACCGCGCGCGCCAAGGGCCTGGCCGACCGTGTCGTGCTCTACAAGCACGCGCTGCGCAACGCGGTGCTGCCGGTGGTGACCGTGCTCGGGCTGCAGTTCGGCAACGTGCTGGCCGGCGCGATCCTGGTCGAGACCGTGTTCAACTGGCCGGGGCTGGGCCGGCTGGCGTTCGAATCGGTGCTGCGCCGCGACTACCCGGCGATCCTGGGTGTGCTGCTGTTCTCGTCGATGGTCGTGGTGGTGATGAACCTGCTGACCGACCTGTGCTACCGCCTGATCGACCCGAGGATCAAGACCGCATGAACACCGCCGTGGCAAAAAGTTCACCCTCGGCGCCGCAGGCACAGGGCCCCTGGGCCGAAGCCGCGCGCATGTTCGCGCGCAACCCCTCGGCCATCGTCGGCAGCGTGCTGCTGCTGATCGTGATCCTGGTGTCGGTCGTGGGGCCGTGGGTCCACCCGGTGGACCCGTTCGAGATCGTCGCCGCGCCGATGACGCCGCCGTTCACCGAAGCCGAAGTCTGGCTGGGTACCGACTACCTCGGCCGCGACGTGCTGATCACGATGATCTACGGCGGACGCGCGACGCTGCTGGTGGGCGCGGTGGCGGCGCTGCTGTCGGTGACGATCGGCATCACGCTGGGCGCCACAGCGGGCTTTTACGGCGGGCGCATCGACAACCTGCTGATGCGCATCACCGAATTCTTTCAGGTGCTGCCGGCGCTGCTGTTCGCGATGGTGGTGGTCACGCTGTTCGGGCCGACCATCGTCACCGTCACATTGGCGATCGGCGTCGTCAGCTGGACCGGCACCGCGCGGCTGACGCGCGCCGAGTTCATGAAGGTGCGCGGCATGGAATACGTGCGCGCCGAGCGCGCGATCGGCGCGCGCAACGCGCGGCTGATCTGGAAGGTGATCCTGCCCAACGCGCTGCCGCCGCTGATCGTGTCGGCCACGCTGGCGGTGGGCGCGGCGATCCTGTTCGAGGCCGGGCTGTCCTTCCTGGGCTTGGGCGACCCCAACCTGATGAGCTGGGGCCTGATGATCGGCTCGAGCCGGCAGTACCTGCTGTCCAGCTGGTGGGCGGTGACCTTTCCGGGCGCCGCCATCTTCGTCACCGTGCTCGCGGTCAGCCTGATCGGCGACGGGCTGAACGACGCGCTGAACCCGAAGCTGAGGGAACGCTGATGGCACGCGAATCGAAGCAGCCGCTGCTCACGGTGCAAGACCTGCGCGTGGAGTTCCGCACCCGGCGCGGTGCGGCGATGGTGCTCAACGGCGTGGACTTCCAGCTCAGGGGGGGCGAGACCTTGTGCGTGGTCGGCGAGTCGGGCTGCGGCAAGAGCATGACCGCGCTGGCGCTGCTGCGGCTGATCCCGTCGCCGCCGGGGCGCATCGTCGGTGGGCGCGTCGACTTCCAGGGCGAGGATCTGGTGCGCGCCAGCGAAGCGCGCATGCGCGAAGTGCGCGGCGACCGCATCTCGATGATCTTCCAGGAGCCGATGACCTCGCTGAACCCGGTGTTCACGGTGGGCGACCAGATCGGCGAAACGCTGCGGCTGCACGCCAAGCTCGATGCGCGCGCGGCACGCGAACGTTCGATCGAGATGCTGCGCTCGGTCGGCATCCCGGCGCCCGAGCGGCGCGTCGACGAATACCCGCACCAGTTGTCCGGCGGCATGCGCCAGCGCGTGATGATCGCCATGGCGCTGGCCTGCCGCCCCGCCGTGCTGATCGCCGACGAGC
>CAYZGL010000057.1:0-18879 GCA_964477985.1 uncultured Rubrivivax sp. | reverse complement strand
ACGCGTCGTCGGCCAAGGCCACCGCGCTGCCGTCGGCGATGGGGGCCGCGGCCTCGTTCGACCCGGCCGTGGCCGCGGCCTACGGCGATGTGATCGGCACCGAGATGCTGAACCTGGCGCTGCATGTGTTCGAAGCGCCCGGCATGAACCTGAGCCGGCTGCCGATCCTCGGGCGCAACTTCGAATATTTCGGCGAAGACCCCTACCTGGCCGGCGTGATGTCGGTGGCCGAGATCAAGGCGATCCAGGCCAAGGGCCTGATCGGCATGGCCAAGCACTTCGCCGCCAACGAGCAGGAGACCAACCGCACCACGGTGCAGGAGACGGTGGACCGCCAGGTGCTGCGCGAGCTGTACCTGCTGCCCTTCGAGATGTCGGTCAAGGACGCCAAGGTGGCCTCGATCATGTGCGCATACAACTACGTCAACGGCGTGTCGTCGTGCGCGCACAAGGAGCACATGACCGACATCCTGCGCACCGACTGGGGCTTCACCGGCTTCGTGCAGTCCGACTTCTTCGCCACCAAGACCACGGTGGACACGCTGGCCGCCGGCATGGACCTGATGATGCCCACGCCGCAGCAGTGGTCACCCGACAAGCTGAAGTCGGCGCTGAGCGCGGGCACGATCAGCCTCGCGCAGATCGACAAGGCGCTGGAGCGGCGCTACACGCAGATGTTCAAGGCCGGCATCTTCGAGCGGCCGATCAAGCAGACCGACATCGACTTCGCCGCCAACGGCAAGCTGGCGCGCGACATCGGCGTGAAGTCCGCCGTGCTGCTGCAAAACCCCCACCAGGCACTGCCCTTCGCCGCCAGCGTGCAGAACGTGGTGCTGATCGGCAAGGCGACGCAGGTGTACGCACAGCATGCGGTGGTCGGCGGCCAGATGGTCGGCCAGAAGCCCGGCGCCGGCGGCGGCAGCTCCGACGTGGTGCCGAACGCCGTGGTGCTGCCGCTGGACGGCATCAAGCAGGCGCTGAAGGATCTCGGCAACAGCACGGCTGCGGTCAGGCTGGTGCTGGTCGACGACGCCAACACGACGGCCACCATCGACGGCACGGCCGCCACCTTCGCGCAGGCGATGGCGGCCGCCGCGGCGGCCGATGCGGTGATCGTGATGGCCGGCACCATTTCCGAAGAAGGCGCCGACCGCGCCAGCTTCGCCAGTGCCGGCGGCAAGCAACGCACCGCCATCGGCGACCACCTCGACTGGTACGTGAAGTGCCCGGCCTCGACCGGCGCGGTCGACGGCTCGGTGAGCTGCAGGCTGCCCGCCGGCGCGAAGAACATCCCCGCCGACAGCAAGACGGTGGCGATGATCGAGGCCGTGATCGCTGCCGCGTCGAGCACGCCCAAGACGATGCTGCAAAAGACCGCGCTGGTGCTGAAGGACAACGCCGGCGTGGCGATGCCGGCATCGCTGGTGGGCGCCGGCGGCCCGGCCATGCTCGAAGTCTGGTTCCCGGGGCAGGAGGACGGGCACATCGTGGCCGACCTGCTGTTCGGCCGCAGGAACCCGTCGGGCAAGCTGCCGGTGAGCTTCCCGTATGCCGGCAAGGGCTTCCTCGACCAGGCCACGGCGCAGCAGTTTCCCGGCGTCGTCGAAGCCGACGGCGTGACGCAGACGGTGGAGTACACCGAGCTGCTGCACATCGGCTATCGCTGGTACGACGGCAACGTCAGCGGCCAGTGTGCGGTCGATCCCGGCAGCAAGCTCAACCCCTGCGTGGCCTTCCCCTTCGGCCACGGGCTGTCCTATACCAGCTTCAGCATCGGCGGCGCGAATGTGGTGCGCAACGCCGGCAAGTACGACGTCAAGGCGACGGTGAAGAACACCGGCAGCGTGGCGGGCTCCGAAGTGGTGCAGGTCTACCTGTCGTTCCCGGCCGGCAGCACCGCCTACGCCGGCGGGGCGGCCCAGCCGCCCAAGCGGTTGGTCGGCTTCGCCAAGGTCGACCTGGCACCCGGCGCTGCGAAGGAAGTGACGATCAGCGTCGACCCGGCCGCGAGCAACCACCCGCTGAGCTTCTGGAGCAAGACCTACAATAGCTGGATCAGCCCGGCCGGCACCTACACGCTGCACGTGGGCAACTCCTCGTCGCCGCGCGACCTGAGCCCGCTCACGTTCAGCAAGTAAACGCCAAACGCAGCGGCGCTGCCGTGCTCGACGCGTGCGGCGCCCACCCCATGAGATACCCGGCATGCCCAACCAGCGCAGGGGATCCGACGCGGCGGGCGCCCCGCCGCCGCTGACGATCTACGCACTTGCGGCATGCCCGGTAGTGGAGGTCGCCACGCGCAGCGAGCTGGCGCGGCGCTGGCACGACCTGATGGACCTGGACGCCGGCACCATCGCCAGCGGCGACAAGACGATCGAAGAAGTCGGCTGGGAACTGTTCCACCGGATGCTCGAGGTCGCCAGCGGCCGCAGGAAAACCTGGGCCGAACAGTGGAAGCTGCACAACGCGCTGGTGCTGTTCAACCCGGCGCCGGTGACTTGAGAAGGTGTGAACGAACCCGGCATGCCCGCTCGTTGCGCCATATCGCGCCCCCTCGTCGTTGCAAATGCTCGCCGCAGCCCGAGCTGCGGCTGTGCTTTGCGCCTCGATTGGACGCAGTCTGGCGGCCCGCTCGGACACGCCGGATTCATTCACACCTTCTGAGCGCCCCCAGGGCCGGGCTGCGCCCAGCCCGCCCCCCGCGGGGGTCAAGGAAACTTGGGGCGGCCCGGCGTTTCCTTGAGAGACCGGCCCGCGCCGCGGCGCCAGCGGCGATCGGCGCGGGCGCGCAGTTCAGCCCCGCGCGTCGAGCGGGGGCTGCACATCGCGCGGCCGGCCCTGCAGCGCATATTCCGCGTGCTGCTGGATCAGCTTGGCCACCAGTGCGGTCCAGCCGGTCTGGTGGCTGGCACCCAGGCCCATGCCGGTGTCGCCGTCGAAGTATTCGTGGAACACGATCAGGTCCTTCCAGTGCGGGTCGGTCTGGAGCTTCTCGAAGCGCCCGGCCACCGCGCGCCGGCCGTTGGCGTCGCGCGTGAACTGGCCGATCAGCCGCTGCGACAGCTCGGCTGCTGCCTGCCACAGCGAGGCCGTCTGGCCGGATTCGCCCAGCCGCACCTGGAAGTCGTCGCCGTAGAAGTAGTCGTGCTTTTGCAGCGCTTCGATCAGCAGGAAGTTCAGCGGAAACCACACCGGTCCGCGCCAGTTGGAGTTGCCGCCGAACATCGCGCTGCGCGATTCGGCCGGCTCGTAGTCGAGCGTGAAGCTGCGGCCTTCGAGCTGCAGCGAAAACGGCTGCGCCGCGTGCAGGCGCGACACCGAGCGCACGCCGCCCGGGCCCAGCAGTTGCTGCACGTCGAGCACGCGCTCGAGCAGGCGGCGCAGCCGCTGCTCGTCGACCAGCGCCAGGCGCACGCGCTGGCCCACGCCGCGTTGCGCGATGTCGGCCAGGTGGCCCAGCAGCTCCGGGCGGTTGCGGCGGAACCAGTCGAAGCGTTCGCCGAAGCCGCGAAAGCCGCGCAAGGTTTCGGGGTCGGCGACGGCGATCGCGAACAGCGGGATCAACCCGGCGATGGTGAAGGCGTCGATGCGGCGGTGGCTGCCGTCGGGCAGCTTCAGCCGGTCGAAGTAGTAGCCCTGGTCTTCGCTCCACAGCCCCGGGCCCTCGCCGCCGCCGCGGTTGATGGCCGCGCCGATGTAGACGAAGTGCTCGAAGAACTTGGTCGCCATGTCCTCGTAGGCCGGCTCGGTGGCGGCCAGCTCGAGCGCGATCGCCAGCATGTTCAGGCAGTACATCGCCATCCAGCTGCTGCCGTCGGCCTGCTCGAGCAGCCCGCCCGAGGGCAGCTGCGCGCTGCGGTCGAAGATGCTGATGTTGTCCAGCCCGAGGAAGCCGCCTTCGAACAGGTTGTTGCCTTCCTCGTCCTTGCGGTTGACCCACCAGGTGAAGTTGATCAGCAGCTTGCCGAAGATGCGCCGCAGAAACAGGTGGTCCATGCGCCCGGTCATCTTCTGCTCGATCTGGCACACGCGCAGCGCGGCCCAGGCATGCACGGGCGGGTTCACGTCGCCGAAGTTCCATTCGTAGGCCGGGATCTGCCCGTTCGGATGCATGGTCCATTCGCGCGTCAGCAGCAGCAACTGCTGCTTGGCGAAGTCGGCGTCGATCAGCGCGTAGGCCACGCAATGGAAGGCCATGTCCCACGACGCGAACCACGGGTACTCCCACTTGTCGGGCATGGCCATCACCTCGGCCGCGTCCAGGTGCGTCCAGCGGTGGTTGCGCCCGTGCCGGCGCTGCGCAGGCGGTGCCGGTTGGGTCGGGTCGCCATCGAGCCAGCCTTGCACGAAGTAGTGGTAGTACTGCTTGCTCCACAGCAGCCCGGCGAAGGCCTGGCGCTGGATGTTGCGCAGGTCTTCGGGCATGTCGAAGGGCGTGACGCGGCGGTAGAAGGCGTCGGCCTCGGCGCTGCGCTGCGCGAACAGCGCATCGAAGCCGGCGCCCAGCGGCGCGGTGAGTGTGCCGTCGGCGCTCAGGCGCAGCTTGATCACCCAGCTCTGGCCGGGGCCGACTTCGCTGCGGTAGCGCGGCGCGGCCTTGGTGCCCTGGTTGGCGCGGTTGACCGCGCCGGCGTGCCCGCCGATCAGGTAATCATGGAAGCCGTCCTTGGTGAAGCCGCTTGCGCTCTGGCCCCACAGCCTTGCGCCGTTGCTGTCGTTGTCGGTGAACAGCACTTCGTCGGGCGGGTCGAAATGCAGCCAGTACGGCGCCAGCGCCGGGTGCGTGGCGGCCAGCGTGGTCGCGTGCTCGGCGGCGATGCGCGGGCGCGCCGCGCCGGGCGTCCAGGCCCAGGTGTTCCTGAACCACAGGGTGGGCAGCAGTTGCAGCGGCGCCGGCTCGGGGCCGCGGTTGATCGCGCTGATGCGCACCAGCACGTCGTCGGGCGCGGCCTTCGCGTATTCGACGAACACGTCGAAGTAGCGGTCGTCGTCGAAGATGCCGGTGTCGAGCAACTCGTACTCGGGCTCGAGGCGGCTGCGGCGCCGGTTCTCCAGGCGCAGCGCGTCGTACGGAAAGGCCCGCTGCGGGTACTTGTAGAGGAACTTCATGTACGCGTGGCTGGGCAGGTTGTCGAGGTAGAAGTAACACTCCTTCACGTCCTCGCCGTGGTTGCCCTCGGGCCCGCTCAGGCCGAACAAGCGCTCCTTCAGCATGCAGTCCACGCCGTTCCACAACGTCAAGGCAAAGCACAGCCGCTGCTTGTCGTCGCAGATGCCGGCGATGCCGTCTTCGCCCCAGCGGTAGGCGCGCGAGCGCGCCTGCTCATGCGTGACGAAATTCCACGCGTCGCCGTCGGCGCTGTAGTCCTCGCGCACCGTGCCCCACTGGCGCTCGCTGACGTACGGCCCCCAGCGCCGCCACGGCACGGCGCGTTCGCGCGCGTCGTCCAGCCGCTGCTCTTCGGCGGTGGCCGGGCGGGTTGGTGCGCTCACGCGCTGCCCTGCCGCCGCGCGTCGGCCAGCGCCTCGTGCAGCGACGCATGCAGGTGCGGCTCACCCAGCGCGGCGGCGACGCCGTGGCGCTGCATGTCCGACCACAGCGCCGGCGACACGCGGCCGAACACCAGCGCCAGCCGGCGCGAGCGCAGTTCGCCGATCAGCGCGTGCAGCGTGCGCGCTGCCGAGTAGTCCAGGTCGGCAATCGCCGAGGCGTCGACCACCAGCGCGTGCAGGCCCGGGCCCGCGTGGTCGGCCAGCGCGCGCAGCTCGTCGGCGAAGCGCCGCTCGTTGGCATAGAACAGGTCGGCGCCGAAGCGGTAGACCAGCACGCCCGGCTCGTACGCCCGCGCGGCGCTGCACGGCAGCACCTGCATTTCGCCGTGGGCGTCGCGCACCAGCACGCCGCTGTGCGGCTGGTAGCTGTGGCGCACATGGCGCAGCAGCGACAGCGTCATCGCCAGCACGATGCCCAGCTCCACGCCCAGCCCCACCACGGCCGCGGCGGTGAGCAGCGCCAGCGCATGTTCGCCCGGGCTTTCGCGACGCATGTCGCGCAGCGCGGGCCAGTCGATCAGGTGCACGCCGATGGTGAACACCAGCGCGGCGAGCACCGCGCGCGGCAGGTATTGCAGCAGCGGCGTCAGCCACAGCAGCACCGCCAGCGCGACGGCGGCCAAGCTCAGCTGCGCCAGCTGGCTGCGCGCGCCGGCGGCTTCGGCGGCGGCGGTCTGCGTCGGGCTGCCGTTGACGACGAAGGCACCGCTGCAGGCTGCCGCCGCGTTGGCCGCGGCCAGGCCGAACAGGTCGCGGTTGAAGTCCAGAGCCTCGCCGTGGCGCTGTGCAAAGCCGCGCGCCGTGGCCGCGCTTTGCGCGACGATGACGATCACGCACGACGCCGCCAGCGGCAGCAGCGCCGGCAGTTCGCGCCAGGCAACCTCGGGCAGACCCAGCGGCGGCAGCCCGGCGGCGACTTTGCCCAGCACCGCGATGCCGCGCTGCTCGAAGCCGAACACGCGGCTGGCGGCGATGGCGCCCAGCACCAGCAGCAGCTGCGCCGGCCAGCGCGGTGCGAAGCGCTTGCCGGCCCACAGCAGGCCCAGCGCCGCCGCCGACAAGGCCGCTTCGTGCCAACCCTGCGGCGGCCACCGTGCCGCGAGATCGGCCAGCTGCTGCCACGCCAGCGGCGAGCGGCTGGGCAGGCCCAGCATGTCGCCCAGCATCGCCACGCTCACCTGCACCCCCACGCCGGCGAGAAAGCCGATCAGCACCGTGCGCGACAGGAAGTCGGCAAGAAAACCCAGCTGGAACCAGCGCGCCAGCAGCAGCATCGCCGCGGCCAGCAGCGCGACCATGCCGGCCAGCTGCAGGTAGTGCGCGCTGTGCGGCTCGGCCAGGTGGCGCAGCCCGGCGGCGAACAGCGCCGCGGTGGCCGAATCCGCGGCCACCACCATGTGCCGCGACGCCCCGAAAGCGGCGAAGGCCACCACCGGCAGCAGCGCGGTGTACAGCCCCGTGACCAGCGGCGTGCCGGCGATGCGCGTGTAACCCAGCACCTGCGGCACCGCGATCGAGGCCAGCGACAAGCCGGCCAGCACGTCGCGCCGGCGCTGCGCTGCCGTGCTCGGATCGTCGATTGCGTTGCGCATCGCTGGGCTCACTGTTGTGCCAGGCGCGTGGCCAGGTACTCAGAAGGTGTGAATGAATCCGGCGTGTCCGAGCGGGCCGCCAGATTGCGTCCAATCGAGGCGCAAAGCACAGCCGTAGCTCGGGCTACGGCGAGCATTTGCAACGACGAGTGGGCGCGATATGGCGGAACGAGCGGGCATGTCGGGTTCGTTCACACCTTCTCAGCCCAGCGCCGCGGCGTCGCCCAGCAGCCAGGCATTGGCGCGGCCGATGCCGCCGGCCGGCAGGGTGGCGTCGCCGGCACGCAGCCGCGCGGCGGCGTCGCGCTTGTCGGCGCCGCAGACCAGCCACAACACGCAGCGCGCGCGGTTCAGCACCGGGTAGGTCAGCGTCAAACGGCGTTGGCCCTGGTACGGGCCGCTCAGGCTCACGTCGGCATCGTCGATCTGCAGCACCGCATCGCCGGGCACCAGCGATGCGGTGTGGCCGTCGCTGCCCAGCCCCAGGTGCACCAGGTCCAGCACCGCGGGCGTGCCGCACACACGCTGCAGCGTGGCGGCGTAGTCGGCGGCGGCAAGGTGCAGGTCGGCCGCGTCGACCGGCATCGCATGCAGCTGCGCGGGCGGCAACGGCGCGTGGTCCAGCAGGTTGGCTTGGATGTGCGTCAGGTTGCGCGACGCATCACCGGCCGGCGCGACGCGTTCGTCGACCTGGAACAGCTGCAGCTGCGCCCACGGCAGCGGCAGCGCCGCCAGCGCGCGCAGCATCGCCCAGGGCGTGCGCCCGCCGCTGAGCGCCAGCGTGAACGCTCCGCGCTCGCGCACCGCGGCCGCGGCGCGTTCGGCAATGAAGGCGGCGCCGTGCTGCGCCACCGCGGCGGCATCGGGCAGGATCTGGACTTGCATCGCCCGCGCTCAGGGCGTGGGGTCGTGCCAGCCGCCCTGCGGCGCCACGCGCTGGGCGTCGGCCGGGCCCCAGCTCTGCGGCGCGTAGCGCTGCACGGGCGCGGGCGCGGCCAGCGCCGGGTCGACGATGCGCCAGGCTTCTTCGACATAGTCCTCGCGCGCGAACAGGGTCTGGTCGCCGTGCATCGCGTCGCCGAGCACGCGTTCGTAGGCATCCATCTCGCCGGCGCCGGGGTGGCGACTGGCGAGCATCTCGGTGGGCACGCTGGCCGCGTCGTCGTCCGGGGGCAGCACGTTCACGCCGATGGCCAGCGTGACGTCCGGGCTGATGCGCATGCGCACGTGGTTGGCCGCCGGGCTGCGCGCCGAATACACCGACGGCGTGGGCTTCAGCCGCACCAGCAGTTCGGTGCAGCTGACGGGCAGGTTCTTGCCGGCGCGGATGTGGAAGGGCACGTCCTGCCAGCGCCAGTTGTCGACCCACAGCCGCAGCGCGGCGAAGGTTTCGGTGTCGGAATCGGCGGCCACGCCGGGCTCGCCGCGGTAGCCGTCGAACTGGCCGCGCAACAGGTCGCCAGGCTGCAGCGTGCGCACCGCGCGCAGCAGCTTGATCTTCTCGTCGCGGATCGACTCGCTGTCGGTGCGCACGGGGGGTTCCATCGTCAGGTTGGCGAGCAGCTGGAACAGGTGGTTCTGCACCACGTCGCGCACCGTGCCGATGGCGTCGTAGAAGGCGCCGCGGCCTTGCACGCCGAAGTCCTCGGCCATCGTGATCTGCACGCTGTCGACGTGGTTGCGGTTCCAGAAGGGCTCGAGGATGCCGTTGGCGAAGCGGAAGTGCAGCATGTTGTGCACCGGCGCCTTGCCCAGGTAGTGGTCGATGCGGTAGATGCGCCGCTCGTCGAAGCAGCCCAGCAGCAGCGCGTCCAGCGCCTCGGCCGAGCGCGCGTCGCGGCCGAAGGGCTTTTCGACGACCACGCGTGCGCCGCTGGCGCAGCCGGCCGCCGCCAGTCGCTCCACCACCTTGGGGAACAGCGACGGCGGAATCGCCAGGTAGTGCATCGGCCGCTGCGCCGCACCGAGCGCCTGGCGCAGTCTGGCGAAGGTGGCGGGGTCGGCGTAGTCACCGTCCACGTAGCGCAGCAGGCTCAGCAGCTGCGCGCCGGCCTGCGCGTCGAAGCCGCCGTGCTTGTCGAGGCTGTCGCGTGCGCGCGCGCGGAACTGCTCGAGGCTCCAGCCGCTCTTGGCCACGCCGATCACCGGCATGTCCAGGTGGCCGCGCCGCAGCATCGCCTGCAGCGAGGGGAAGATCTTCTTGTAGGCGAGGTCGCCGGTGGCGCCGAAGAACACCAGCGCGTCGGCGGCGGTGGCGGCAGCGCGGCTCATCGCCAGGACCTCACGGCGCCGGCTTCTCTTGGTGGCCGCCGAACTGCCAGCGCAGCGCCGACAGCAGCCGGTGCTGGAAGTCGGCCTCGCCGCGGCTGGCAAAACGTGCGTGCAGCGCGCTGGCCAGCACCGGCGCGGGCACGGCCTCGTCGATGGCGGCCTTCAATGTCCAGCGGCCTTCGCCGGAGTCGGACACGCGCCCGCCAAAGCGCGCCAGCGCCGGGTCGTCGGCCAGCGCCGCGGCGCCCAGGTCGAGCAGCCACGACGAGATCACGCTGCCGCGGCGCCAGACTTCGGCGATGTCGGCCAGGTTCAGCCGGTAGCGGTAGTGCTCGGGGTCGCGCAGCGGCGTGGTCTCGGCGTCGGCGTCGTGTGTGCGCAAGCCGATGTCGGCGCCTTGCAGGATGCCGAAGCCCTCGGCGTACGCGGCCATCAGGCCGTATTCGATGCCGTTGTGCACCATCTTCACGAAGTGGCCGGCACCGCTGGCGCCGCAGTGCAGGTAGCCGCGTTCGGCCGTACCCTGATCTGCCTTGCGGCCCGGTGTGGGCTCGATGTCGCCGCGACCCGGCGCCAGCGTCTGGAACACCGGGTCGAGCCGGCGCACCGCGGCTTCGGCGCCGCCGATCATCATGCAGTAACCGCGCTGCAGCCCCCACACGCCGCCGCTGGTGCCGACGTCCAGATAGTCGATGCCGGCTGCGGCCAGCGCCTGGGCGCGGCGGATGTCGTCGACGTAGTACGAGTTGCCGCCGTCGATCAAGGTGTCCCCGGCGGCCAGCAGCGGCTGCAGCTCGGCGATCACGCCGTCCACCACCGCGGCCGGCAGCATCAGCCACAGCGCGCGCGGTGCCTGCAGCGCGGCCACCAGCTCGGCCAGGCTCGAGGCGCCACGCGCGCCTGCGCCGGCCAGTGTGGCCACGGCGTCGGCCGCAGGGTCGTGCACCACGCAGTCGTGGCCGCCCTGCAGCAGCCGGCGCACCATGTTGGCGCCCATGCGTCCCAGGCCGATCATGCCGATTTGCATCGTTTGCCTTTCGTGGCTCAGGCTTCGGCGCCCCGTGCGCGGCGCAGCTGCCGGATCAGCGCCTCGGTCGAGCTGTCGTGCGCCGGCGCCGGCGCGGTGGCGGATTCCAGCGCCGGCAGGATGCGCTGCGCCAGCGCCTTGCCCAGCTCCACGCCCCATTGGTCGAAGGCGTTGATGCGCCACAGCGCCGCCTGCGTGAACACGCTGTGTTCGTACAGCGCCACCAGGCTGCCCAGCGCGGCGGGTGTCAGCGCGTCCAGCAGCAGCACGCTGGACGGCCGGTTGCCTTCGAACACGCGGTGCGGCAGCAGCGCCTCGGGCGTGCCCTCGGCACGCACCTCGTCGGCGCTCCTGCCGAAGGCCAGGGCCTGCGCTTGCGCCAGCACGTTGGCCAGCAGCATGTCGTGGTGGCGGCCCAAGGGGTTCAAGGGCCGCGCGAAGGCGATGAAGTCGCACGGCACCGGCTGCGTGCCCTGGTGCAGCAGCTGGTAGAACGAATGCTGGCCGTTGGTGCCGGGCTCGCCCCACACCACCGGGCTGGTGGCGCAGCCCACCGGCGCCCCGTCCAGCGTCACGCGCTTGCCGTTGCTTTCCATCGTCAGCTGCTGCAGGTAGGCGGGAAAGCGCTTCAGGTACTGCTCGTAGGGCAGCACCGCCTGCGTGGCGGCACCCAGCACACTGGTGTTCAGCACCGCCAGCAGGCCCATGAGCACCGGCAGATTGCGCGCGAAGGGTGCCTGCCGGAAGTGCTCGTCCATGCGGTGAAAGCCGCCGAGCAGGGCCTCGAAGTTGCGTGGCCCGATGGCCAGCATGGTCGACAGGCCGATCGCCGAATCCATCGAATAACGCCCGCCGACCCAGTCCCAGAAGCCGAACATCTGCGCGGTGTCGATGCCGAAGGCAGCCACCGCCTGCGCGTGGGTCGACACCGCGACGAAGTGCCGCGCCACCGCCGCGGCATCCCCGCCCAGCCGCGCCAGCGCCCAGTCGCGCGCGCTGTGCGCGTTGGCCATCGTCTCCTGCGTGGTGAAGGTCTTGGACGAGACGATGAACAGTGTTTCGGCGGCGTCCAGGTCGTGCACCGCTTCGGCCAGGTCGGTGCCGTCGACGTTGGAGACGAAGCGAAAGCGCAGGTCGCGTGCGCTGTAGTGGCGCAAGGCCTCGTAGGCCATCACCGGGCCCAGGTCGGAGCCGCCGATGCCGATGTTGACGATGTTGCGCAGGCGCTGGCCGGTGTGGCCGCGCCAAGAGCCGCTGCGCACGCCGTCGGCGAATGCGGCCATGCGGTCGAGCACCTGGTGCACCTGCGGCACCACGTCGACGCCGTCGACGCGGATGTCGGCACCGCGCGGCGCACGCAGCGCCACGTGCAGCACGGCACGGTTCTCGGTGGTGTTGATGCGCTGGCCGGCGAACATCGCGTCGATGCGCTGGCGCAGCCCGGCCTCGTCGGCCAGCGTCAGCAGCAAGCGCATTGCCTGGTCGTCGACGTGCTGCTTCGAGTAGTCGAGGTAGATGCCCGCGGCCTCGCAGCTCAGGCGTTCGCCGCGCTGCGCATCGGCGGCGAAATGTTCGCGCAGCGTCGTCTGGCGCAGCGTGGCGGCGTGCGCCTGCAGCGCCTGCCAGCTCGGGCTGGTGCTCAGGGTCGATGTCACTTCCGGCGTCCTTCGCTTTGTCCTTGGCCGGGTCCTTGTCGGGACTGGCGCGCGCGCCGCGGCGCGCTGGCGGCCCACAGCCTGAAGCCGCCTTCGAAGGCATTGGCGTTGTCGCCGGCACGGCAGCGCGGCGGCAGTTCCTTCAGCAAACGCAGGTTGCCGCCGCCCAGCACCACCTCGTCGGGCAGCAGCGCCGCGCCCAGCCGCGCCACCACGTCGGCGACGCGGCGGCGCCACTTGCGCTTGCCGTCGCGCTGCAGCGCACGCTCGCCTACGTAGTCCTCGAAGCTGGCGTCGCGGTAGGGCAGGTGGCCCAGTTCCATCGGCACCACCACGCCGTCGACGATCAGCGTCGTGCCCAGCCCGGTGCCCAGGCCCAGGAACAGCATCTTGCCTTGCCGGTAGCTGCCCAGCGCCTGCATCGCCGCGTCGTTGACCAGCTTCACCGGCTTGCCGAAGGCCTGCGCGAAATCGAAGCCGACCCAGCCGGGCCCCAGGTTGGGCGGCTCGCCCGCCGGCTTGCCGTCGCGCACCGGGCCGGGGTAGCCGATGGCGATCGCGTCGTGCTGCCAGCCCGCGGCCAGCGATTGCACCTGCTGCACCATCTGCGGCGGCGTCATGTGCGGCCCCGACGGCACGCGGCGCGGCTCGGTCTGGCCGCTGGCCAGGATCTTCACGTGCGTGCCGCCGACGTCGACCACCAGCACCCGGGTCATCGCGGCGCGCCGCCCAACGCGGCGGCCTTGGCTGCGATGCGGCCCAGCAACTGCTGCCACGACTTGACGAAGGCCGCTGCGCCGTCGCGCTGCAGCCGCTCGGCCAGGGCGTCCAGGCCGATGCCGGCCTGGCTCACCGCGGCCAGCACCGCGCTGCCATCGTCGGCGCCGGCCGGCACGCCCGCTTGCAGCCGGCCGTGGTCGGCAAAGGCCAGCAGCGTGGCTTCGGGCAATGTGTCGATGGTGAAAGGCGCGGCCAGCGCCTCGGCGTACAGCGTGTCCGAGGCCTTGGGGTCCTTGGTGCCGGTGCTGGCGAACAGCAGCCGCTGCGGCACCGCGCCTTCGTTCATCACCCGCCTGACGCGCGCCGAAGCGAGGAATTCGCCGTAGGCCTGATAAGTCTGCCGGCCCACCGCGATGCCCAGCTGCATCTGCAGTTCGCTCGGCAGCTTGCCGGCCACGGCGACGTCCCAGCGGCTGATGAACAGCGAGGCCACCGACACCACGCCGGGGGGCAGCCCGGCGTCGAGCCGGCGCTCGATGCCGCGCAGCCAGGCCTGCGCCGCGGCGCGGTACTGCGCGGCACTGAACAGCAGCGTGACGTTGACCGGCACGCCGGCCAAGGTGGCCTGCTCGATGGCCTCGAGCCCGGCGCGGGTGCCCGGGATCTTGATGAACAGGTTGGGCCGCGCGGCGCGCGCGTGCAGCTCGCGCGCCGCCGCCAGCGTGGCCTGCGCATCGTCGGCCAGCAGCGGCGAGACTTCCAGCGACACCCAGCCGTCGACGCCGCGTGTGCGCTCGTGCAGCGGGCGGAACAGGTCGGCGGCGCGACACAGGTCCAGCAGCGCCAGCTCGAAGAACAGCGCCTCGGGTGCCAGGCCTTGCGCAGCGCGTGCGCGGATGTCCGCGTCGTAGTCGCCGCTGCCGCCGAGCGCCTGGTCGAAGATGGTCGGGTTCGAGGTCAACCCGCTCAGGCCCAGCGTGGTGATGTAGTGCTGCAGCGTGCCGCGGTCGAGCAGCGCGCGTGTGATGGTGTCCAGCCACAGGCTCTGGCCCAGCGACCTCAGGGCCGCGGTGCACGGCGGCGCGGTCATCGCGCTGCAGCCTGGGGTGGCGTCGAGATGTGCATTGCGGCTCCTCTTGGCGGCGAGCGGCCCATCTTACGTCTGCCTTGGGGGTTGCACCGCACAAGACCCCGCCACTAGACTGCCCGTCCTGTCCCGGGTACCTGCACCTTCGCACCGCCACCGCATGCCGCCTCGCCACCGTCTTTTTGCCATGGCGCTGCTGTTCGTGCCGTGGGCGCTGCCGGGCGCAGCCGCTTTGCCGAACGTGCAGGCGCCGGCACTGAGCCTCGAGTCGCTGCCGCGGCCGAAGATGCCGCCGGCCGAGACCGGCCCGGTGGTGCCGGCGCAGGTGCAGCGCTGGCGCCAGGAGGCGCTGGACTACGAATACGGCCAGGGCGTGCCGCGCGATGCGGTGCGCGCCGCGCAGCTGTACTGCCGCGCCGCGCGCTTCGGCGATGCGCAATCGCAGTACAGCCTGGCCTGGATGCTGACCAACGCGCGCGGCATCGAGCGCGACGATGCCCAGGCCGCGCACCTGTTCGCCGCCGCGGCCGAGCAGGGCATGGAGCAGGCACGCAACATGGCGGCCAGCCTGGGCACGCCGCGCGGCGCGCCGCCGCCGTGCCTGCGCCCGCCCGATGGCGAAGCGCCGCCGGTGGCGGCCAAGGGCGCGCTGGCGGCGCGCGGCGCGCCGCGGCCGTGGGCAAGCAGCGCGCTGGCGCCGCCGCCGAACGCCCCCGAGCCCATCGTGCGCTTCGTCAACCTGATCGCGCCGGAATACAAGCTGGCGCCGCAGCTGGTGCTGGCGGTGATGGCCACCGAATCCAACTTCGACCCGCTGGCGCTGTCGCCGAAGAAGGCGCAAGGGCTGATGCAGCTGATGCCCGACACCGCCACGCGCTTCAAGGTGCGCAAGATCGAAGACCCGGCGCAGAACATCCGCGGCGGCATGGCCTACCTGCGCTGGCTGCTGGCCTACTTCGAGGGCGACCTGGCGCTGGTGCTGGCGGCCTACAACGCAGGCGAGGGCGCGGTCGACCGCTACCAGGGGGTGCCGCCCTACGCCGAGACGCGCAATTACGTGCAGCGCATCCTGGCGCGGCTGGACGGCCAGCGCTTGCATCCCTTCGACGCCAGCGTCGTCTCGCCCTCGGGTGCGCTGCGCGCCTGGCGCGGTGCCACGGTGAGCGCGCGCTGAGCATGAAGATCCTGCTGCCGGTGGACGGCAGCCGCTACACCAAGCGCATGCTCGGCTACATCGCGGTGCACGACGAATGGCTGGGCGCGAAACACGAGTACCTGCTGTTCACCGTGGTGCCGCGCTTGCCCAGCCGGGCCGGCGCTTTCTTCGACCGCGCCGCGCTGGACGAGTATTACGCCAGCGAAGCCGACAAGGTGCTGCGCCCGGCGCGCACCTTCGCCGAAAAGCGCGGCTGGACGGTGCGCACCGCGCAGGCCGCCGGCCACGCGGCCGAGGAGATCGCCGCCTGCGCCAGGAAGCACAAGCCGCAGCTGATCGTGATGGGCGCGCACGGCCATTCGGCGCTGGCCGGCGCCGTGCTCGGCTCGGTCACGCAGGGCGTGCTGGCCCGCTGCAAGCTGCCGGTGCTGCTGGTGCGCTGAAGCCGCCTGCGGCGCGCTGCGCCTTGCGCGTCACGCCTTGCTGCGCGGCACGCGACCCATCAGGTAGAACTCGTCGTTCGGGCGCATGGCGCTCAGGTTGGCCAGCCGGTTGCTCAGGCCGAAGAAGGCGGTGATGGCGCCGATGTCCCAGATGTCCTCGTCGTCGAAGCCGTGCGCGCGCAAGGCGGCGAAGTCGGCCTCGTCGACCGCGCCCGAGTGGCTGCACACCTTCATCGCGAAGTCGAGCATCGCGCGCTGGCGCGGCGTGATGTCGGCCTTGCGGTAGTTGGTGGCCAGCTGGTCGGCGATCAGCGGCTTCTTCTCATACACCCGCAGGATCGCGCCGTGCGCGACCACGCAGTACAGGCACTGGTTCACCGCCGAGGTGGCGACGATGATCATCTCGCGCTCGCCCTTGCTCAGGCTGCCGCCGTCCTTGACCAGCAGCGCGTCGTGGTAGGCCATGAAGGCGCGCCATTCGGCCGGGCGGTGCGCCAACGCCAGGAAGACGTTGGGCACGAAACCGGCCTTGGCCTGCACCTCGAGGATGCGGGTGCGCAGGTCCTCGGGCAGATCCTTCAGTTCGGGCACCGGCCAGCGGCTGATCGGCAACGTGCTCATACGGTTTCTCCTTGGGATTTGTGGCCGAACTGCATCGCATGCAGCCGGGCGTACAGGCCGCCGCGCGCCAGCAGCTCGCGGTGCGTGCCCTGTTCCACGACGCGCCCGGCGTCCATCGCCACCACGCGGTCGGCGTGCTCGATGGTCGACAGCCGGTGCGCGATGACCAGCGTGGTGCGGCCTTGCATCAGCCGCTCCAGTGCCTGCTGCACCGCGCGCTCCGATTCGCTGTCCAGCGCCGAGGTGGCCTCGTCCAGGATCAGGATCGGCGCGTTCTTGTAGATCGCACGCGCGATCGCCAGGCGCTGGCGCTGGCCGCCCGACAGCTGGCTGCCGTTGTGGCCGATGAAGCTGTCCAGGCCCTGCGGCAGGCTGTCGGCGAAGTCGAGCAGGTTGGCGCTGCGCAGCGCGTCGCGCACACGCTCGCGGTCGAGCAGCTGGCCGTCGTTGCCGGTGCCGAGCGCGACGTTCATCGCCACGCTGTCGTTGAACAGCACCACGTCCTGACTGACCAGCGCGAACTGGCGGCGCAGTGCGCCCACGTCCCACTCGGCCAGCGGCACGCCGTCGAGCAGCACTTCGCCGGCGCTGACGTCGACGAAGCGCGGCAGCAGGTGCACCAGCGTGGACTTGCCCGCGCCGGACGGGCCGACCAGTGCCACCGTCTCGCCGGCATGCACACGCAGGTCCAGCCGGTCCAGCGCCAGCGCATGCTCCTGGCCGTAGCGCACGCTGACGCCGCGCAGCTCGATCTCGCCGCGCGCCAGCGGCGGCGCATGGCTGCCGTGCGGCTCGCGCGGGCTGGCGTCGATCAGCGTGATGCCGCGCTGCAGCGCGGTGCTGCCGCGTGTCATCTGCCCGCTCACGTCGGACAGCCTCTTGATCGGCGCCAGCAGCATCAGCATCGCGGTGATGAACGACGCGAAGCCGCCCACCGTGGTGCCGCCGGTGCGGCTTTGCCACAGCGCGACGACGATCACGCCGGAGATCGCGCAGGCGGTCATCGTCTGCGTCACCGGCGTCATCAGCGCGCCCGCGGCCACCGACTTCATCATCAGCCGGCGCAGCAGGTGGTTCTGGCGGCCGAAGCGCTGCGTCTGGTGCGGCGCCGCGTCGTGCAGCCGCACGATGCGCCAGGCCAGCACGTTTTCCTCGATCACGTAGGCCAGCTCGTCGGTGGCCTGCTGGCTGGCCAGGGTGATGCGCCGGATGCGGCGGTTGATCGAGCGCACCGCCACCGCCACCAGCGGGAACATCACGCCGACGAACAGCGTGAGCTTCCAGTTCAGCCAGATCAGGTAGCCCAGCAGCGCGGCCAGCGTCAGGCTCTCTCGTACCAGCGACAGCAGCGCGCTGACCAGCAGCTGCGCGCCGTGCTGCACCTCGTAGACCAGGATGTTGGTCAGCCGGCTGGCGCTGTGCTGCGTGAACAGGCTGGGGTGCGCATCCAGCAGGCGCGCGAACATCGCGTCGCGCAGACTCACCACGCCCTGGTTCGCGGTCCACGCCAGCGCGTACTGCGCGACGAAGCTGGCCGCCCCGCGCAGCACGAACAGGCCGATGATGGTCACCGGCACCAGCCACAACGCCCACTGCACGTTGCCGAAGCCCCGGTCGAGCAGCGGCTTCATCAGCGCCGGCAGCACCGGCTCGGTGGCGGCGCTGAACAGCGAGGCCAAGGCCGCGACGGCGATGCCGCGGCGGCCGGACTTGAAGTACGGTCCGAGGTGGGCGATGCGCTGCTTCAGTGTGGACATGGCGGGGGGGCGCACGCGCCGCGGCGCCGCGGATCGGGCCGCGGCGATTATCGCGTTCGCACCGGCCACGGCGCTGCCGCCGCGCGCCGGGCGCCTTGGGTGGGCGCCTTGGGCGGGCGCCCGGGTTGCAGGCGCCCCGCTTGCCGGGGTTGCCTACAATCGCCGCCCAGCGGCCGGTGCGGCGCTCGCGGGAACCGAGCGAAGCTGTCGCGCTCTATGCAGCTTGGGCCGCGCAGCCGGGCCGATGCCGAACCCCATCCACTTTCCTGCACCTCTCGCACACAGTGAGCCGACGCCAGCCAACCGCCCCGCATTTTCTGTCCTGGCCGCGCCGGCGTTTCGTCGGCGCGCTGGCCGCCACGGCCGCGGTGCCGGCCGCTGCCCAGTTTCGCGTCGAGATCGCCGGCATCGGCGGCACGCAGATCCCGGTGGCCATCGCCGCATTCCGCGACGAAGCGCTGGCGCCGGTGCCGGTGGCGGCGGTGGTGCGCGCCGACCTGCAGCGCAGCGGCCTGTTCCGCATCGTCGACGTGCCCGGCAGCCTGGACGAACTCAGCCGCATCAACCTCGCCGAATGGCGCGGCCGCGGCGCCGATGCGCTGGCGGTGGGGTCGGTGTCGCGCCTGGCCGACGGCCGCTACGACGTGCGCTTCAAGCTGTGGGACCTGGTCAAGGGCGAGGAACTGCTGGGCCAGAGCCACGCCGCGCTGCCGGCCGACCTGCGGCTGGCCGCGCACCGCATCGCCGATTCGATCTACCAGAACCTGACCGGCGAGCGCGGCATCTTCGCCACGCGCATCGCCTACGTCACCAAGGCCGGCAACCGCTATTCGCTGCACGTCACCGACGCCGACGGCGAAGGCGGGCAGATCGCACTGACCAGCCCCGACCCGATCATCTCGCCGGCCTGGTCGCCCAATGGCAAGGAGCTGGCCTACGTCTCCTTCGAAAGCCAGAAGGCCGTGGTGTGGGTGCAGGACATCGCCTCGGGCCAGCG
>CAYZGL010000056.1:0-19082 GCA_964477985.1 uncultured Rubrivivax sp. | reverse complement strand
CATGGCGGTGCTGCGTCAGAGGTGGGAAATCGAGCCGCGAGCCTAGCCACACTGCGGCCCCGCACGCAAGCGGCTTTTACCCGCGAGCCGCGCCGCGCACGCGCGAGGCGGCATCCTGCAGTTGTTCGAGCACGCGGCGCGCCGAGCGCAGCACCAGCGTCGGGTCCAGGCCGGCCAGCGGCGCCAGGCGCGAGGCCGTTTCGTCCAGGCCATCCGGCTCGACCATCAGCGTGTGCGCGATCACCGACAACGCGACGATCGTGCGCCGCGCCGGCGCGTCGGGCAGTTCGCCGCCGGCTTGCGCCTGCACATGGTGGCGCACGCTGGCCACCGCGCTCGCACCCAGGCCCCAGCTTTCGCACAGCGCGGCACCCAGCGCATCGTGGCTGACGCCGAAACCGGCCAGCTCCAGCGACGCCAGTTCGACATCGTCGCGCGCGGCACGCAGCATGGCCGGGTAGTGGTCGGGCGCATGGCGGAACAGCACCGCCTTGCCGCATTCCTCGAACAGGCCCGCCGAGTGCGCGGCCCAGGCGTCCTGCCCCATCGCCGCAGCGAGCCGGCCCATGATCAACCCGCGCTGCGCGGCGCGCTGCCAGATCGGCTCCAGCTCGGCCGCCGGCGCGAAGGCGGCGCGCAAGCCCATCTCGAAGGTGATCGCCGCCACCTCGCGCAAACCGAGGTAGGTGATGGCCTGTTGCACGCTTTGCACGCGGCCGTTCAGGCCGTACAGCGACGAATTCACTGCCTTCAGCACCGCGGCCGCCAGCGCCATGTCCTGCTCGATCAGCCGCGAGGCCGAACCCAGGTCCATGTCGTCGTCGGCCATCAGCAGCGACAGCCGCACCAGCGATTCGGGCCGCGCGGGGATGTCGATCTGCAGCGCACGCAGTTCGGGGGCTACAGCCATGGCAAGTCGCGGGCTCGTTGCGTCGGCGCGATGCTAAGCCTTGCCACCCCGCACGGCGGCGTGCAAAGAAGAAAGGGCGTGCCGTCAAGCACGCCCTTGCCTCCTTGTGCCGATACCGGCTGTTGTCTCCTCGCCTCCGACCCGTGCGGCACCTTGCCGGCGCCGAGTGCGGCGACTGTAGAAACGGGGCCTCGGCCGGTCAATGGTGTTTTCCCCGGCACGCCCCTCGCGTCGGGGCAGGCACGTCAGCGCAGGCGCGCGCTCGCGAGCACCACGAACAGGTCCTTCAGCCCGTCGGCCATGATCTCCACCGCCAGCGCCGCGAGGATCAGCCCCATCAGGCGCGTCATGATGTCGATGCCGGTGCGCCCGAGCAATCGGCTGATGCGCCCCGACGCCGAGAAGGCCAGGTAGACGGCGGCGCCGACCACGATGCCGTAGCCCACCAGCATCGCCTCGTCCAGCCAGTGTCGGGCGCGCTGCGCGTAGATGATCATCGTCGAGATGGTCGCCGGCCCGGTCAGCAGCGGAATCGTCAGCGGCACCACCGCGATGCTGGCGCCGGCATCGAGTTTGGCGTCGCCGTCGCTGACATCTTCCGGCCGCGACTGCGGCGGCTGCGCATTGAGCATCTGCAGCGAGCTGATCAGCAGCAGCATGCCGCCACCGACCTGGAACGATGCGATCGAGATGCCGAAGAAGCCGATGATGCGCTGGCCCGCCAGCGCGCTGAGCGCGATCACCACGAAGGCGCTGAACGAACTGACATGGATCGTGCGCCGGCGTTGCGCGCGGTTCAGGTTCTGCGTGAAGTGGATGAAGAACGGCACCACGCCGATCGGATTCACCAACGCCAGCAGCGCGATCAGCGGTTTCAGAGATTCCATGCCCGCATGCTACGACGCAGCGTGTTTCCATGAGGGCGCCGACTCCGGGTATGCCCGAGGGCGACAAAACAACACTATGGGATCCGCGGCTTTGCGCCCCCTTGCGGGATACCCGGATAATGGATTACGCGTTTAGCGTGTGTCGGATGCGCCGCCTTTGCCTGAATGGTTCTCGCTGGGTTGAAGCTCCACATTTTTCTTAGTTATCGATAGAGGGCTCCCCCGTGGGAAACAAACTTTACGTCGGCAATCTGGCCTATTCCGTGCGTGACGAATCGCTGCACCAGGCGTTCTCGCAATTCGGCAGCGTCACCTCCGCCAAGGTGATGATGGACCGCGACACCGGCCGCTCGAAGGGCTTCGGCTTCGTCGAGATGGGCTCGGACGCGGAAGCGCAATCGGCGATCAACGGCATGAACGGCCAGGCGCTCGAGGGTCGCGCCATCGTCGTCAATGAGGCCCGTCCGCGCGAAGACCGCCCTGGCGGCTTCGGCGGCCGCGGCGGTGGCGGTTATGGCGGTGGCGGCGGCGGTTACGGCGGCGGCGGTGGGGGCGGCTACGGCGGTGGCGGCGGCGGTGGCGGGCGCAGCCCCTACGGCGGTGGCGGCGGTGGCCGCAGCCCCTACGGCGGTGGCGGCAGCGGCGGTGGTGGCCGCGGCGGCTACGGCGGTGGCGGTGGCGGTGGCCGCGGCGGCTACTGACCAGCCACCCCACTGAGTTGCCCATCCGGCTTGCTGCGCACGGCGCAGCGGGTCGACGCAACAGCAAAGGCGCCGATGGATCACATCGGCGCTTTTTTGTTTAGTGCGCGCGGCGCCGCTTGCGGCCGCGCCGGGCCAGCAGGCGGTCGAACAGCGAATTGGGCAGCAGGCGCAGCACTCTGGCCACCACGCCCATCTGCCACGGAATGACCCGCCAGCTGCGGCCGGCGATGATCGCTGCGTAGGCACGCTCGGCGAAGGCGTCGGCCGTCATCAGAAAGGGCATCGCGTAGCGGTTGCCGCGGGTCAGCGGCGTATCGATGTAGCCGGGCAACAAGGTGACGACCTTCACGCCGCTCGCGGCACACTCGACGCGAAGGCTTTCGCAATAGGCGATGACCGCAGCCTTGCTGGCGCAATAGCCCCCGTGGCCGGGCAAGCCGCGGATGCCGGCGACGCTGGCGATGCCCACCAGGCGGCCGCTGCCGCGCTCGCGCATCGCGGCCACGAAGGGGTGGAAGGTCGCTGCCATGCCGAGGTTGTTGGTCTGCAGCATGTCGCGCAGCACTTCGAGGTCGGCGAGCTCCGCCGTGTCGATGCCCATGCTGACGCCGGCGTTGGCCACCACCGCATCGGGCAGACCTTGCGCCGCGATGCAGGCCTTCCCGGCGGCGACGATGCCGCCCACGTCGCGCACGTCGGCCGCGTAGACACGCGCCTGTGCGGCACTCCAGCCTTGGGCGACGATCCAGGCCTGCAACTGCGCGCCGCGGCGCGCCACCAGCGCGAGCCGCCAGCCGGCGCGCGCGAAGCGCTGCGCCAGCGCCTGGCCGATGCCGCTGGACGCCCCGGTGATGAAGACCAGCGGCGCGCTCAACGCGGATCTCCCGCGGCCGCAGGCACACGCGCGCCGGCGGACGGCAGCATCCGCCCGCGGATCTTGCCGTGCAGCTGCAGCAGGCCGCTCAGGTGGTCGTAGTCCATGCCGGCGGCGTGGAACTCGCTGCCGCCGCTGGTCGTCACGGTCACCGGCAGATGCGAGCGCAGCCGTTCGGTGTTGCGGAAGGCATGCAGGAACTCGCCGCGGAAATGCAGCGGCTCGCCGCGCGGGCCGGTGCTGTCCACCTGCGCGTCGCCGATCAGCTGCACTTCGCTGCCATCGCCGTTGACCACCGCGCGGCGCGCCAGCGCCAGCGTGACGCGGCCGTTTTCGGCCACGGCGCGCAGCCGCGGCTGGTCGACCTCGATGATTCCGCTGCCGGAGAAGTGACGCAGCTGGCGGCCCTGCAATTTCAGCTTCAGCCGGCCGAGCTTGTCGAAGCGTTCGACAACGAAAGCTTCCATCGTGTAGTCGGGTTCGTCACGTTCCTGCGGCGCCGGCGCGCTCGCGGGCGGGCCGGGGGTGTTCTTCACCAGCCACCAAGTGCCCAGCGCCAGCAGGAAAAGCAGCAGCAGCGGCAGGTAGCTGCCGGCCACTTCGCGCGCGCGCTGGTGCCATGCCTGCGGCGCACGCGGCGGCAACGACGGCAGCGGGCCCAGCGGCAGTGCAGCGTCGTCCAGGTCGGGCAGGGACAGCGGCAGTGCCACGGCAACGCCTTCAGCGCGCGTCCAGCGTGTTCGTCTGTGCCTGCAGCAGCGCGGCGTAACGGCCGCTGGCGATCAACAGCAGATCGCAGAACTCGCGCGCCGCGCCGTGGCCGCCGGCGCGCGAGGTGACGTGGTCGGCGATCGCCAGCACCTCGGCGTGCGCGTTGGCGCTGGCGCAGGCGAAGCCCGCGCGCTGCAGCAGCGGCAGGTCGGGCCAGTCGTCGCCGATCGCGGCCGCCTCGGCCCAGGCCACGCCCAGGCTGGCCAGCTGCGCCTGCGCGGCGGCCAGCTTGTCGTGCGCGCCGTACACCGCATGCGCCAGCCCGAGATCGGCGATGCGCCTGCGCACCGCCGGCGAATCGCGCCCGGTGATGACCAGCGGCGTGATGCCGGCTTGCTGCAGCAGCTTCAGCCCGTGCCCGTCGAGCACGTGGAAGGCCTTGACGGTTTCGCCGTGTTCGCCGATGTACAGCCGCCCGTCGGTGAGCACGCCGTCGACATCGAAGATCGCGCAGCGCATGCCCAGGCCGCTGCCCTGCGCCTTCAGCAGCAGCTCGGGGGCGAACTGGAGCGCCGGCATCAGATCACCTTGGCGCGCATCAGGTCGTTGGAGTTCAGCGCGCCGGCCAGGCGGCCGTCGGCATCGAGCGCCAGCACGCTGGTCACGCGGTGCCGCTCCATGATCTCGGCCGCGTCGACCGCCAAGGCATCGGCGCTGACGCAGCGCGGCTGGCGGTGCATCACGTCCTCGGCGCGCAGCCCGCGCAGCTCGACGCCGCGCTCGATCAGCCGGCGCAGGTCGCCGTCGGTGAAGATGCCGATGGCGCGGCCGCCGGCGTCGACCACGGCGGTGAAACCCAGGCCCTTGCCGGTCATCTCGCCGAGCATCTCGATGAAGCTGGCGCCGGGCGCCACGCGCGGCAGCGCCGCGCCGGCGCGCATCAGGTCGTGCACGTGCATCAGCAGCTTGCGCCCCAGGCTGCCGCCGGGGTGCGAGCGCGCGAAGTCCTCCTCGCGAAAGCCGCGCGCATCCAGCAGCGCCACCGCCAGTGCGTCGCCCAGGGCCATCTGCGCGGTGGTGCTGGCGGTGGGCGCCAGGTTCATCGGGCAGGCCTCCTGGTCGACGCTGCTGTCGAGCACGTGGTCGGCGTGCCGCGCCAGCGTGGACGCCACGTTTCCGGTCATCGCCACCAGCTTCACGCCGAGGCGGCGCAGCGCCGGCAGGATCGCCGCGAGTTCGTCGCTTTCGCCGCTGTTGGAGATCGCCAGCACCACGTCGCCGGCGGTGACCATGCCCAGGTCGCCATGGCTGGCTTCGGCCGGATGCACGAAGAAGGCCGGCGTGCCGGTGGAGGCCAGCGTCGCGGCCACCTTGCGCCCGACATGGCCGCTCTTGCCCATGCCCATCACGATGACGCGCCCCGCGCATTCGAGCATCGCGCGCACGCTGCCGGTGAAGCCATCGCCCTGGCGCGCGCCCAGCGCCTGCAGCGCGCGCGCCTCGATGTCGAAGGTGCGTTCGGCCAGGCGCAGCGCGCGCTGCGCGTCGAAGCGGGCCGCGGGCTTCGCGTCGTCGGGCTTCGCTAGCATCGCGGCATTCTAGGAGGGTGCTGCCCGCAGCGGACGGCCCTCGCTGCCGCCGCCACACCATGGCCTCCACCCTCGAACTCGCGCTGCTGTATCTGGTCGCCGCCGTGCTCGGCGTGGTGGTGTGCCGCTCGATGAGCCTGCCGCCGATGCTGGGCCACCTGGTGGTGGGCGTGCTGATCGGCCCGAACGCGCTGGCGCTGGCCAAGGACACCGCCAGCATCAAGTACCTGGCCGAGTTCGGCGTGGTGTTCCTGATGTTCGTGATCGGGCTGGAGTTCAACCTGCCCAAGCTGCGCAGCATGCGCTCGCTGGTGTTCGGGCTGGGGCTGTCGCAGGTGCTGCTGACCATCGCCGGCGCGCTGCTCGGCAATGCGCTGATGGTGTGGATCTTCGGCTTCACCGCCACCGCCTGGCAGCTGGGCTGGCAGGGCGCGGTGGTGCTGGGCGGGGCGATGGCGATGTCCAGCACCGCCATCGTGGTGAAGATGATGGCCGAGCGGCTCGAGCTGGAAAGCGAACACGGCCGCCGCGTGATCGGCGTGCTGCTGTTCCAGGACCTGGCGGTGGTGCCGCTGCTGGTGTTGATCCCCGCGTTGAACGACAGCGGTCGCGGCATGGCGCTGGCGCTGGCGGCCGCGCTGCTGAAGGCCGCGCTGCTGCTGGGCCTGCTGCTGGCCGGCGGCAAACGCGTGATGCGCTGGTGGCTGACGCTGGTGGCGCGGCGCAAGAGCGACGAGCTGTTCGTGCTGAACCTGCTGCTGATCACGCTGGGCCTGGCCTGGCTGACCGAGCATGCCGGGCTGTCGCTGGCGCTGGGCGCCTTCGTCGCCGGCATGCTGGTGGCCGAGACCGAATACAAGCACCAGGTCGAGACCGACATCCGGCCCTTCCACGACGTGCTGCTCGGGCTGTTCTTCATCACCGTGGGCATGAAGCTGGACTGGCACCCGGTGCACGACCACTGGCTGCTGGTGCTGGCGCTGACCAGCGTGCCGGTGCTCTCCAAGTTCGTGCTCGTGGCGGTACTGACCCGGCTGTTCGGTGCCGCGCCGGGCGTGGCGTTGCGCACCGGGTTGTATCTGGCGCAGGCCGGCGAGTTCGGCTTCGTGCTGCTGGCGCTGGGCGGCCAGCACGGCCTGGTGGCGCCGCAGTGGGTGAGCCCGGTGCTGGCCAGCATGGTGCTGTCGATGCTGATCGCGCCGGTGCTGATCCTGTACAGCAACCGCATCGTCATGCGCCTGTCCTCCAGCGACTGGCTGCTGCAGTCGGTGCAGCTGACGAGCATCGCCAAGCGTTCGATCACCACGCAGGCGCACGTGATCATCTGCGGCTACGGGCGCAGCGGGCAGAACCTGGCGCGGCTGCTGGACCAGGAACACATCGCCTACATGGCGCTGGACCTGGACCCCGACCGCGTGCGCCAGGCCGCCGCCGCCGGCCAGAGCGTGGTCTTCGGCGACGCCGCCCGGCTGCAAAGCCTGATGGCCGCCGGGCTGGCGCGCGCCGCGGCCGTGGTGATCAGCTACCCGAACACGGCGTCGGCCTTGAAGATCCTGCAGCTGGTGCACGCGCACGCACCCAAGGTGCCGGTGGTGGTGCGCACCATCGACGACACCGACCTGGAACGGCTGCGCCAGGCCGGCGCGGCCGAGGTCGTGCCCGAGGCGATCGAAGGCTCGCTGATGCTGGCCAGCCACGCGCTGGCGCTGGTGGGCGTGCCGATGCGCCGGGTGATCCAGATGGCGCGCGATGCGCGCGATGCACGCTATGGCCTGCTGCGCGGTTACTTCCACGGCGCGGACGACCGCTCGGACGAGCTGCAGCAGGAGAGGCTGCTCAGCGTCACCCTGCCGGCCGCGGCCGCCTGCGTCGGCCATCCGCTCGGGCAGCTGGCGCTGCATGCGGTGGGCGTGCGCGTGGTCTCGGTGCGGCTGGCCGCGGGCCAGGTGCGCGGCGCCGACGAGGCCTTGCGCGTCGGCGCCGGCGACACCTTGGTGCTGTCGGGCCTGCCCGAGCCGCTGGCGCTGGCCGAGGCCAAGCTGCTGGGCGGCGACTGATGCCGGATGGCGCAGCCATGCCGGCAGGCTCGGGGCCGCGCGCTGCGCCGCCCGTACACTGTGCCGCACCGCCCCGCCACACGCGGGCCGCTGCCCAGCCGCACATGCCGCGTCTTCGATGGATCCGCCAACTGCTGCCGCCCGTCGTCACGGACGGCATCGCCGCCACCGCTCGCTGGGCGGCCGACCAGGTCGCGCGCCGGCGCATCGCGCCGCATCGCCGGCTGCACCTGGCCTGCGGCGGCCACTTGCTGCCGGGTTGGGCGAACGTCGATCTCGAGGGGCCCGCCGCAGTCATCAAGCTGGACCTGACGCGGCCGCTGCCGGTGGCTTCGCAGTCGATCGACTGCATCTACGCCGAGCACTTCATCGAGCATATCGAGCGCCCGGCGGCGCAACGCCTGCTGCGCGAGTGCCACCGCGTGCTGGTGCCCGCCGGCGTACTGCGCCTTTCCACGCCGAGCCTGGCGCATCTGGTGGCCGAATACCAGGCCGGCCGCACCGGCGGCTGGGCCGATCTGCAGTGGCACCCGGCGACACCGGCGCAACTGCTGAACGAGGCCATGCGCTGCTGGGGGCATCGGTTCCTGTTCGATGCGCCCGAGCTGGAAATGCTGCTGCATGAGGCGGGGTTCGCCCGCACCCTGGCGCGGGGCTGGCGCGCCAGCGAGCACGCGGCGTTGGCGGGGCTGGAGTGCCGCCCGTACAAGGGCGAGCTGATCTACGAAGGCATCAAGTAGCCCGGCCCGGGCCGGCCGCACCGGCCGAGCGCACGGCCCCGCGCCAGGCCGCCGCACCCAGGCGGGCGAGTTGGCGCGGCCACACCCACGGCAGCGCAAACCAGCCGGGTGCCGCCGAAACCGCACGCGCGAAGGCCACGCCGCCACCGGCGAAGCCGCCGTCCTGCCACTGCGCGTGCAGCGCGCGCAGGTAGTGCTGCGCGGCGTTGCGCCGCGCGCGCCGTTGTGCGCGCGCGCATTCGGCGCAGCCGCGATGCAGCAGCGACGCCTGCGCCGTGGCCAGTTGCCAGTAGTCGTCGGCCAGCCGCATCAGCCCGGCGCGGCGCTGCTGCTCCTGGTAACCCTGCGCGTGCACGCGGTAGTCCACCAGCAGTTCGTCGACCACCGCCACCGCCGTGCGCCGCGCCACCGCGAGCCACAGCGCGTGGTCGCCCAGGCCCACCCAGGCATGCGGCAGGCCGATGGCCGGCAGCAGCGCGCGCCGCAGCATGCCGGTGGGCGCGTAGTAGCGGTTGCGCCACAGCAGCGCGTGGAACACGTCGCCTTCGGGCAGCTCACCTTGCTGTTCGCCGGTGGCATGGCCGGCCGCGTCGATGAAGCGGGCGCGGCAGAACACGGCGCCGACTTCGAGCTGGTGATCGGCGCGGTGCAGTTGTTTTTCCAGCTTGTCCGGCGCCCAGCGGTCGTCCTGGTCGAGCAGCGCGATCCATTCGCCGCGCGCCTCGAGCATCGCATGGTTGCGCGCGCCCAGGCCCATCGTGCGGTCGTTGGGCTGGTGGATGTAGCGCAGGCGCGCATCGCCCAGGGCCTCGCACACCGCGCGCGTGCCGTCGGTGGAGCCGTCGTCGACGACGACGATCTCCAGGTCGGCCATGGTCTGCTGCAGCGCGCTGGTCAGCGCCTCGCGCAGGTAGGCCGCCTGGTTGAAGGCCGGCACCACGACGCTGACCTTCATCGCCGCGCCGCGTCCTCGGCATCGAGCGCGGCCAGCCGCTGGCGCAACATCGCGCCGCCGCGCACCATCAGCTCGATCAGGGCGCACACCCGCTCGATGTCGTGCAGCGACACGCCGGTGCCGGTGGGCAGCACCAGCAGTCTTTCGGCCACGGCGTCGGTGTGAGGCAGCCGCGCGGCCGCGCGCGGGTACAGCGTACGGTAGGGCTCCATGCGGTGGCAGCCCGGCCAGAAGTATTTGCGCGCGACCACGTTCTCGGCCCACAGCGCGCGCACCAGGTCGTCGCGGCTGGCGCCGCCTTCGGCAGCGCGGTATTCGCACACCACGTATTGGTAGTTGCAGCGCTCGGCCTCGTCGAAGCCCAGCAGTTCGATGCCCGGCACGTTGCGCAGGCCGCGGCGGTAGGCGGCGTGGTTGCGGCGGTTGACGGCGACGAAGTCGTCGACCGAGCGCAGCGAGGTCAACCCCATCGCCGCCGAGACTTCGTTCATCTTGCCGTTGGTGCCGATGTGCACCACGTTGTCGTAGCCGGCGAAGCCGAAGTTGACCATCAGGCGGATCTTGTGCGCCAGCGCGTCGTCGTCGGTGGCGATGGCGCCGCCTTCGAAGGAGTTGAAGAACTTGGTGGCGTGGAAGCTGAACACCTCGGCACGGCCGAAGCCGCCGATCATGCGGCCGCGGTGCGAACAGCCGAAGGCGTGCGCGGCGTCGAACAGCAGGTGCAAGCCGTAGCGCTGCGCGATGTCGCCCAGCGCGTCCACCGCGCACGGCCGGCCCCACAGGTGCACGCCGAGGATGCCGCTGGTGCGGTCGTTGATCAGCGCTTCGACCTGCCGCGGGTCGAGCAGGTGCGTGGCCGGGTCGATGTCGCAGAACACCGGGGTGATCTGCTGCCACTGCAGCGCGTGCGCGGTGGCGACGAAGGTCATCGCCGGCACGATCACTTCGCCCGTCATCGGCAGCGCGCGGATCGCGATCTCCAGCCCGATGGTGGCGTTGCACACCGCGATCACGTGGCGCACGCCGAGGTAGCCGGCCAGCGCGGCTTCGAGTTCGCGCACGCACTCGCCGTGGTTGGTGAACCAGCGCGAATCCAGGATCTGCGCCACCCGGTCGAGGAAGTAGGCGCGATCGCCCAGGTTGGGCTGCCCCACGTGCAGCTTGTGCTCGAAGGCCGGCGCGGCGCCGAATACCGCGAGCTGCGCCGGATCGGTCTTGGTCATGTCTGCGCCTTCGCGATCACCTGGGCCGGATGGCCGTAGGCGACGACGCCATCGGGCACGTCGCGCAACACCAGCGCGCCGGCGCCGACCACGACATCGGCGCCGATGCGCACGCGGTCGCGCACGGTCGCGCCGATGCCGATCCAGCTACGCGGCCCGATGCGCACGTGGCCGCCGAAGCAGCTGCGCGGGCACAGGTGGGCGCCATCGTCGACGATGCCGTCGTGACACAGCACCGCCGCACTGTTGACGATCACCTGCCTGCCCAGGGCCACGCCGGGCTCGACGATGGCGCCGGCCGCGACGTAGCAGCCGGGGCCGAGCACGACATCGTCGCCCACGCGGGCACTGGGGTCGACGATGGCAGGGCGCTGCCAGCCGCCGCCTGCGAGCCACGCATCGAAGTCGAGCCGCGCACGGTTGTGGCCGAAGGCGACGACGGCGGCCGCCACGCCTTGCTCACGCAAGGCGGCCAGCGCCGCGCGCCCGCCCAACACCGTGGCGCCGCCGAAGCGCTCGCCGGCCCGCGCCGGGTTCTGGTCGTCGATGAAGCCGGCCACCTGCCAGCCGCCGCACTCGCGCAGGCTGCGCGCGACCACCTTGGCGTGCCCGCCCGCGCCGATCACCACGATGTCTTGCATACGCAGCTCGCGGCGCAGCGCCGCTGCGGGCGGGCGGGCGGCCGCGGTGTGGGGGGGCGGCTGTGGTCGAGCACCATGGCGTGCCGATTATCGAGCCGCCATCCGGGCCGGGTGGTGGGCCGGGTGGTGGGCCGGGTGGTGGGCTGTTCGGCGAGTCGACCCGTGGGGCGATGGCGGGTCGAACGGCGCCACGGCCGCGCGGCGCGCCGCGCTCAAACCAGCGGTGCGCCGCCATGCAGGTGCGCGTGCACCCGCCTGGCCATCACGGCGGCGGTGGCGCGCAGCAAGCGCAAGCCGAGCGCCGGGTGGTCGGCACACAGCCGGTCCAGCTGCGTTGCACTCAGGCACCACACCACCGCCGGCGTCATCGCCTCGACGTTGGCGGCGCGCGGCACGTCGGCCAGCAGAGCGGCTTCGCCCACCAGTGCGCCCGGGCGCAGCACGCCGATGCGCGTGGCCCCCGGCGCCCCGCCGCTGACAAAGATCTGCAGATTGCCCTGCTCCAGCCAGCAGGCGCAGCGCACGCTGTCGCCCTGGCGCATCAGCGCTTCGCCGGCACGCAGGCTCTGGCGCGACAGGTAGGGCAGCAGCGCGTGCCACTGCGGCGCATCCAGCCCGGCGTCGAAGGCGTCGCCCGCCTTCGCGCTTTGCACGGCCTGGGCCAATGGGGTGATGTCCATCGTCGGGTGCGCGCGAGCCTGGGTCGCGCGTCTTGTTCTCGGGGTTGCGCGGCCATTCTGCGCAGCCGCCGCACCCACTGGCAATCGCCCAAGCTGGGGGGCTGTGTGTGCGCCAGACGTCGTGTCACTTGCCGATGCAAAAGCGGCTGAAGATCTCGCCGAGCAGGTCGTCTGCGGTGAAGGCACCGGTGATCTCGCCGAGCGCGTCGTGCGCGCAACGCAGCTCCTCGGCCAGCAGCTCCAGCGGCGCGTGCGCCGCGCCGCCCAGCGCCTGCGCGCGCAGCAGGTGCTCGCCGGCGCGCCGCAGCGCGTGCACGTGCCGCGCGCGCGCAAGGAACAAGCCTTCCGGCGTCGCGTGCCAGCCGGCACGCTGCAGCAAGGCCTGGCGCAGGGCCTGCAGCCCTTGGCCGCTGCGTGCCGACACGCTCAGCCCTTCGTCGGGCGCGCTCGCGGCCAGGTCGGCCTTGGTGTGCACGTGCAGCAGCTTGGCCGCGGCGGGCAGGCGTGCCGCGATCTGCGCTTCGGCGGCCTCGTAGCCGGGCTCGCCGCGGCGCGTCAGGTCGTGCAGGAAGACGATGGCGTCGGCAGCGGCGATCGACTCCCAGCTGCGCGCGATGCCGATGCGTTCGACCTCGTCGTCGCTTTGGCTGCGCAACCCGGCGGTATCGACCACGTGCAAGGGCACGCCTTCGATCTGGATCGCCTGCGTGATGCGGTCGCGGGTGGTGCCGGCGATCGGCGTGACGATGGCCAGTTCGGCGCCGGCCAGGGCGTTGAGCAGCGAGCTCTTGCCCACGTTGGGCTGGCCGGCCAGCACCACGTGGATGCCGTCGCGCAGCAGCGCGCCTTGCTGCGCGCCGTCGAGCAGGCTGCCGAGCGCCGCAGCGATGTCGCTCAGCTGCCGCGCGGCGCCGGCTTGCTGCAGGAAGTCGATGTCCTCTTCCGGGAAGTCCAGCGTGGCCTCGACCAGCATGCGCAAGTGCACGAGGCGATCGCGCAGCTGCTGCACCTGCTGCGAGAACACGCCGCCCAGCGAGCGCGCGGCCGAGCGCACGGCCGCTTCGGTGCTGGCGTCGATCAGGTCGGCGACCGCCTCGGCCTGGGCCAGATCGAGCTTGCCGTTCAGGAACGCGCGCTGCGTGAATTCGCCCGGTTCGGCCAGGCGCAGGCCCAGCGGCGCGCCGGCCTGCAGGCAGCGCTGCAGCAGCATCTGCAGCAGAACCGGCCCGCCGTGCACCTGCAGTTCGAGCACGTCTTCGCCGGTGTACGAGTGCGGTGCCGGAAAGTGCAGCGCCAGCCCCTGGTCGATGGGGCTGCCGTCGGCCTGGCGCAGCGGCAGCAGCGTGGCCATGCGCGGCTCGAGCGCTCGGCCGCACAACGAGTGCACCAGCGCATCCAGGCCTGTCCCGCTGATGCGCACGATGCCCACCGCGCCGCGCCCCGGCGCGGTGGCGATGGCGGCGATGGGCAGATCACGGCGCGACAGCACGCTCGCGATCGTAGCGGCTGCACCGCCAACGAAGGCCCGACGGGCGCCGGGCCTTCGTTGGCTGGCGCGGGGAGGAGCGCCGCGGACGGCCGCGTGGCCGCCGCACTGTCTCGCTCCGCGAGCCGGCCTGCGCCGCAGCGGCTTGCTGCAGGAAGAACCCCTGCGGCAGGTGTGCTGCGGCCGACCGGGTCAGCCCCGCATGATCGGCGGGCCGGCGCGTTGCCGGCCCTGCGGGACTCATCGGCACGCCACGCCGCCAGTTGAGGGCCGATGCAGCGCGCGATGTGTCCTTGCACGCATGTTCGACCTCGGCCTGCGCGCCGTCACCCCCCGAACGCGGGGTCGATGGCGGTCGAAACGTGTCTATTTGCCCATCACGCCCAGCTTGCGGTTGATGTACCACTGCTGCGCGATCGACAGGATGTTGTTCGTCAGCCAGTACAGCACCAGGCCGGCCGGGAAGAAGAAGAACATCACCGAGAACGCCAGCGGCATGATCCACATCATGCGCGCCTGCACCGGGTCGGGCGGGGTCGGGTTCAGCCAGGTCTGGAACAGCGTCGAGCCGGTCATCAGCAGCGGCAGGATGAAGTACGGGTCGGGCTGCGACAGGTCGTGGATCCACAGGATCCACGGCGCGTTGCGCATCTCCACGCTGGACAGCAGCACCCAATACAGCGCGATGAAGAAGGGCATCTGCGCGACGATCGGCAGGCAGCCGCCGAGCGGGTTGACCTTCTCCTCGCGGTAGATGCGCATCATCTCCTGCTGCAACTGCTGCGGCTTGTCCTTGTAGCGCTCGCGCAGTTCGGTCATGCGCGGCGCCACGGCCTTCATCTTGGCCATCGAGCGGTAGGCGCTGGCGTTGAGCCAGTAGAACGCCACCTTCAGCAGCACCACCAGCGCGACGATGGCCCAGCCCCAGTTGCCGAGCACGCCGTGCAGTTGCGTCAGCAGCCAGAACAGCGGCTTGGCCAGGATCGTGAACCAGCCGTAGTCCTTCACCAGCTCGAGCCCGGGCGCCAGTTCGGCCAGCTGGTTTTCCTGCTGCGGCCCGGCGAACAGCGTGGATTGCAGCGTCTTGCGGCCCCCCGCGGCGACCTCGCCGAGCGGCACCACCATCGCGATCGCGTACAGGTTGTCGGCCACCTTGGCGACGCGGAAGTCGCGCGGCTGGTTGGCCGGCAACAGCCAGGCCGACGCGAAGTAGTGCTGCACCATCGCCACCCAACCGTTGTTGGCGCTGCCCGGGACCTCGACTTTGCCCTTTTCGATGTCCTTGAAATCGATCTTGCGGAACTTGCTGGCGTCGGTGTACAGCGCCGGGCCGGTGAAGGTGAAGTAGAACGACGATTCGCCCTGCGGCGGGCTGCCGTCGCGCGCCAACTGCAAATAGAGCTGCGGCGACACCGGCTGGGCGCTGTCGTTGATGAACTCGTGCTGCACGCCAATCGTGTAGTCGCCGCGCCGCAGCGTATAGGTCTTGACCAGGCGCAGCCCGTCGACCGCGGGCGATTCGAAACGGATCTGCAGTTCATGGCCGCCGTCGGCCAGCGTGCGCTCGCCGACCACCGGCGTCATGCGCGTCAGATGGTTCGGCAGCGCCACGCCGGGCTGCGCGGTGACCAGGCCGGTCTGCGCCTGATAGACGCGATGCGCGCTCTGTTCGAACAGCAGCACATTGGGCAGCCGCACCGGCTCGGGCTGCGACGAGAACAGTTCGACGAAGGGCTGATACCAGCGCCGCTGCACCGAATCCTGGTAGTTCAGCAGTTCCAGCCGCACCAGCGTGCCGCCTTGGCTGTCGAAGGTCGCCTTGACGACGTCGGTCGTCAGTGTGATCTGCTCGCCGCCTTGCGCTGGCGCTGCCTTCACGCTGGCAGGGCTCGGCGCGGCGGGCGACCCCGCCGCGGCCGATGCCACCGCCGCTGGAACCGCCGCCGTGCCGGCACCGGGCACCGCACTGGCCGCCGAGGCTGCCGCAGTCGGGCCGGCCGCCACCTTGGTGCTGCCGCCGAACATCGACGGCTGACCGGTGTGCACCGTCCACTTGTCCCACAGCAGCACCAGCGACATCGTGAAAACCACCCACAGCAGGGTGCGGCGCATATCCGTCATGGCAGCTTCTTATTTGTCCAGGGTTGGGCTGCGGCCGGGCAGACCGAGCCGCGTGAACAGGCCCGGCGCGGTTGCCGGCACCGGGTCGCAGCCGCCGTCGCACCACGGCTGGCAGCGCAACAACCGGCCGGCCGTCAATGCGCCGCCGGCAAGCGCACCGTGCTGCTGCAGCGCCTGCAGTGCGTAGGCCGAGCAGCTGGGCTCGAAGCGGCAGGCGTTGCCCAGCCACGGCTTGAACAGCAGCCTGTAGCCGCGAACCAGCCCGATCAGCACGCGCTGCGCCAGGCTCATCGCACCGTCCTGCATCTTGCGCGCTGGGAGACTTGCCGCCGGCGGCCAGACGCGCTCATGCCGCCGCCCTTGCAAACAGCTTGTCCAGCTCTGCCGAGGCGACGGTGCGCAAGGCTTGCGAATCCGCCGACACGAAGCCCGCGCTGCGGGCAAAGGGCTGGCGCAGCCGCAGCAGCCACAGACCGGGCTGCAGCCGCAGCTCATGACGCTGCATCGCCGCGCGTGCCTGGCGGCGCAGCAGATTGCGGGTCACGGCGCGCGCCGCATGCCGCTTGGGCACGATGCATCCCAGCCAATGCCCCAATTCGATCTTATCCACAGGTGACGCTCGATTCTGTGCATCGCCTGTGCATAACTCTGACGATACGACCGATGTCATGGCGCCCGGGCACGCCTGCACGTGATGCAGGACGAAGTGAGTACTCCGCGAACAAGGCGGCACGGCAAGCACGCGTTCGAAGTCGGACTTGTGCCGCAGGCGGCCGATCATGTACCGCGCGGGCCGGGTGCCTTACAGGCCGAGCCGCTTGCGGCCCTTGGCGCGGCGCGCGTTGATGACGGCACGGCCGCCGCGCGTCTTCATCCGCACCAGAAAGCCGTGCGTACGTGCACGGCGAACCTTCGACGGTTGGTAAGTGCGCTTCATGTGAGTTCCTCCATGGAGTTGTTGGGTGTGCCAGCGGCCGCGACGGCGCTGGAAGCGGTTGCAGTGATCCGATGCGTGTCGTGGCGTCCCTTTGGACGCCCGGCAACCACCGCGTGGCGTGGCGCTTCGCGGCTTGCTCGAACGCCTGCGCCGTGTGGGTCGGCAAGTGATTCGAGATGAGCCCGTCCCCGCAGCACGATGCCGACACCGCGGCGCTTGCCCGTCCTTGCAGCGCAAGCGCTGGTCCATTGCATGGCGAACCGGCGATTACAGCAAAAATGCCATTCCTGGTCAAACGCGCGCGGCAAGAAGCGAGGCTCGGCCGCACAGTTGATCGAAGTCTCGAAACTGTGGATAACCGTCGGCTTGCAGGCCCCCAGGCCCTACAATCGCCGGCTGCAAGAGACAAGTTCTCCACAATGACAATCGACCTGTGGCAGCGCACGTGCGAGAGGCTCGCCGCGCAGTTGCCCGAACAGCAATACAACACCTGGATCCGCCCGTTGCCGCCGGCCGTGTTGCAACACGATGCCGGCGAGCCGGCGGTGTTGAGCGTGCGCGTGCCCAACCGCTTCAAGCTGGACTGGATCCGCACGCAATACGCCGGGCTGATCGAATCGGTGCTCGCCGATCTGAGCACCGAGCCGGTGCGCCTGGAACTGAGCCTGGCGGGGCGGGAGCTGCCGCCTCGTGCGCCGTACAAGCCCACCGTGCCCAGCCCGGCGCCAAGCGGCGCTTCGGCGTCGGCCAACGCGACGATGCCGTCGGGCGCCGCAGCACCCGCACGCGACCCCGGCGCAGCTGCGATGGCGCCATCGAGTTCGCGCCACAAGCTGAACCCTTCGTTGACCTTCGACACCCTGGTGGCCGGTCGTGCCAATCAGATGGCGCGCACCGCCGCGCTGCACGTGGCCGGTGCGCCGGGCCAGATGTACAACCCGCTGTTCATCTATGGCGGCGTGGGGCTGGGCAAGACGCACCTGGTGCATGCGGTGGGCAACGCGCTGCTGCGCGACAACCCCGAAGCGCGCGTGTTGTACCTGCACGCCGAACAGTTCATCAGCGACGTCGTCAAGAACTATCAGCGCAAGACCTTCGACGAGCTGAAGGCCAAGTATCACAACCTGGACCTGCTGCTGATCGACGACGTGCAGTTCTTCGCCGGCAAGGAGCGCACGCAGGAGGAGTTCTTCAACGCCTTCGAAGCGCTGCTGGCCAAGCGCGCGCACATCATCATGACCAGCGACACCTACCCCAAAGGGCTGGCCGACATCGACGAGCGGCTGACCAGCCGCTTCGACGCCGGGCTGACGGTGGCGATCGAGCCGCCCGAGCTGGAAATGCGCGTGGCGATCCTGATCCGCAAGGCCGAAGCCGAAGGCACGACCATGCCCGAGGACGTGGCCTTCTTCGTCGCCAAGAACGTACGCGCCAACGTGCGCGAACTCGAAGGCGCGCTGCGCAAGGTGCTGGCCTACAGCCGCTTCAGCCACAAGGACATCAACATCAACCTCGCGCGCGAGGCGCTGAAGGACCTGCTGTCGATCCAGAACCGCCAGGTGTCGGTGGAAAACATCCAGAAGACGGTGGCCGACTTCTACAAGATCAAGGTCGCCGACATGTACAGCAAGAAGCGCCCGGCCAGCATCGCGCGGCCGCGCCAGATCGCGATGTATCTGGCCAAGGAGATGACGCAAAAGAGCCTGCCCGAGATCGGCGAGCTGTTCGGCGGCCGCGACCACACCACGGTGCTGCACGCGGTGCGCAAGATCGGCGGCGAACGCGGCAAGAACAGCGAACTGAACCAGCAGCTGCACGTGCTCGAGCAGACGCTGAAGGGTTGAGCATCGATGCCCTTGTCAAGGCACAACGCTGGGGACAAGTCTGGCCCAAGTGGCCACTCATCCACAGCGCGGCGGCGTCGGGCGAAGTTGCTGTGGAACGTTCCCCGAGCCGGCCACAAGCTCGCCCACAGCCTTGGCCTCTGGCTAAGGCCTTGATGGAACAAGCGAAAATGGCGTTCTCCACAGATCGTGCGAAGACCTACTACGACCACCAGGCTTAAAGAGAAAACCCCATGATTGTCTTGAAGGCAGCACAAGAAAAGATTCTGGGCGCACTGCAGGCCGTCAGTGGCATCGTCGAGCGGCGCCACACCCTGCCGATCCTGGCCAACGTGCTGTTGCGCAAGACAGGGGCGCAGATCGAGCTCACGACCAGCGACCTGGAGATCCAGGTGCGCACCACGCAGGAGTTGGGCGGCGACGATGCCAACTTCAGCACCACCGTCGGCGCGCGCAAGCTGATCGACATCCTGCGTTCGCTGCCGGCCGACCAAATGGTGAGCCTGAGCGCGGCGCAGAACAAACTGACGCTGCACTCCGGCAAGAGCCGCTTCACGCTGCAGACGCTGCCGGCCGAGGACTTCCCGCTGGTCAACGAGGCCGCCGACTTCGGCCCGGTGTTCTCGGTGCCGCAGAAGGTGCTGCGCAGCCTGGTCAACCAGGTGCATTTCGCGATGGCGGTGCACGACATCCGCTACTACCTGAACGGCATCCTGTTCGTGG
>CAYZGL010000055.1:0-19344 GCA_964477985.1 uncultured Rubrivivax sp. | reverse complement strand
GCAGCGCCTTGCAGGCCTGCGCGCCGGAATAGTCGAACTCGCAGGCCTGGCCGATGACGATCGGGCCGGCGCCGATGATGAGGATCGATTTCAGGTCACTGCGCTTGGGCATGGTGTTCCTCGATCAGCGCAATGAAGCGGTCGAACAGGTAGTCGATGTCGTGCGGGCCGGGCGAGGCCTCGGGGTGGCCCTGGAAGGAAAAGGCCGGCCGGTCGGTGCGCTGCAGGCCCTGCAGCGTGCCGTCGAACAGCGACACATGCGTGGGCCGCAGGTTCGCAGGCAGCGTGCTGGCGTCCACCGCGAAGCCGTGGTTCTGGCTGGTGATCGAGACCCGGCCCGAGTCCAGGTCCTTCACCGGATGGTTGGCACCATGGTGGCCGAACTTCATCTTGAAGGACTTGGCGCCCGACGCCAGCGCCAGGATCTGGTGGCCCAGGCAGATGCCGAACAGGGGCAGCCCGCGCTGCAGCAGCGCCTGCGTGGCAGCGATGGCGTAGTCGCAAGGCTGCGGATCACCCGGCCCGTTGGACAGGAAGATGCCATCGGGCTGCAGCGCCAGCACTTCGGCGGCCGAGGTGCGTGCCGGCACCACCGTGACGCGGCAGCCGCGGCTGGCCAGCAAACGCAGGATGCTGCGCTTGACGCCGAAATCGTAGGCCACCACATGCCAGCGCGGCGCGCTTTGCTCGCCGTAGCCCCGGCCCAGCGACCATTCGGTCTGCGTCCAGCGGTAGGGCCGCTGGGCCGACACCACTTGCGCCAGGTCGAGGCCGTTCATCGAAGGCGCAGCGCGCGCGCGCTCGACGGCCTGGGCGATCTGGCTTGCACCGACCTCGGTGCCGGGTTCGAAGGCCACGATGCAGCCGTTTTGCGCACCGTGGGTACGCAGCCGGCGCGTCAGCCGGCGGGTGTCGATGCCGGCGATGGCCACCATGCCCTGGGCGCGCAGGTAGTCGCACAGGTCGTGCGTGCGGCGAAAGTTCGACGCCAGCACCGGCAGATCGCGGATCACCAGGCCGGCGGCATGGGCGCGGGGGGCCTCGACGTCCTCCTCGTTGACGCCATAGTTGCCGATGTGCGGGTAGGTCAGCGTGACGATCTGGCGGCAGTAGCTGGGGTCGGTCAGGATTTCCTGGTACCCCGTCATGGCGGTGTTGAACACCACCTCGCCGACGGTGTGGCCAGGCGCGCCCACGGCATGGCCGATGAAGTGCGTGCCGTCGGCCAAGGCGAGCAACGCGGGGGGCAAAGCGGGAAGCAAGAGGGGCAGCTCCGGTTGCGCACGCTCGGCGCGGCCCGCTGCCAGCCCTGGGGCATCGCAGTTCGAAGGGAGTCGACTAAGGGGGCGCTGCCGAGCTGCTGGGTCAGCAGATGAGTGGCCAGATTGTATCCGCTGGCTCGTTGTTGCCCCGTGAGGGCACCCCAACGCAGCCGTGGAACGGCACCCCGGCGCGGCCTGGAAACGGGCAATCCCGAGGGAATCGGTGGGGAACTAGAATACCCGGCGCGGGTCTACCCGCAGTCCTCAACCTTCCGTCTGGAGATTGAACGCATGAATCCTGGCCTGCAAACCGCTCCCGGTTACGTCGGATCCGGTGCGCTGACCGAACAGCGCAATCGCGTATTGCGCAATACCTACTGGCTGCTCGCGCTGTCCATGGTGCCCACCGTGCTGGGGGCGTGGATCGGCGTTGCCACCGGCCTGGCCACCGCGATGACGCCGGGCATCAGCATGGTGGTGTTCCTGGCCGGCGCCTTCGGCCTGATGTTCGCGATCGAGAAGACCAAGAACTCGGCGGCCGGCGTGCCGGTGCTGCTGGGCTTCACCTTCTTCATGGGGCTGATGCTGTCGCGCCTGATCGGCAGCGTGCTGGGCCTGGCCAACGGCGCCAGCCTGATCATGGTGGCCTTTGCCGGCACCGGCGCGATCTTTCTCGGCATGGCCTCGCTGTCGACGATCATCAAGCGCGACCTGTCGGCCATGGGCAAGTGGCTGTTCATCGGCGCGATCATGTTGCTGGTGGCGATGATCGCCAACTTCTTCATCCAATCGAGCGCGCTGATGATCACGCTGATGGTGCTGGCGATCGGCATCTTCTCCGCCTTCATCCTGCACGACCTGAAGCGCGTGCGTGACGGCGAAGAAACCAACTACATCACCGCCACCCTGGGCGTGTACCTGAGCCTGTTCAACGTGTTCCAGAGCCTGCTGGCGCTGTTGGGCATCTTCGGCGGCCAGGGCGACTGACCACCGCGCATTGCGCTGCGTTGAATCGACAGGGCCTGCGGGCCCTGTCGGCTTTTCGGGCGTCCGCGCGTTCGAAGTTCGAAGTTCGAAGACGGCGACGCCCCTTGGCTGCGGCGCACATCGCTGCGCGATATGAGCCTACGCCGAAGCGTCGCGGTCGAAGACCGTTGGGCTTTGGCTGCGGCTCACATCGCTGCGCGATATGAGCCTACGCCGAAGCAACGCGGTCGAAGACCGCGACGCTTTCAACATGCGCGGTGTGCGGGAACATGTTGATGACCCCGGCGTGCGTGCAGCGGTAGCCGGCCTGGTGCACCAGCAAGCCGGCGTCGCGCGCCAGCGTCGCCGGGTTGCAGCTGACATAGACGATGCGCCGCGGCGGCTCGTAACCCGACACCGGCGCGGCATGCAAGTCGGCCAAGGCCTTGGACAACGCGAAGGCCCCCTCGCGCGGCGGGTCGACCAGCCAGCGCTCGGCGTGGCCCTGCGCCGCCAGGCCGGCCGCGTCGATCGCGAACAGATCGCGCGCCTCGAAGCGCGCCTTGTGCGCCAGGCCGTTGCGCGCCGCGTTCGCACCCGCGCGCTGCACCAGCGCCGTGCTGCCTTCGATGCCCAGCACTTGCGACGCGCGGGTGGCCAGCGGCAGGCTGAAGTTGCCCAGGCCGCAGAACCAGTCGATCACACGTTCGCCGGGCTGCGGCTGCAGCAACTGCAGCGCGCACTGCACCAGCACGCGGTTGATCGCAGCGTTGACCTGCGTGAAATCGGTGGGCTTGAACGGCAGCCGGATGCCGAACTCGGGCAGCGCGTAGGCCAGTTCCTCGGGCGCGTCGTCCAGCCGGTGCACGCTGTCCGGCCCCTTGGGCTGAAGCCACCACTGCACGCCGTGGCGCTGCCCGAACAGCCGCAGCCGTTCGAGGTCGGCTTCGCCCAGCGGCTCGAGATGGCGCAGCACCAGCACGGCGACCTGGTCGCCGCAGGCCACTTCGATCTGCGGCAGCCGGTCGCGCTGCGCCATGGCGCCAATCAGCTCACGCAAGGCCGGCAGCATCGCGCTGACCGCGCCCGGCAACACCGGGCAAACACGCATGTCGGCCACGTAGCGCGACTTGCGTTCGTGGAAGCCCACCAGCACCGTGCCCTTCTTTGCCACGTAGCGCACCGACAAGCGCGCACGGTGGCGGTAGCCCCAGCTCGGCCCCTCGACTGGGCGCAGCATCTGCCCGGGCCGCACCTTGCCCAGGTGCCACAGACTGTCCTCGAGCACGCGCTGCTTGACCGCCACCTGCGCTGCCGGGTGCAGGTGCTGCATCTTGCAGCCGCCGCAGGCACCGGCATGCAGGCCGAAATGCGGGCACGCCGGGCGCACGCGCTGCGCGCTTTCGCCGCGCAGCGCGCTCATCGTGCCCTGCTCCCACTGGTTCTTGCTGCGCTCGACGCGGCATTGCACCTGCTCGCCGGGCAGCGCACCCTCGATGAACACCACCTTGCCGTCGGCGCGGCGCGCCACGCCGCGCGCGTCCTGGTCGAGCCCATCCACCGTCAGCCATTCGTCCGTCGTCATTTGCAAGGATTATCCCGACCGTGCGCCAAGCGAAGCGGCCGCCCGCAGGCGGCCGCCGGCAACGTGATGAGCTTCAGGGCTGCGCGTACTCGCTCATGACCTTCCACTTGCCGTCGGTGATCTGCGACAGCCTCGAAGCGTCGCTGCCCAGCCGCTTGGTGGCGCCGAACTTGAACTCCGGGCTGCCGAAGATGTCGGGCGGGATCGTCATCGAGTCCATCGCCTTGATGAAGCTGTCGGTCGTCAGGTTGGCGCCGGCCTTGCCCGCGGCCTTGGCGAAGGCGTCGATGATGATGTAGCCGTAGGCCGAGAACACGGTCGGGTCCTCGTTGAACTTGGTCTTGTACTTGTTGGCCCAGAAGCGCAGCGGCTGCGAGGCTTCGTCCAGGTACGGCACCTGCGCGGTCATCGTCGCGTAGGTGCCGTCCATCGCCTTGCCGCCCAGCTTGTGGATCAGCTCGGTGTAGGCCGCGCTCGAGCCGAGGAAAGTCGGGTTGAAGCCGGTCTTGCGCGCTTCGGCGATGGCGCCGATGGTCTCGCGGATGATGGTGCCCAGCACCACCAGATCACAGCCCGCGCCCTTCAACTTGGCCACCTGCGACGAAAAGTCGGTGGCGCCGCGCTTGAACGAGGCCTTCTCGGCGACTTCCATGTTGGCGGGCTTCAAGCCGGCTTCGGCGCCGCGCACCACCTCGAGGCCGAATTCGTCGTCCTGGTAGATCACGCACACCTTCTTCGCGCCCTTGTCCTTCACCAGCTTGGGCAGCCAGGTGCGGATCTGGTCGTAGTAGGGCACCTGCATCGCGTACTTCAACCGGTTCAGCGGTTCGTACATCTCGCGTGCCGCGGTCACCGGCATGAAGTTGACGATGTTCTTCGCGAACTGCACCGGCATCGCCGCCATGTTCATCGCCGTGCCGATATGGCCGGCGACGATGAACACCTTGTCCTGGTTGACCAGCTTTTGCGCCGCCAGCACCGCCTTCTTCGGGTCGTAGCCGTTGTCCTCGGCCACCAGCTTGAGCTTGCGCCCGTTGATGCCGCCTTGCTCGTTGATCTCGTCGATGCGCAGCAGCATGCCCTGGCGCACCGCCTTGCCGAAGCCGGCGACCGGCCCGGACAGGTCCTGGATCGTGCCGACCAGGATCTCGTCCTTGCTCACGCCCTGCTGCGCCTGGGCGGCGCCGGCCAGCAGTGAAAGCGCCGCTGCGACGCCAGTGAGTATCGATTTCATCGTCAGTCCTTCGGGTTGGGCTTGGGGGCTGGGTGGGTTCAACGGTACATGGCGGCGATCGCCTCGGCGTACTTGGTCTCGACGAACTTGCGTTTGAGCTTCATCGTCGGCGTCAGTTCGTCGTCCTCGGCGGTGAGCTGGTTTTGCAGCAGGTAGAACTTCTTGATCTGCTCGACGCGAGCGAACTTCCTGTTCACGCGCTCGACCTCGTTCCACACCAGGTCCTGCACCGCTTGGGCCTGCGTCAGGCTGGCATAACTGCCGAACGGGATGTCGTGGTCCTGCGCGTACTTTTCGACGTTTTCCTGGTCGATCATCACGATCACCACCAGGTACGGGCGCTTGTCGCCGATCACCACCGCGTCGGTGATGTACGGCGAGAACTTCAGCTCGTTCTCGATCTCGCTGGGCGTGATGTTCTTGCCGCCGGCGGTGATGATGATGTCCTTCATGCGGTCGGTGATGTAGAAGTAGCCGTCGTCGTCGACGCGGCCCACATCGCCGGTGTGCAGCCAGCCGTCGGCATCGATGGTCTCGGCCGTCTTGTCGGGCAGGTTCAGGTAGCCCAGGATCACGTTCGGCCCGCGCAGCAGGATCTCGTTGCTGCCCTCGGCGATGCGCAGCTGCAGCCCCGGGCCGGGGCGGCCGATGCTGCCCGGGCGCATGCCCTGGCGCGGCGTCATGGTACCGCCGCCGGTGGTCTCGGTCATGCCCCAGGCTTCGCGCAGCGGAATGCCCAGCGCCAGGAACCAGCGGATCAGCTCGGGCGAGATCGGCGCCGCGCCGGTCAGGCCGACCTCGACGCGGTCCATGCCGATCATGCGCTTGACGTTGTCCAGCACCAGCCAGCGCGCCAGCCGGTAGCGCAGTGCGAGGCTGGCCGACGGCTGGCGGTTGTCCAGCGTGCACTGGGCAACCTCGGCGCCGATGCGCAGTGCCAGCGCATAGGCCGCGCGCTGCAGCTTGTCGGCCTCGCCGAGCGCGATCGCCACCTGCGAGTACACCTTCTCCCACACGCGCGGCACCGCGAAGAACAGGTGCGGGCGCACCTCGCGCAGGTTCTCGAACACCGTCTCGGGGTTTTCGACGTAGTTGACCACCGAGCCGCGCTCGAGCGGAATGAACGCGCCGATCAGCCGCTCGGCGATATGGCACAGCGGCAGGAAGGCGATGCGCTCGCCGCCGCGCGGCACGCCTTCGAACAGCGTGGCCGACAGCGCCGACAGCACCGCGACGATGTTGTTCTGGCTGATCATCGCGCCCTTGGGCCGCCCGGTGGTGCCCGAGGTGTAGACCAGCACCGCCACCTCGGCCGGGTCGCGCGCGGCCGTGCGCTGCGCCAGGATCTGCGGCTGCGTCTTCAGATACTCGCAGCCGATCTCGCGCAGCCGCTGCAGGCTGATCACGCGCGGGTCGTCGAAGGATTGCAGCCCTTCCATGTCGAACACGATCACGCGCTTGACCTGCGGCAGCCGCTCGGCCGCTTCCAGGTACTTGTCCAGCTGCTCGTCGTCCTCGACGAACAGGACCACGCTGCGCGAATCGCTGCACAGGTACTCGACCTGCGACACCGCGTCGGTGGGGTAAATGCCGTTGCACACCCCGCCCGCCGATTGCACGGCCAGGTCGCACCACACCCATTCGCGGCAGGTGTTGGACAGCACCGAGGCCACCTCGCCGGGCTCGAAGCCCAGGCTCACCAGGCCGGCGCCGATCTCGTCGACGATGGCCGCAACCTGGTTCCAGCTGTAGGCCTGCCAGATGCCGAGTTCCTTCTGACGCATCATCGTCGCGTCGCCCAGCTCCTTGACTCGCAGGCGGAACAACTCGGGCACCGAACGGTACGGCAGCGGCTGCACGCGCCAGCCGAACTCCTCGCCGGTGACGATGCGGTGCGGATCCTTGACGGCGGAACTGCTCATCGCCAGGTCTTCTTCTTCTTCCAGCGCCGCTCGCCGCGCACGCCGGCGTCCTTCTTGCCCAGGTAGAACTCCTTGATGTCTTCCTTCTCGCGCAGCACCGCGCAGCTGTCGTCCATCACGATGCGCCCGGTCTCGAGCACGTAGCCGTGGTCGGCCACATTCAGCGCCATGTTGGCGTTCTGTTCGACCAGCAGGATGGTGGTGCCGCGCTCGCGGTTGATGCGCACCACGATCTCGAAGATCTCGCGCGTCAGCTTGGGCGACAGCCCCAGGCTGGGTTCGTCGAGCAGGATCAGCTCGGGCGCGGCCATCAGCGCGCGCGAGATCGCCAGCATTTGCTGCTGGCCGCCGGACAGCAGCCCGGCATCCTGCGCCGCACGCTCCTTCAGGATCGGGAAGTAGCCATAGGCGGCTTCCATGTCGCGCGCCACGCCGTCGCGGTCGTGGCGCGTGTAGGCGCCCATCACCAGGTTGTCGTGCACCGACAGCAGCGGAAACACCTCGCGGCCCTCGGGCACGTGGCTGAGCCCCAGGCGCACGATGCGCGACGGGTCCAGCGCGGTGATGTTCTCGCCCTTGAAGCTGACGCTGCCGCGGCTGGGGTCGATGATGCCGGAGATGGTCTTCAGGATCGTGCTCTTGCCGGCGCCATTGCTGCCGAGCACGGTGACTATCTCGCCGCGCCGCACCTTCAGGCTGACGCCACGGATCGCCTTGATCGGCCCGTAAGAGCTTTCGACGTTGGCCAGCGCCAGCACCACGCCGTCCTCGCGCGCCGGGCCGCCGCTCACGGCTGCCTCCGCAGCGAACTCAGGTCGCCGGTGCTGCCGAGATAAGCCTCGATCACGCCCGGGTGCGACTGCACCTGCTGCGGCGCGCCCAACGCCAGCAGCTCACCCTGGTTCATCGCCAGCACGCGGTCCGACACCTTGGACACCAGCCCCATGTCGTGTTCGACCATCAACACGGTGATGCCCAGGTCGCGCTGGATGTCCTGGATCCACCAGGCCATGTCGTCGGTCTCCTCGACGTTCAGCCCCGACGAAGGTTCGTCCAGCAGCAGCAGCTTGGGTTCGCAGCACAGTGCGCGCGCCAGTTCGACCACCTTGCGCACGCCATACGGCAGCCCGGCGACCATCATGTCGCGATAGCGTTGCAGGTCGAGGAAGTCGATGACCTCCTCGGCCTTGCGCCGGGCGTGGATCTCGGCGCGCCGCGCCGCGCCGGTGAACAGCAGGTCCTGCCACAGACCGGTGCGGCGGTGCGTGTGCGTGCCGATCAGCAGGTTCTGCAGCACGCTGGCGAACTCGAACAGCTCGATGTTCTGGAAGGTGCGCGCGATGCCCAGCGCCGCCACCGCATGGGCAGGCAGCGCCACCAAATCCTCGCCGTCGAAATGGATGCTGCCGGCGCTGGGCTGGTAGATGCGGCTGATCAGGTTGAACACCGTGGTCTTGCCGGCCCCGTTGGGCCCGATGATGGTGAACACCTCGCCGCGCTGCACGTCGAAGCTGACCTGGTTGACGGCCAGCAGGCCGCCGAAGCGTACCGTCAGGTCCTTGGCGCTGAGCAGGGCCGTGCTCACCGAGGCCACCGATCGGCCGCCAGTTGGCAGCAACACCTCTGCGGCACATGCACCGCGGCCTTCCGAGCGACCGCCGCGGATCCGGCTTCGCCGGTCCGCCAGCGGTGCCCCCTCGAGGGGGCGCGCGAAGCGCGCAGGGGGGGAGTCATTTCAAGCGGTCCGACTTCTGGAACGCCTTCTGCCGCTTGAACATGCCGGCGCGGTAGAAGGGGAACAGCTGCAGGTAGGTGCGCATCTTCAGCCAGCGGCCATACAGGCCGTGCGGCTCGAACATCACGAAGGCCACCAGCACCACGCCGTAGACCACCGCCTGCAGCCCCGGCGACTGGCCGACCGACTCGGGCAGGTAGTCCTTGCCGATGGCGATCAGCTGCGGCATGGTGATCAGGAAGATGGCACCGAGAAAGGCGCCGTGCACCGAGCCCAGCCCGCCCACCACCACCATCAGCAGCAGGTCGATCGACTGGATGATGCTGAACTGCTCGGGCGACAGGAACATGATCTTGTGCGCGTACAGCGCGCCCCCCACCCCGGCCAGCGCCGCCGACAGCGCGAAGGACAGCGTCTTGTAGCGTGCCAGATGGATGCCCATGCTCTGCGCCGAGATCTCCGAATCGCGGATCGCGACGAAGGCGCGCCCGGTGGGCGAGCGCAGCAGGTTCAGGATGGCCAGCGTGCACAGCACCGTGACCGCCAGGCACAGGAAGTAGAACTCCGCGCTGCTGTCCAGCGTCCAGCCGAACAGGCTGGGCGGCTGCACGTGCAACCCGGCATTGCCGCCGGTGACCGATTCCCAGCGCGCCAGGCCTTCTTCGACGATGAAGCCGAACGCCAGCGTGGCGATGCCCAGATAGATGCCCTTGACGCGCAGCGCCGGCACGCCCACGGCGACGCCGACGATGGCCGACAGGCCGGCCGCGCAGGCCAGCGCCAGCGGGAACGGCCAGCCGGCATTGCTCAGCACGGCCTGCGTATAAGCGCCCACGCCGAGGAAGGCGGCATGGCCGATCGAGAACTGCCCGGTGAAGCCCGCCAGCAGCATCAGCCCCAGGCCGACGATGGCATAGATCAGCACGAACACCAGCTGCGCCAGCATGTACTCGGACAGCAGCCAGGGCGCGCCCAGCAGGCACAGCCCGAGCAGCCCGTACCAGAAGGCCTGGCCGCCGTGCTTGACGATGCGGATGTCCTGCTCGTAGCCGGTCTTGAAGAGGTAGCGCATGGGGGCGAGCGCCTCAGACCTTCTTGCGCAGCTTCTCGCCGAACAGGCCGTTGGGCTTGATCATCAGCATCAGCAGCACCACGATGTACGGCGCGATGTCCTTGAAGCCTTCGGGCAGGTAGAAGCCCGCCAGGCTTTCGACGATGCCGATGATCAGCCCGCCGGCGATGGCACCGGGCAGGCTGGAGAAGCCGCCGACCACCGCCGCCGGAAAGGCCTTCAGCCCGATGAAGCCCATGTTGGCATGCACGAAGGTGATCGGTGCCAGCAGCAGCCCGGCGATGGCCGCCACACCGGCCGCGAGCCCCCACACCAGGCCGTTGAGCCGCTGCACCGGGATGCCCATGTAGTAGGCCGCGATCTGGTTTTGCGACGCTGCCTGCATCGCGATGCCGATCTTGCTGTAGCGGAACAAGGCATACAGCCCCAGGCACAGCACGGCGGTCGCGCCGATCACGACCAACTGCTCGTAGGCCAGCACCAGCTCGCCCAGGCGCAGCGTGAGGTCCTTGTAGGGCACCGGCAGCGTGTGCGTCTCGGTGCCGATGACCGGCACCATCGTGACCAGACCGCGCACGATGTAGGCCAGGCCGATGGTGAGCATCACGATCGAGAACGCCGGCTGGCCCAGCACCGGGCGGATGACGACGCGCTCGAGCACCACGCCGAACAGCGCCATCGCCAGCACCGCGCCGAGCACCGCCAGCCAGAACGGAAAACCGAGCAGCGTCATCAGCACCAGCCCGCCGAAGGCGCCGAGCATCATCAAGTCGCCCTGCGCGAACGAGACGGTTTCGGTGGCCTTGTAGATGAGCACGAAGCCCAGCGCGATCAGGCCGTAGATGCAACCCTGCGCGGCGCCACTGATGATCAGCTGAAGGAGTTGCACGTGCGCAAGAAAGGCTGCCTGGAACGACGCGCGATGCTAGCGGCGAAGCGGCGGCGCCCGCCTCGAGGAAAACGAGAATCGCTCGTGTCGCGACGGCGACGGCGCGTTCCTTCGGCGCGGGCCGTGCGCGTGGACTTCAGCGCGCCGGCAGCACGCGCGCCGGATCCACCGGTTTGCCCTGGCGGCGGATCTCGAAGTGCAACTGCACGCGTTCGGCGTCGGTCGATCCCATCTCGGCGATCTTCTGGCCGCGGCGCACCGCCTGGTCGTCCTTGACCAGCAGCACCTGGTTGTGCGCATAGGCGCTCAGGTACTGGTCGCTGTGCTTGATGATCACCAGGTTGCCGTAGCCGCGCAACGACGAGCCGGCGTAGACCACGCGCCCGTCGGCCGCCGCGAGCACCGGGTCGCCGGCCTTGCCGACGATCGTCAGGCCCTTGTTGCGGCCCTCCTCGAAGCCGGCCACCACCGCGCCGGCAGCGGGCCAGACCCAGGTGATGTCGTCGGCCTCGCGTGTCGCGGGGCTGGTTTCACCCGCCGACGCCGCCGTCGCGGGCGCCGCCGCGGGCGCCGCGGCGCTGGCTGGCGCTGCGGGACTCGCCGCCGGCGCCGCAGCGCGTGCATCCAGCGGCCGCGATTCGACGCGGCCGCTGTTGGCCACCGCGCGCGGCTGCGCCGCGGCCGCATCGGCCTGCGGCGGCACCACGCGCAGCACCTGCCCGACCTCGAGCACGTTCGGGTTGTCCAGGTTGTTCCAGCGCGCGATGTCGCGCCAGTTCTGGCCCGAATCCAGCGAGATGCGCAACAGCGTGTCGCCCTGTTTGACCGTGTAGTAGCCCGGCTTGCCGGCGTTTTCCGCGCCGGGCGGCGGCTTGGGCGCCACCTCCGGCGCGCTCGCCGGGGCGGCGGCGCCGGGCGCCTGCCTGGACGTCACGTTTCGATCCTCGACCGGCGCCTTGCGGCCCGGCGACGATGCGCAGCCCGCCAGGGCCACGACGAGCAGCACGGCCAGCCAGCGGCCCAGCCTGCCTACAGCGCGCAACAACATGCCTAACCCGTTTCCCCCTGTTATTCGACGCCGGATTTTAGGGGGACGAAATGCACCGCCTCGTGCTGCGCGCGGCGCAGCTCGCCGCCGATGCGATCGACCACGATCAGCACCTGGCCGGCGCTGCTGGTCGTGCGCAGCGGCGCGACCAGCCGCCCACCGTCGGCCAATTGCGCCAGCCAGGCTTCGGGCAGCTCGTCGCCGCCGGCGGCGGCAATGATGGCGTCGTAGGGCGCATTGGGCGCATGGCCCAGGCGGCCGTCGCCCAGCACCAGCCGCACGTGCGTGCCGCGCTGGCCGTCGAGATTGGCGCGCGCCTTGTCGTGCAGCGCACGCAAGCGCTCGATCGACAGCACGCTCTTGGCCATCTGCGCCAGCAGCGCCGTCTGGTAGCCGCAGCCGGTGCCGATCTCGAGCACGCGGCCGAGGTGGCCGAGCACGCGTGCGCGCGCCCCCTCGTGCAGCACGCTGAGCATGCGCGCGACCACCGAGGGTTTGGAGATGGTCTGGCCCAGGCCGATCGGCAGGCTGGTGTCTTCGTAGGCCTGGGTGGCCAGCGCGCTGTCGACGAAGCGGTGCCGGGGTACCGCGCGCATCGCCTGGCACACCGCCTCGTGGCAGTGGAACTCGGCACGCAGCCTGTGCACCAGCGCCAGCCGCACCGCCGCCGAATCCAGCCCCAGCCCGCTCGGGCGGTGCTGCTGCCGGGCATCGCGTGCCGCCTGCTGCAGCGGCTGCTGCGGCCGCAGCGTGGCCGCGGCAGCCGGCGCGGGCTGACCCAGCGTGGCAGGAAAACGTGCGCCGCGCGCCGCGGGCTTGGCGCTCACGGCGGAGGCCTCGTCACGCGCGGCATGCGGCGCAGCGGCCCGGCGCGCTCATGCCAACGCGGCCCAGCGGCCCAGCGCGGCGTGGTCGGTCAGGTCGACCTGCAGCGGCGTGATCGACACGCAGCCCGCCGCGGTGGCGTGGAAGTCGGTACCTTCACCGCTGTCGCGTGCATCGCCTGCCGGGCCGATCCAGTAGATCGGCTCGCCGCGCGGGTTGGTCTGGCGGATCACCGCCTGGCTGGCGTGGCGCCGCCCCAGCCGCGTGATGCGCCGCGCGCGCGACGCGGCATCGGCCACGTTCGGGATGTTGACGTTCAGCAGCCACGGCCCAGCGGGCATGGCGCCGGCCAGCACGCGGTCGATCACGCTGCGCGCCGCGGCCGCGGCGGCGTCGAGTTCGCCCCAGCCCTTTTGCACCTGCGAGAAGGCGATCGACGGGATACCGAACAGGAAGCCTTCCATCGCCGCGGCCACCGTGCCCGAATACAGCGTGTCGTCGCCCATGTTGGCACCGTTGTTGATGCCCGACAGCACCAAGTCGGGGCGATGCGGCAGCAGCCCGGTCAGCGCGACGTGCACACAGTCCGACGGCGTGCCGTTGACCACCTTGAAGCCTGCCAGCGCGGTACCGGCGGCCTCGAACACCGACAGCGGCCGGTTCAGCGTCAGCGCGTTGGAAGTGCCGCTGGCATTCTGCTCGGGTGCCACCACGTCGATCTCGCCGAGCCCGGCACAGGCGCGCACCAAAGCGCTCAGACCGGGGGCCAGGTAACCATCGTCGTTGGCGATCAGGATGCGCATCGGCGCATTGTAGGCAGCGCTGCCAAGGCGCCCTCTTGCCGCGCCGGGCTGCCTATCATTCCGGTGCGCGCTACGCGAGTTCACTGAAGGTGCAAGCATGCAGGGCTGGTTCTGCGAGACCTCGAGCGGGCCCGAGGGCCTGGTGTGGCGCGAGCGCCCTACCCCCGAGCCGGGCCCCGCAGAAGTGCGGGTGGCCATCCGCGCGGCCAGCCTGAACTTTCCCGACCTGCTGATCGTGCAGGGCAAGTACCAGGCCAAGCCGGCGCTGCCCTTCGTGCCCGGCTCGGAGTACGCCGGCGTGGTCGACGCGGTAGGGCCCGAGGTGACGACGCTGCAGCCCGGTGACGCGGTCGCCGTCATCGGCAGCCACGGCGGCTTCGCCACGCACGCGGTCGCCTCGGTGAACGCCGCGTTGAAGCTGCCGAGCGGCTTCGCGCTGGAGGACGGCGCCGCTTTCGCCTTCACCTACGGCACCGCGCACCACGCGCTGGTCGACCGCGCGCAGCTGCGCGCCGGCGAGACCGTGCTCGTGCTGGGTGCGGCCGGCGGCGTGGGCAGCGCGGCGATCCAGGTGGCCAAGGCGATGGGCGCGAAGGTCATCGCCGCCGCCTCGACGGACGACAAGGGCGCGTTCTGCCGCAGCCTGGGCGCCGACGCGACGATCAACTACGCGACGCAGGACCTGCGCAAGGCGCTCGGGCAGCTCACCGCCGGCAAGGGGCCCGACGTGGTCTTCGACCCGGTGGGCGGCGACCTGGCCGAGCCGGCGCTGCGCTCGATCGCCTGGCGCGGCCGCTATCTGGTGATCGGCTTCGCCCAGGGCGGCATTCCGGCGCTGCCGTGGAACCTGCCGCTGCTCAAGGGAGCGTCGATCGTCGGCGTGTTCTGGGGCAGCTTCGTGCGCCATGAGCCTGCGGCCAGCGCACGCGGCCTGGCCGAACTGGCCCAGTGGTACGCCCAAGGCAAGGTCAAGCCGGCCATCGAGCAGCGGCTGCCGATGCGCGAACTGCCGGCCGCCTTCGCGCGCATGGCCTCGCGCCAGGTGCAAGGCAAGCTGCTGCTGGTCAACGCCTGATGCCGCGGCCCGCGCCGGCGGTAACGCTTGGTTGAATTTGCGGGATGGCGACTGCGCTAGCATGAAGCGCGCGCAAGACGGAGGAGTGGCCCGATGGCCGTGAAGGTGCTGATCGTCGAGGACAACCCGGTGGCACGCAGCTTCCTGTGCCGCGTGGTGCGCGAAAGCTTCAGCGACCTGATCGCCATCACCGAGGCCGCCGACCTGGAATCGGCGCGCAGGCACATCCAGCTCACCGGCGGTGCCCAGGGGTTGCACGGGTCCGACCCGTTCAAGCTGCTGCTGGTCGACCTCGAACTGCCCGACGGCAACGGCATGGAGCTGCTGGCCGAGCTCGGCGCCTACCCGGCGACGAAGATCGTCACCACGCTGTATTCCGACGACGACCACCTGTTCCCGGCGCTGCAGCGCGGCGCCGACGGCTACTTGCTGAAGGAAGACCGCTTCGAGGTGCTGGTCGAGGAGCTGCAGAAGATCGTGCGCGGCCAGCCGCCGCTGTCGCCGGCGATCGCGCGGCGGCTGCTCACGCACTTCCGCCCCGCGGGCAGCGCCGATGCGGCGCGCTCGGACTCTGGCTTGAACTCGGCGGCCAACGCCTTCAGCAGCAGCCGTCCGGTGCCGATCGAGCGGCCGCTGGACCACGAACGGCTGACGCCGCGCGAAAGCGAGGTGCTGACCTACCTGAGCAAGGGCTTCACGATCAAGGAGATCGCCGCGCTGATGGGCATCAAGTGGTTCACCGTCAACGACCACATCAAGTCCATCTACAAGAAGCTCAACGTCTCCAGCCGCGCCGAGGCCGCCGTGCTCGCCAGCAAGCAAGGGCTGGTCTGAAATGGAACCGGCCGCCCCCGGCCGCCTGGCGGCCGCCCCCCGTGGGGGCACCGCACCCGACCGGGAAACCCGGATCGGGTTCGGCCCGCTGACGCCGCCGCTCCCCCTGGCCGCCTGCGGCGCCCTGTCCCCGACGGGAGTTCGTTTCATGCGTCGCGGCTCGCGCCCCGCGCGGTGGAGCAACTGACATCCTCCTGGCGGCGATGAATGCGGGCGCCGCGCCTGAATCCCTGACGCCGCCGCCGGCGGACCCGAGCGCGCCGCCCGCCGGCGGCGCCGACCGCCGCAGCGCCTGGCAGCGCGCGTTGCGCCGCCGCGGCGTGCGTGAGCTGCTGCTGCTGGGCGCGCTCGCCGCACTCGGGCTGCTGCTGTTGCTGCGCAGCCTGGCACTGCAGCCGCATCTGGCCGCGCTGTGGCGCATCGACGACGGCACGCACCTGCAGCTGGTGTCCAGTGCGCTGCCGGCGCTGCGGGGCCTGGCGGGCGCGCACTTGCAGCGCATCGGCAGCGCGGACGGCCAATGGCTGCAGGCCGATGCCTCGCTGCTGCAGCGCTCGCCGCGCTGGAGCGTCAGCGACGCGGCGCGCGCGCAGCAGCGGCAGGTACAGCAGCAGCTGGCCACGATGCTGCGCGGCGGCGTGCTGACGCTGCAGTTCGCCGATGGCAGACAAGCCGCCGTGCAGCCCGAAGCGCGCGGGCTGCGTGGCCTGGGGCCGTTCATCTGGCTGGCCAGCGCCGGATCGCTGGCGCTGCTGCTGGCGGCGGCAGCGGTGTTGCAGCAGCATCCGCCGCTGCGCAACCTGCCGTACGCGGCGCTGGCGCTGTGCCAGGCCTGCAGCCTGCTGGCCATCGGCGTCGAAACCCTGCCCGGCCTGGGCCTGCCGCTGGCCTATTTGCAGCATGGGCAGTGGGCGCGCTGGGCCTTGGACCTGGGCAGCGCCGCGGCGATGGTGCAGCTGGCGGCGACGCAGCCTTTGCGCTTGCCGGCCGGGCGCTGGATCGCCGCAGGCGTGTGGGTGCTCTGCGCGGGCGTGGCCACGCTGGCCGCGCGCCAGGCGCTGGCGCAGGCCTGGTGGTGGACGCAAGCCGCGATGCTCGGCTGCGGGCTGCTGACGCTGGCGCTGATGAGCTGGTCGTACCGGCTGGAGCCGAACCCCTTCGCGTTGCTGATGCGCCGCCTGGCCGCCGCGGCCACCGGCACGCTGCTGCTGCTCAGCGCCGCGGTGGCGGTGTCGGACTGGGATGGCGTGGTCGCGCCGGCCGATGCCGCGTCGGGCTCCACCGTGTGGTACCTGTTCATGGCGTCGATGGCGCTGCTGCTGCCGGTGTTCGCGCGCGCGCAGCCGCTGATGCGCGAGCTGGTGCTGCTCAGCGGCGCCTGCACGGTGGCCACCTCGCTGCTGCTGCTGTTCACCGCGACGCTGCCGCTGGGCAGCGTCGCGGCGCTGTCGCTGGCCACCTTCTTCGCGCTGATCGCCTACGCCAGCACGCGGCGCTGGTTGATGCAGCCGCTGCGCGGCCAGCACGCCAGCGGCGCCGAGCGCATGTTCGAGCAGCTGTACCGCGTGCTGCGCGACGTCGAGGCCCGCCCGCACGACAGCGCCGAACTGCTGACCCGCTTGCTGCGCGACCTGTTCGAGCCGCTGCAGGTGCACGGCATGGCGCACGCGGCGCAGCGCTCGCACGTGCTGGGCGACGGCTCGGCGCTGCGCGTGCCGCTGCCGGCCATCGGCGCCGAACACGACGCCGGCGCCGGCGCGGGATCGCTGGTGCTGCGCTTTGCCGAACGCGGCAGGCGCATGTTCACGCGCGACGACGCCCGCTTGGCCGACCGGGTGGTCGAGCAGCTGCGCCGCGCGGTGGCCTACGACAAGGCCGTCGAGCGCGGGCGCAGCGAAGAGCGCGCGCGCATCGCGCAGGACCTGCACGACGACATCGGCGCGCGCTTGCTGACGCTGATGTACCAGGCGAGCACGCCGGAGATGGAGGACTATCTGCGCCACACGCTGAAGGACCTGAAGACGCTGACACGCGGGCTGGCCAGCACCGACCAGCGGCTGTCGTACGCGGCCGCGGAGTGGAAGACCGACATCGGGCAGCGGCTGGCGGCGGCCCGCATCGAGCTGCACTGGAGCTTCAGCTGCGACACCGACATCGTGCTCGGCGTGGTGCAGTGGTCGGCGTTGACGCGCGTGCTGCGCGAGCTGGTCAGCAACGTCATTCAGCACTCGGGCGCCACGCAGCTGCAGATCGTGGGCGCGCTGCAGTTCGGCGGGCTGCACCTGTCCTTGATCGACGACGGCCGCGGCCGCGCACCGCAGGCCTGGTCGCACGGGCTGGGGCTGGGCGGCGTGCGCAAGCGGGTGAAGCTGCTCGGCGGCGAGGTGCATTGGCAGGAAAACGGCCGCATCGGCATCGCCTGCACGGTGCACATACCCAGCCTCGCGGCACGGCGCTGAATGCGCCACCCGGCCCCTACCCGGGCAGGGCGAGACCGGATGGCAAGACCGGATAATGGCGCGATGAATCCGCTGCTCGCGCGCCTGCATCCGTATCCCTTCGAACGCCTGCGCCAACTCAGCGCCGGCATCGTGCCGCCGCCGCAGCACCGGCCCATCAGCCTGGGCATCGGCGAGCCGCGTCATGCCACGCCGGCGCTGATCGAGCAGGCGCTGCTGCAAGCGCTGCCGGGTTTGTCGTCGTACCCGGCCACTGCCGGCGAGCCGGCACTGCGCGAGGCCTTCGCCGGCTGGCTGCAGCGCCGCTACGGCGTGGCGGTGGACCCGCTGACGCAAACACTGCCGGTCAACGGCTCGCGCGAGGCGCTGTTCGCCTTCGCGCAGGTGGCGATCGATGCCGCGCGGCCCGATGCCACCGTGGTGTGCCCGAACCCGTTCTATCAGATCTACGAAGGCGCGGCGCTGCTGGCGGGCGCGCGCACCGCCTTCGCCAACAGCGACCCCGATCGTTCAAAATTCGGCAACTTCGCCCCCGACTGGTCCGGCATCGACGCGCCCACCTGGTCGCAAACGCAGCTGCTGTACGTGTGCTCGCCGGGCAACCCCACCGGCGCGGTGATGCCGCTGCCCGAGTGGCGCGAGCTGTTCGAGCTGAGCGACCGCCACGGCTTCGTCATCGCCAGCGACGAGTGCTATTCGGAGATCTATTTCGGCGACGAGCCGCCGCTGGGGTCGCTGCAGGCGGCCAAGGCGCTGGGCCGCGGCGACTACCGCAACCTGGTGGCCTTCACCAGCCTGTCCAAGCGCTCCAACGTGCCCGGGCTGCGCTCGGGCTTCGTCGCCGGCGATGCACGCTGGCTGAAGGCCTTCTTGCTCTATCGCACCTACCACGGCAGCGCCATGGGCCCGCTGGTGCAGCGCGCCAGCCTCGCCGCCTGGGGCGACGAAGCCCATGTGCAAGCCAATCGGGCGCAGTACCGTGAAAAGTTCGCTCGAGTCATGCCGCTGCTGGCCGATGTGCTGCAGGTACGCCTACCCGACGCGGGCTTCTACTTGTGGGCCGCGGTGCCGGGTGGCGATGATGTGCGCTACGCGATGGAACTGCTGGCTCAATACAATGTGACGGTCCTGCCCGGCAGCCTGCTGGCGCGCGAAGCCCACGGCCACAACCCGGGTGCAGGACGCATCCGCCTGGCCCTGGTTGCGCCCACCGCCGAGTGCGTCGAGGCCGCCGAGCGCATCCGCGCCTTCACCTTGTCCTATCGCCAGCGCTAACGCGAACGCCCATGACACACAAGCACCAGAACCTGATCGACCTCGCCTGGGAAGGGCGCACGCAGATCACCGCCACGTCCGCCCCCGAAGTGCGCGCTGCGGTCGATGAAGTCATCGCCGACCTGAACGCCGGGCGCATCCGCGTCGCCGAGCGCGAAGGCGTGGGCCAGTGGAAGGTCAACCAGTGGGTGAAGAAGGCGGTGCTGCTGAGCTTCCGGTTGAACGACAACCGCGCGATGCGCGCCGGCGAGCTGGGTTTCTTCGACAAGGTGCAAACCAAGTTCTCGCACCTGGACGAAGAGCAGATGCGCGCCACCGGCGTGCGCGTGGTGCCGCCGGCGGTGGCGCGGCGCGGCAGCT
>CAYZGL010000054.1:0-19614 GCA_964477985.1 uncultured Rubrivivax sp. | reverse complement strand
AGCACGAAGATGGCGTTGAAGCCGATCGTCGCCACCAGCAGGTAGTCGCCGCGCAGGCGCACGATCGGCGCCGCGAGCACCGCGCCGAGCAAGGTCGCCGTGATCACCGCCACCGGCCAGGTGGCCAGGATCGGCCAGCCGAACTGCAGGTTCAGGATCGCCGTGACGTAGGCGCCGATGCCGAAGTACACCGCGTGGCCCATGTCGAACATGCCGGCGCGGCCCAGCACGATGTCCTGGCTGAGCGCGACGACGGCGTACACCGCGAACAGCGCGGCGATGAACACCCAGGTCTGGTCCAGCACCAGCGGCACGCCCAAGCCGGCCAGCCACAGCAGCGCACCGGCGATGGCGGGCCGCGTCCAGCGCCGCCGCGGCGCCGCGGCGGCGCCGGCTGCAGGGCCAGGCACGGCAGCCCCCATGTCGTGCGTACCGTTCATACCTTTTCGGCGACACGCTCGCCGAGCAGTCCGGTGGGCCGCACCAGGAGGATGGCGATGAGCAGAGCGAAGGTGATCGCCCCCTGCCACGAACTCGACACGAAGCCCGCCGCGTAGGCGTTCACCAGGCCGAGCAGCACGCCGCCGAGCATCGCGCCGGGGATGTTGCCGATGCCGCCGAGGATGGCGGCGATGAAGGCGTTCAGGCCGTAGGTCCAGCCCATCGTGAAGTACACCTGCCGGTAGTACAGGCCGATGAACAGGCCGCCGATCGCGCCCAGCGCCGGGCCGATCACGAACACGCTGGTGATGACGCGGTTGACGTTGATGCCCATCAGCCGCGCCGCGTCCTGGTCGATGGCCGCGGCGCGCATCGCGGTGCCGAAACGCGTGTGGTGCACGAACAGGTACAGCAGCGCCATCAACAGCGCCGAGCCGCCGATGATCAGCACCTGCAGCAGGTCGATGCGCGTACCCGCCGCTTCCCAGGCGCCGCTGGGCAGCAGGCCCTGCGGAAAGACGCGCAGCTGCGGGCCCCAGATCAGCATGATGCCGTTTTCGATCAGCAGCGACGCCCCCAGCGCCGACACCACCGCCGCCAGCCGGTCGGCCTTGCGCAGCGGCCGGTAGGCGGTGAACTCGAGCGCCGCGCCGGCCAGGCCGACGACGACCACCGCGGCGACGAAGGCCAGCACCACGAGCAGCGTGGTGCCGCCGCCGGCGCCGCTGCTCAGCACCACCAGGCCGACGTAGGCGCCGAGCACGCTCAGGTCGCCGTGCGCGAAGTTGATCAGCCGCAGCACGCCATAGACCATCGTGTAGCCCAGCGCGATCAGCGCATAGATGCCGCCGACCGTCAGGCCGTTGATCGTCTGCTGCAGGAAGATGTCCATCGCCCGCGCCGGGTGATACCTGCTGGTGTTGCCTACTTCACCGCGCTTTGCGGGTAGACGATCTTGTAGCTGCCGTCGGCGTTGACGTTGAAGGCGACGAACGGGCTGCCGATGCGTTCACCCTTGTCGTCCCAGGAAAACTCGCCGGTCAGGCCCTGGAAGTCCTTCAACTGGTGCAGCGCCGGGATCAGCACGCCGGGGTCGACGCTCTTGACCTTCTCGGCGGTGGCGATGATGGCGCGCAGGCCGTCGGCGTTGGTCAGCGTGAAGATGCTCGGCGGCTCGTGGCCGTAGGCTGCCTTGTATTCGGCGAGGAACTGCTTGGCCGCCGGGTACGGCAGGTCGGCCGGCGCCGGCACGTTGATGATGGTCGCGCCGGTCACCGCATTGCCGGCGATCTTGGCGAAGGCCACGTTCTGGTTGGCGTCGCCACCGACGAAGGGCGTGTCCATGCCCAGTTGCGCCATCTGCGCCTTGATCAGGCCGCCGTCGTTGTAGTAGCCCGAAAAGTAGACCACGTCCGGGTTCAACCCCTTCAGCTTGGTCAGCACCGGCGTGTAGTTCTGCGAGCCGGCCTCGATGAAGGCCTTCTCGATGACTTGGCCTCCGGCCTTCTTGACTTCGGCCGCGACCGCATCGGCCAGACCGGTGGCGAAGCTGGAGTGGTCGGTGACGATGGCCACCTTCTTGTAGCCCTTGTCCTTGAAATACTGCGCGGTGAAGACGGCCTCGGCGCTGTTCGGCGGCGCGTTGCGGAAGAAGGTCTTCACGCCCTTGGCGGTCAGCTCGTCGCTGGTGCCGTCGCTGGTCTGGATGACGTTGGCGCGTGCATACAGCGACAGCGCCGCCAGCGCCGCGCCGCTGGTGTACGAGCCGATGATGGCAAAGGCCTTGTCGTTGATCAGCTGTCGCGCGCAGATGGCGGCCGGCGCGGCTTGGCCCTGGTCGTCGCAGACCTTCACTTCGAGCTGGCGCCCGAGCAGGCCGCCCTTGGCGTTTTGCTGCTTGACCAGCAGCTTGACCGCATCGGCGATGCCCTGGCCTTCGTTGGCGTACTGGCCGGTGATCGGCGCTTGCACGCCGACGATCAGCGGCTCGGCCGCCCAGACGGTCGATGCGGCAGCCGCCAGTGCCAGCACGCTCAGCTTGGCCAGCGGGTTGAACCCTGCGCAGGTGGATCGAAACGCGCTCATCGAGACCCCTTCGGTGGTTGAATCAGGCTGATGACGGCTGCAGGAAGTGCCCGTCATCGTATGCGGTGCAACCGGGTTGCGCCACGAAGACCGCAATCGTAGATAGATGACCCTGCGGTCGATAGTCAGGTTTACCCTAGTACGATCGTTGGCCGATTCGTAGCACGCTCGCGACTGCAATCCGGTGCTCAGGTTGCGCCTATAGCAACTCAGAGTGACACCATAAAACAGGTGCAGTGCAAGAGTCGCCACCTGTTCCAACACAGGAATCAAACCCATGTCCGCCACGACGCTGGGCGTCAAACTCGACGCCGGCACCCGCGAACGCCTCAAGCAGGCGGCGCGAACCATCGACCGCACGCCGCACTGGGTGGTCAAGCAGGCGATCTTCAGCTATCTGGAGCGGCTCGAGCGCGAGGGCGCGCCGCCGCCGTCATCCGAAGCGCACGACGAGGCGGGTGGTGCGGGTGAGGCGGGTGAGCCGGCGCTGCCGCCGACCGTGCCGGCCGAACAGCCGTTCCTCGACTTCGCGCAAAGCGTGCTGCCGGAATCGGTGTTGCGCGCGGCGATCACGGCCGCCACGCGCCGGCCCGAAGCCGAAGTGCTGCCCGCGCTGCTGGAACAGGCGCGGCTGGGCGAGGATTCCGCCGCCGCGGCGCAGCAGTTGGCGGTGCGTCTGGCCGAGGGGCTGCGCGGGCAGAAGAACGCGGCCGGCCGTGCCGGCCTGGTGCAGGGCCTGCTGCAGGAGTTCTCGCTGTCGTCGCACGAGGGCGTGGCCCTGATGTGCCTGGCCGAGGCGCTGCTGCGCATTCCCGACAAGGCCACGCGCGACGCCCTCATCCGCGACAAGATCAGCCGCGGCGAGTGGCAGACCCACCTGGGCAACAGCCCGTCGCTGTTCGTCAACGCCGCCACCTGGGGGCTGATGCTCACCGGCAAGCTGGTCAGCACCCACAACGAAACGCGCCTGGCGGGTTCGCTGGCGCGCATGCTGGGCCGGGGCGGCGAGCCGCTGGTGCGCAAGGGCGTGGACATGGCGATGCGGCTGATGGGCGAGCAGTTCGTCACCGGCGAAACCATTGCCGCGGCGCTGGCCAATGCGACGCCGCTCGAGGCGCGCGGCTTTCGCTATTCGTACGACATGCTCGGCGAGGCCGCCCTGACCGACGCCGACGCGCAGCGTTACCTGGCGTCGTACCAGCAGGCCGTGCACGCCATCGGCAAGGCCTCGCACGGCCGCGGCATCTACGAAGGCCCGGGCATCTCGATCAAGCTGTCGGCGCTGCACCCGCGTTACAGCCGCGCGCAGTACGAGCGGGTGATGGGCGAGCTGTACCCGCGGCTGCTGCAGTTGACGGTGCTGGCGCGGCAATACGACATCGGGCTGAACATCGACGCCGAAGAGGCCGACCGGCTGGAGCTGTCGCTGGACCTCCTCGAGCGCCTGTGCAACGAGCCTGCGCTCGCCGGCTGGAACGGCATCGGCTTCGTCATCCAGGCCTACCAGAAGCGCTGCCCGGTGCTCATCGACTACCTGGTCGACCTGGCGCGGCGCAGCCGGCATCGGCTGATGATCCGGCTGGTCAAGGGTGCGTACTGGGATGCGGAGATCAAGCGCGCGCAGCTCGACGGCCTGGAGGGCTATCCGGTGTACACGCGCAAGGCCTACACCGACGTGGCGTACCTGGCGTGCGCACGCAAACTGCTGGCCGTGCCCGAGGCGGTGTACCCGCAGTTCGCCACGCACAACGCGCAGACGCTGGCCGCCATCTACCAGATGGCCGGGCAGAACTACTACCCCGGGCAGTACGAGTTCCAGTGCCTGCACGGCATGGGCGAGCCGCTGTACGAGCAGGTCGTCGGCGCGGTGGCCGAAGGCAAGCTGGCGCGGCCTTGCCGCATCTATGCGCCGGTGGGCGTGCACGAAACGCTGCTCGCCTACCTGGTGCGCCGGCTGCTGGAGAACGGCGCCAACACCTCGTTCGTGAACCGCATCTCCGACCCGGCGGTGCCGCTGGACGAACTGGTGTGCGACCCGGTGCAGCAGGTGCAGTCGATGGCCGCCGAAGACGGGTGCATCGGGGCACCGCACCCGAAGATCGCGTTGCCGCGCGACTTGTTCGGCACGGCGCGCGTCAATTCCTCGGGCATCGACCTGAGCAACGAACAGCGGCTGGCATCGCTGTCCAGCGCCTTGTTGGGCAGCAGCCAAACACCGTGGCGCGCCGGCCCGCCGGACGCTGCCGCCGGCGGCGGCGCATGGCAGCCGGTGCGCAACCCGGCCGACCGGCGCGACATCGTCGGCCAGGTGTGCGAAGCCGGCGCCGACCAGGTGCAGGCCGCACTGCGCGCCGCCAGCCAGGCGGCGCTGGTGTGGCAGGGCACGCCGCCGGCGCAGCGCGCCGCGGTGCTCGAGCGCGCCGCCGAACTGCTCGAGGGCGTCGGCCCGCAGCTGATGGGCCTGCTCGTGCGCGAGGCGGGCAAGAGCCTGGCCAATGCACTGTCCGAGGTGCGCGAGGCGGCCGACTTCCTGCGCTACTACGGTGCGCAGGTGCGCGCCAGCTTCGACAACGGCACGCACCGGCCGCTGGGCGTGGTGGTGTGCATCAGCCCGTGGAATTTTCCGCTGGCGATCTTCACCGGCCAAGTCGCGGCCGCGCTGGCCGCCGGCAACACGGTGCTGGCCAAGCCGGCCGAACAGACGCCGCTGATTGCCGCACAGGCGGTGCGCCTGCTGCATGCCGCCGGGGTGCCCGCCGACGTGCTGCAGCTCGTGCCCGGCCGCGGCGAGACCGTCGGTGCGCAACTGGTCGGCGACGCACGCGTCAACGGCGTGCTGTTCACCGGTTCGACCGAAGTCGCGGCCATCGTGCAGCGCACGCTGGCCGAGCGCGTCGGCGCAGCGGGCCAGGCGGTCACGCTGATCGCCGAGACCGGCGGGCAGAACGCGATGATCGTCGACTCGTCGGCACTGGCCGAGCAGGTGGTGGCCGACGTCATGAGCTCGGCCTGCGACAGCGCCGGCCAGCGCTGCTCGGCGCTGCGCGTGTTGTGCGTGCAGGAAGACGCCGCGCAGCGCATCGTCGACATGCTGCACGGCGCACTGGCCGAATGGCAGGTGGGCAACCCCGAGCGGCTGGCGGTCGATGCCGGCCCGGTGATCGACGCCGAGGCCCGCGAGCGCATCGAGCAGCACATCCAGGCGATGCGCGACAAGGGCCGCAAGGTCCATCGCGGCCAGCGCGGCGACGCCGCCGAGCTGGCGCATGGCGAATTCGTGCTGCCCGCCGTGATCGAGCTGGACAGCCTGGACGAGTTGCAGCACGAGGTCTTCGGCCCGGTGCTGCACCTGCTGCGCTGGCGGCGGCGCGACCTGGGCAAGCTGATCGAGCAGATCAACGCCACCGGTTACGCGCTGACCTTGGGGGTGCACACCCGCATCGACGAAACCATCGCGCAGATCGTCGCCGGCGCACGCGCCGGCAACATCTACGTCAACCGCAACATGGTCGGCGCGGTGGTCGGCGTGCAGCCCTTCGGCGGGCACGGCCTGTCGGGCACCGGGCCCAAGGCCGGAGGGCCGCTGTACCTGCTTCGCCTGCTGTCGAAGCGGCCGGCCTCGGCGATCGGCGCGGCGCTGGCCGCCATGGGGGCGATGCAGCCAAGCTTCGACGAGGCGCTGCGCCAGCGCCAGCGCGACGATCTTGCCGCGCTGGGCGCATGGCTCGACACGCAGGGCCCGGGCCAGCCGCTTGCGGCGCTGTGCCGCACGCTTGCAGACCAGTCGCCCAGCGGCGGCACCTGGCAGCTGCCCGGGCCGACCGGAGAGAACAACAGCTACAGCGTGCTGCCGCGCCGGGCCGTGCTGTGCCTGGCCGACATGGCGCAGGACCTGCTGGCGCAGCTCGCTGCCGTGCTGGCGGTCGGCAGCGAGGCCGTCTGGCTCGATGGCGAACCCGCCGCCGGGCTGTACGCGCGGCTGCCGCAGGCGCTGCGCGAGCGCATCCGGCGGGTGGCCGACTGGCGGCGCGCCGACGTGGCTTTCGATGCGGTGCTGCACCACGGCGACGGCGACCACCTGCGCGACGTGTGCCGTCAGGTGGCCGAACGCAGCGGCGCCATCGTCGGCGTCACCGGCCTGCAGCGCGGTGATGCGGCCGTGCCGCTGGAACGCCTGGTCATCGAACGCGCGCTCAGCGTGAACACGGCCGCCGCCGGCGGCAACGCCAGCCTGATGACCATCGGTTGAGCCACACCCGCCGGCCGCTCGGGCCGGCGGGCGCCGCGCGTGCCGCTGCGATACTCGGGCGGGCATCGCGTTCGAGGCAGGCATGGAGCTGAAGGATCAGGTGGTGGTGGTCACCGGCGGCGGCTCGGGCATCGGCCGCGCGCTGTGCGAGCGCTTTGCCGCTGCCGGTGCGCGCGGCGTGGTGGCAGCCGACCTGAACGCCGACGCCGCGCGCGAGGTGGCGGCCGCCGTCGGCGGCATCGCCTACGGCGTCAACGTTGCCGACGAGGCCGACGTGAAGCGCCTGGTCGATGCCGCCACCGAGCGCTTCGGGCGCATCGACCTGATGTGCAGCAACGCCGGTGTGATCCTGCGCGCCGGCGAGGACGCACCCAGCGGCGACTGGCAGCGCCACTGGGAGGTCAACGTGATGGCGCAGGTCTACGCGGCGCGCGCGGTGCTGCCGCAGATGCTGGCGCGCGGCAGCGGCTACCTGCTGCACACCGCGTCGGCGGCCGGGCTGCTCAGCCAGGTCAATGCCGCGCCGTATTCGGTGACCAAACACGCCGCGGTGGGCTTTGCCGAGTGGCTGTCGATCGCCTACGGCGAGCGCGGCATCCGCGTCAGCTGCCTGTGCCCGCAGGGCGTGCGCACGCCGATGCTGCGCCGCGCCGACGGCGGCAACCGCCCGAGCTTTCTCGCCGACGGCGCGCTGTCGGCGGCGCAGGTGGCCGACTGCGTGGTCGAGGGGCTGCGGCGCGAGCAGTTCCTGATCCTGCCGCACCCCGAGGTGCTGGGCTTCTTCCAGCGCAAGGCGGCCGACTACGAACGCTGGCTGCGTGGCATGCGCCGGCTGCGCGACAAGGTGGTGGGGCGGCCCCGGCCGCTGGGCCGGCCTGCTCATGAGCAAACGCCGGGCCGCCCCAAGCTTCCTTGACCCCCGCGGGGGGCCGAGCCCGGACGAAGGACAGCCCTGTGCGGACTGTTCTTCGCCTGGCGAGGGCCATCGGACCTGCAAGTCCGATGGCGGGCTGGGCGCGCTCAGAGGGTGACGCCGCCGTCGACCACCAGCGTCTGGCCGGTGACGAAGGCGCTGGCCGGTGCGGCCAGGAAGACGGCGGCGCCGGCGATCTCGTCGGGCTCGCCGATGCGGCGCAGCGGCGTGGCGGCGCTGCGCTGCGCCAGCAGCTTTTCGTCGTCCCACAGTGCTCGCGCGAAGTCGGTGCGCACCAGCCCCGGCGCGATGCAGTTGACGCGCACGTTGTGCGGCCCGTACTCGAGCGCGAGGTTGCGTGCCAGTTGCAGGCCGGCAGCCTTGCTGATGCAGTACGCGCCGAGCACCGCCGAGCCGCGCAGCGCACCGATCGACGACACGATGATGATCGAGCCGCACCGGCGCTCGATCATGCCGGGTGCCACCGCGCCGATCAGCCAGTGGTTGGACAGGATGTTGTTGTCCAGCACCTTGCGGAACTGCGCGTCGCTGATGCCGGCCATCGGCCCGTAGTAGGGGTTCGACGCGGCGTTGCACACCAGCACATCCACCGGTCCCAGGCGCTCGACGGTTTCGTCGACCAGGTGGTGCAGCGCCTCCTTCGACGAGATGTTCGCCGGCACCGCGATGGCGGTGCCGGCGCCGTGCCTGGCATTGATCGCCGCCGCCACTTCCTGGCAGGGCCCGGGCTTGCGCGACGAGATCACCACCTTGGCACCGTGTTCGGCCAACCGTTCGGCGATGGCCTTGCCGATGCCGCGCGAAGAACCGGTGATCACGGCCACCTTGCCGCTCAGGTCGAACAGATTCATGCGTGCGGCTCCCGCGTTGGGTCGGGGCGGCATCATCGCAGACGCCAGGCCGGCGTCGCGTCGTGCCGGTGCGGGCGGGTGCTGCGGTGTCAGTGCCGGTGCAGCGCGCGCCGGCCGCGCACGATGTGCCAGGCCAGCGCGGCCGGCAGCACCAGCCCGACGCAAAGATGGGTCCAGCGCAGCCAGGGCACCAGCGCCTCGTCGGCGACGTAGTAGAAGCCCAGCCCGCTGAGCACCAGCCACAGCAGCAGCGCGGCGAGCGTCGCGGCCGCGCCGCGTACCACCGTCACACGCCAACCGGTGCGCAGGTGCACCTGCCCGACGAGTGCACAAAGGATCGCCCCGACATAGGCGGCGATGCCGTGCAGCGCCAGCAGCGGCCCGGCCCACCGGTGCGGCGCCGGCGTCGGCTCGTCCGGCAGGGCCAGCGCGTAGGCCACCCACAGCCAGCCCAGGCCGCTGAGCAGCAGCAGCGCGACCGCGGCGTAGATCGACAGGCGCTGCCAGCGCGGCAGCCGGTTGCGCGGCGGGCGATGGCTGGCGGCGTGGTGCATCGTCAGGCGCTCAGCCGCAGGTGCGGCGTGGCGGCTTCGAAGGTCGCCCACGCGCGGCCGGCCGCGCTCAGGCGCAGTGCGTGCGCGCGATGGCGGCGCAGCAGCCGCAGGCCGCGCGGCGGGTTCAACGCCAGCGGCTTGGTCAGCGCGTCGGCGCTCGCGCAATCGGCGGCGGCGACGCTGAGGCTGCCGCCGTGGCGGCGCGCGCGGCCGCGGCGCGGGTCGTGCAGGCGCGGCGGGCCGCCTGCCGCGCCGGAGGTGGCGAGCGCCGCCTCGCGCAGCTCGATGCACAGCGGCGCCAGCATGGCGGCGGCGCGCACCTGCACCGGCCACCAGCGATCGCTGCCGAAGACACGCAGGTCGCCACCGGCGTTGACCAGTCCGGCTTGCACGCCGGCCGCGCGCAGCGCGTCCACGGCGCGGTCCACCGCGTAGCCCTTGGCGATGCCGCCCAGGTTCAGCTGCAGCGGCGCGCTGCAGCGCACGTGCCGTCCGCGCGACAGCTGCAGTGCCGCCAGCCCGGCGCCGCGGCGCGAAACGGCCGGATCGAAGCGCCCGCCGCTGTCGCGCCACAGCCGCTGCGCCAGTTCCAGCACCGCGAAGGTCTGTGCATGCACGCGCACCGGCGCGCGGTGCGCACGGCGAGCGATGCGCAGCAGGTCGCTGCCCCGCGCGCGCGGGTGCATGCGCCGGTGCACTTGCGCGATCGCCGCGAAGGCGGCGTCGAAGCGCGCCGCGCTGGCTTGCGACACCGGCAGTGCAACCTCGACCAGCGTGCCGAGCCACGGCTGCGCGCGGCGCACGCAGGCTTCGTCAGGCGGGCAGCAGCGCATGCAGCGCGAGCAGCCGGCGCACGCCGTCGCTGACATGCCGGCACGACAGCGTGGCACCGGAGATGTTGGCGATGTCGTCGTTCAGCCGCACCGCGTCGCTCGCGCTCTTGCCGGTGAACTGCGCGCGCCAGCGCTCGTTGCGGATCTCCCAGCCATGCGTCTCGCGGTACTCCAGCACCTCCAGCCGCAGCACGCGGCCGGAGGCGTCGAGCGCCAGCGCATAGACGATGTAGTCCTGCTTGCCGATCACCGCGTCGACGAAGAAGGTGCCGAGCGTGCGGCTGCCGGCCAGCGCGCGCCACACTTTGGGGTCGCGCGCGCCGGGCGGCCGCGCCACTGCATCGAGCTGGGTGCGTGCATCGGCGTCGAGCGCCAGCGGCACCGGCACAAAGGCCGTGGCCTCTGGGAAGGCCAGCTTCTGCGCCGCTTGCACCCCCAGATATTCGACCGCCTGGACCACCGGCGCCGCGAGCAGCACCGCCAGCGGCAGCGCGTGCCAGTTCGACGCCATGGCCAAGCCCCCTGATGCCCGCTAGAAGTTTACGCCCAGCCCCAGCTGGAGCCGGTCGTAGACGCTGTTCGTGCGGAACCACTGGTAGTCGGCCTTGAACACGATGTTCGGCGTGACGTAGAAGTTCGCGCCCAGCGTCGTGATGCCTTCGGTCGGCAGCCGCGGTGGCGTCAGACCCGGGCCGAGGTCGGCGTACTTCCAGCCGGTGTTGACTTGCTCGTAGCGCACGAAGGGTGCGAGCTGATAGTCGCCGTCGCGCCAGGCGTACCAGGCGCCCTGCAGGTACCAGCCGAAGAAGTCCTGCGGGATCGGCGTGGGCGCGCCCAGCACCGTCAGGTTGTAGGCCGCGGTGTCGCTGATGTGGCCCCAGGCGTACAGCGCCGACAGGTCGAAGTTGGCCGGCGTCCAGCGCGCGTGGCCTTCGGCCAGCGTCACCACCGCGCCATCCGACGGGAAGTTGGGCTGCTCCTGCCCGGCCTTGCCGGCGAACACGCTGCCGCCGAGCAGCAAGCCGGGCACGCCGCGCCAGTTGACAGCGCCATAGGCCGACAGGTTGGCGGCCTTGGCCAGTTGCGCTTCCTGGTGGATGCTGCCCAGCGGCGAGACGCGGCCTTCGTCGCTGTTCGGGTCCCAGGCCGAGAGGTTGAAGCCGGTGGTGATGCCGGCGTCCCAGGTCAGGTCGTCGCGCGCCATGCCGGTTGCCGACAGCCCGGCCTCGCGCCAGGTGGTCGGGATGATCTGCGTCTCGACGAAATTGCGCGTGACGCCGAAATACTGCGTCGGCTCGTGCGCCGTGTTGATGATGCCCGACGGGATCAGGAACACGCCGGCGCGGCCGGCCAGCTGCGGCGTGAAGCTGCGTTCCACGTAGAACTGTTCGACCGCGACCTCGCCCTGGTCGTCGGCCGAGGTGACGGCGTGCTCCCACTCGAACTCGCCGACGAAGCGGGTGCGTTCATCGAAACGCCAGCCGAAGCCGATCACTGCGCGCGCCAGGTCCACCTGGTTTTGCGCACGGTTGCGCGGATAGATCTCGTAGTTCAGTTCGCCGTAGCCGAACACCGACAGCGGCGAGGCCGCGGCCGGTGCGGTGGCGTAGGCAGGCGCCGGTGCCATCGCGTCCGGCAGCGGTGTCTGCGCGCCGCTGGCCTGGGCCGGCGCCGGCGCGGCCGCGGCCGCCGGGGCAGCGGCGCTCGGGGCCGCCGCGGCCGCCGGGGCCGCGGTCTTCTGCGCCTTCAGGTTCTGCAGTTCGGTCTTCATCGCGTTCAACTCGGCCTGCATCTGCTCGATGCGCGCGGCGAGCGCGGCTTCGTCGGCCAGCGCCGGCGTGCAGGCCAGCAGCGCGGCACAGGCAATGGCGCCGAGCGAAAACGGGCGGAAGGGTCGGTGGCGGGTCATGGCGGGTAACCGTCGGTCAGGGTGTGCATAAAGGCGACGACGAGGTCGATCTCTTCGTCGGTCAGCCGCGGCGCCTGGCCCGGCTTGCGGTCGTAGGGCACCTCGGCGGTGTTGACGTTGGCGCGGTACTGCGGCGGCAGGTCGTCGAACTTGTTCACCGTGCCGTCGGGGTTGCGCGGGTAGAACTCTTCGGGGTGGGTATCGCGGCGCACGTAGAAGGCCACCACCTCGCGCAGCGTCTTGAAGCGGCCGTTGTGGAAGTACGGCGCGCTCAGCGCGACGTTGCGCAGCGTCGGCACCTTGAAGGCGCCGCACAGGTCGGCGCGGCCGGCCAGATCGCTGCGGAAGGGTCCGCACAGGCCCAGGTCGTAGTAGCCCGGGTCGGCGTTGGCCGCAATGTCCGGGTTGCGCGGCACGCCCAGGTTGTCGTAGCTGAAGTCGGTGAACATCGGCGGCGCGCCGTTGGCGCCGCGCGTGCTCGGGTGGCAGCCGGCGCAGTTGCCCTTGGCGGGGTCGTTGAACAGCGCCATGCCGCGCAGTTCGCGCTCGGTGAGCGTCACGCGCCCGGCCAGGAACTGGTCGTACTTGCTGTCGAAGGGCTGGAAGCGCGGGTCTTCCTGCTGGAAGCGCTGTACCGCCATGCGGGCGTTGGCGAAGGCTGCGTCGGCGTTGTCGAAGATCGTCGCGCCGAACACGCGGCGGAACTCGTCGGCATAGCTGGCGCGCTGCAGCTTGTCGACGAAGGCCGCGGCGTTGCCGTTGTCCATCTCGTGCGCCGACAGGAAGGCGCGCTCGGACTGCGCCTGCAGCGTGTCGAACCTGCCGTCGCGGTTGAAGCCGCCGGTGGGCGTGCCCTTGCGGTCGAAGAAGAACGCCGGACTGGCGTTCAGGTAGCGCAGCGAAGGCGAGTTGCGAAAACCCGGGGTGGCCAGCGCGGGGCCTCCGGGCGGCACCACGAGCGCCGGGTCGCCGGTGGCATGCGCGGCATCGGCCTGGTGGCAGCTCGCGCAGGCCATGCGGCCCGAGGACGACAGCGTAACGTCGTGGAAGATCTTGTCGCCGAGTCGCGCGGCGGCGCTGAGTTGGGTGCTGCCGGCGGCGGTGTCGTCGCGGCCGCCGCCGCAGGCCGCGACGAAGGCCAAGGCTGCGACGCACAGAGCACGCCAGGACGCACGGGCAGGTGAAAGGTGCACGTAATGCGAGCCACACTGAGAATGATTCGCATCGTATATCGCATTCGTTGCAAACCAGAGGGGCGCGGCCGAAACTTCCGCCGGGTTATGGCCGAGGCGTTGCGCCCAGGCCACGACGCGTCTGCATCGCTTGCCCGATCTCGCGCAGCGCGTTCGCATCGAGCAGCCGCGCGGCCAGCGGCAGCAACTCGGCGTCCTCGCGCGCAATGTGCTGTTCGTAGGCCTGGGCCAACGCGCGCGCCGCGTCGGCCTGGAAGCCGGCGGCATCGCCCTCGGCAAGGCGCTGCAGCCCCGAGCGCAGGGCACGCCAGCATGCGTCCAGCTCGCGATGCTCGGCGCGCAGCCCTTCGGACAGTTCGCGCAGGCAAACCGCGTCCGAGCCGGCCATGGCCTCGAGCAGCGCGGGGAACAGGTCCTGCTCCTCGTCCCGATGGTGATGCACGGCCGCGGTGTCGAAGTAGCGCAGCACGGCCTGCGCCGCCTGCCGCGCCTGCTGGTCGGCGCCGTGCGCCGCGACGTGCGGTACCAGGCGGCGCAGCGTCTCGCACTGGCGCCGGATACGGCCATGGCAGGCGGCCAGCATCTCGAGCGGGGCTTCGAACGTGGCGGCGGGGCTGAACTGAGCTGGCAAGGGCATGGCGCGACTCCTGCAACGCTGCAGTGCGCAGCATGCCACCATGCGCGCCGCCGATGTCGAATCCGAGCGCCCCATCGCCCGACGCGCTGCCGCGCGGCGCCGTCGCCTGCCTGGCGCTCAGCGCCGCCGGCAGCGGCATGTCGATGCGCATCAACGACGCCTTGCTGCCGGTGCTGGCGCTGGAGTTCGGCGTGTCGCTGCGCCAGGCGTCGCAGGTCATCAGCGTCTTCGCCGTCGCCTACGGCGTGTCACAGCTGTTGTTCGGCCCGCTGGGCGACCGTTTCGGCAAGTACCGCGTGGTGGCCTGGGCGGCGGCCGCCTGCGCCGGCACTGCGCTGGCCTGTGCCTTGGCACCGGGCTTCGGCGCATTGCGCGCCGCGCGCGCCGCTGCCGGGGTGAGCGCCGCGGCGGTGATCCCGCTGTCGATGGCGTGGATCGGTGACGTGGTGCCCTACGCGCAGCGCCAGCCGGTGCTGGCGCGCTTCCTGATCGGCCAGATCCTTGGCCTGGCCGGCGGCGTGTGGCTGGGCGGGCTGGCCGCCGACCTGGGATCGTGGCGGCTGCCCTACCTGTGCGTCGCGGCGCTGTTCGCTGCGGCCAGCGTCGTGCTGTTCGTGCTGCACGGCCGGCTGCCGGCAGCGGCCCGCGCCACGCCGGGCGGGTCTGCGCACGGCGGCGATGCCAGCGCGTGGCGCCGCTGGGTGTCGGACTTCGGCCAGGTGCTGGAGCGGCCCTGGGCGCGGGTGGTGCTGGTGCTGGCGTTCTTCGAGGGCATGTGCCTGTACGGGCCGTTCGCCTTCGTGGCGCTGCACGTGCACCAGGCCTTCGCGCTGGCGCTGTCCAGCGCGGGTGCGCTGGTGATGCTGTTCGGCCTGGGCGGGCTGGTGTTCGCGCTGGCGTCGCGCCGGCTGGTCATGCGCCTGGGCGAGGTCGGGCTGGCGCGCTGGGGTGGTGCGCTGATGCTGCTGTCGCTGCTGGGCATCGGCTATGCGCCGGCCTGGGGCTGGGTAGTCGCCGCCTGCCTGCTGCTCGGCCTGGGCTACTACATGCTGCACAACACCTTGCAGGTCAACGCCACGCAGATGGCGCCCGAGCGTCGCGGCGCCGCGGTGGCGGGCTTTGCCGCGAGCTTCTTCCTCGGCCAGTCGATCGGCGTGTGGCTGGGCGCCCTGTCGGTCGCCACCATCGGCACCGGCCACTTCATGGCGCTGGGTGCGCTGGGCGTGCTGGTGGTGTCGTCGGCCTTCGCCACGCTGCTGCGGCGGCGCGCACGGCACGCGCGCGGCTGAGCGCGCGGCTGCCGCGACGCAGCGCCGACGCCGACGCCGACGCCGACGCCGACGCCGACGCCGACGCCGACGCCGACGCCTACTTGGCCCTGTGGGCTCTGCATCGGCCGAACTCGAGCCTTGCGATGGCGCGGCGGTGCACTTCGTCGGGGCCGTCGGCCAGCCGCAGCGTGCGCTGGTGCGCGTAGCTGTAGGCCAGCCCGGGGTCGGTGCTGACGCCGGCGCCGCCGAAGGCCTGGATCGCGTCGTCGATGATGCGCAGCGCCATGTTCGGCGCCTGCACCTTGATCATCGCGATCTCGAGCTGCGCCACCTTGTTGCCCACCTTGTCCATCATGTCGGCCGCCTTCAGGCACAGCAGCCGCGTCATCTCGATGTCGATGCGCGCGTTGGCGATGCGCTCTTCCCACAGCGACTGCTCGGCGATGCGCTTGCCGAAAGCCACGCGCGACTGCAGCCGCTGCACCATCTTGCCCAGCGCCACTTCGGCCGCGCCGATGGTGCGCATGCAGTGGTGGATGCGCCCGGGGCCCAGGCGCCCCTGCGCGATCTCGAAGCCGCGCCCTTCGCCCAGCAGCAGGTTGGACAGCGGCACGCGCACGTCCTTCAGCAGCACCTCGCCGTGGCCGTGCGGCGCGTGGTCGTAGCCGAACACCGGCAGCATGCGCACGATCTCGATGCCCGGCGCATCCAGCGGCACCAGGATCTGCGACTGCTGCGCGTGGCGCGGCGCCTGCGGGTCGGTCTTGCCCATCAGGATCGCGATCTTGCAGCGCGGGTCGCCCACGCCCGAGCTCCACCACTTGCGCCCGTTGATCACGTAGTGCTCGCCGTCGCGCCGGATCGAGGTCTCGATGTTGGTCGCGTCCGACGAGGCCACGGCCGGCTCGGTCATCAGGAAGGCCGAGCGCATCTGCCCGGCCAGCAGCGGCTTCATCCAGCGCTCTTTCTGCTCGTCGTCGGCGTAGCGCGCCAGCACTTCCATGTTGCCGGTGTCGGGCGCCGAACAGTTGAAGACCTCGGCGCCGAACTCGACCTTGCCCATCTCCTCGGCGCACAGCGCGTATTCGAGGTTGGTCAGCCCGGCGCCCTGGTGCGGGCTGTCTTCGGGCAGCGAATCCTTGGGCAGGAACAGGTTCCACAGCCCGGCCGCCTTGGCCTTGGCCTTCAGCGGCTCGAGCACCGCCGGCACCTGCCAGCGGTTGGCGCCGAAGGCGTGCATCTGCTGCTCCCAGATCGGCACCGCCGGGTAGACGTGCTCGTTCATGAAGTCGACCACTCGGCTGCGCCAGTAGGCCTGCTTGTCCGACATCGTGAAATCCATGGTGACTCCTGGGGTGCGGTGGTGCGGTGGTGCGGCGCTGCCGCGGCGGTGGGTGACGGTAGCAGACGGTGGCGGCCGCGCTTGTCGCCGAGGCGGCAGCGAGCGCCGGCCGCTATGCTCGCGGCCCTGCAGAAGATTGGGGGGATGCGCGATGGCCGTGCGCCTGGGTTCGAGCGGCCTGCAATGGGATGCGGCGGATGCGCCGCCGCGGCTGGCGGCCTGCGTCGATGTGGTGCTGCGCGGCGTCGCGCAGGTGATGTTCCAGAACAATGCCTACACCGGGCTGCTGTTCGTGGCCGGCATCTTCTACAGCGCGCCGCGGCTGGGGTGGGCGGCGCTGCTGGGCAGTGCGGTGGGCACCGCGGCGGCGGCATGGCTCGGCGCCGAGCGCGCGCAACTGCGCGCCGGCTTGTACGGCTTCAACGGCGCGCTGGTGGCCATCGGCGTGTTGCTGTTCCTGCAGCCCGATGCCTGGGGCTGGGCCAGCGCCCTGTTCGGCGCCGCGGCATCCAGCGTGGTGACGGCGGCGCTGACGCAGCTGCTGGGCCGCTGGAACATGCCGGCGTTGACCGCGCCCTTCGTCTTCAGCACCTTGGGCATGCTGCTGGCGAGCCTGCGTCTGGGCCGGCTGCAAGCCGGTGAGACCTTGCCGCCGGCGGCCCTGCCCAAGGCGATGCCGGTGGACGCCGCGGCCAGCGCCGCGACCGTCGTGCACGGGCTGCTCAATGGCATCGGCCAGGTGTTCTTCCAGGGCGAGGTGATCAGCGGCGGGCTGTTCGTGCTGGGCCTGCTGGTCGCGTCGCGCCGCGCCGGCGTGGCCGCGCTCGCGGGCTCGGCGGTGGGCTTGCTGGCCGCCTGGGTGCTGGGGGCCGCCGAGCCGGCGCTGCGTGCGGGGCTCTATGGCTTCAACAGCGTGCTGGTGGCCATCGCGCTGGCGACGGTGTTTCTGGCCGGCGACGCCGCGGCCTGGCTGTACGCGCTGCTGGCCAGCGCCGCCGCGGTGTTCGTGGCGGCGGCGCTGTCGGCCGCCTTCGAGCCCTTCGGCTTGCCTGCACTGACGCTGCCCTTCGTGCTGGTGACGTGGACCTTCCTGTTCGCCGCCAGCCAGTTCGAGCGGCTGCGCCAGCCGGGCGCGGGCTGAAACCGCAGCGCGCTCAGCCGCCCGGCACCTCGGCCAGCAGCGTCGCCAGCTCGGCGCCCAGCAGCAGGTCGTCGTGTGTGCCGAACACCTGCCGGCGCAGCCGGCCTTGGGCGTCGATCAGCACCAGCGTGGGTGTGCCCTGCATCGCGTAGGCCTGCATCGTGCGCGGGATCGGGCCGTCGCTGCCGGGCTCGTCGACGCCCACCGGATAGTTGATGCGGTACTCGTGCACGAAGGCGCGCAGCGACTCGAGGCCCATCGCCGCGTGGTGCTCGAACACCGTGTGCAGGCCGATCACGGCCAGCGGCGCGCGCGCGAACAGCTTGGCCACGCGCTGCGCCTGCGGCAGCGCGTGCGCCACGCAGCCCGGGCACAGCATCTGGAAGGCGTGCAGCAGCACCACCTTGCCGCGCAGCCGCTCGAGGCTCAGCGGCTCGGGCGTGTTCAACCAGGTGGTGGTGTGCCAGGCCGGCGCGGGCTCGAGTGCCGGCATCAGAAGTCCCCGTCCTTCACGTACGGATAGCTCCACAGCGTCAGCTGCAGCAGGCACGACTTCAGCCACGCCGCGTGCATCTGCTCGACCTGCTCGGCGCTGTGGCCCTTTTTGGCCAGGAAGGGCTTGAGCGTGAAGGTGACCGGGAAGATCAGCGCGAACAGGTCGCGAAACGGCACGATCGCGCTGGCGTCGGCGCCGTCGGTGCGGTTCTTCTTGCTGCGGTGGTGGCGCAAGCCGATCTCGTGCTGGTAGTCCAGCCAGGGCTGGTCGTACTGGGCCGCCGCGGTGTCCAGGATCCACTGGCCGAAGCGTTTGCGCACGCCGCCGAGGTAGTCGCCCAGCGGCTGGCCGGATGTGCGGCCGCTGAAGCTGGCCAGCAGCTGCGGCTGCGAGCCGACGAAGCCGTACCACACGTCGAGGATCGCCTCGACCTGGTCTTTGACCACGTCGTGCGACAGCCGCAGCGCGCGCACGTCGTCGTCGCCGAACAGCGCGCTGTTCTTCATCAGCTCGAACTCGGCCAGGGTCACGGGCGATCGTGCCGCGCTGCCCAGCGTGTAGCCGGGGATGGGGGTGGTCGTCATCGAAAGGCTCCTTCGGTTGGCAAGCCCCGGCGCATTGCACTACGCTGGGCGCTGTGCGAACGGTACGTTGCATCGGGCGGCGGGGCCAGAACGCACTTTTTGGTAAGCAGGTTGGGTAACCAGGCGAGAGCTTCGATGGCGGACAACACGACGGACAACGAGGCCGGCAAGCCCGAGGTGGCGGCGATGGTCGAGAGCATCGTCGGCTGCAAGTGGTCGCTCAGCCTGCTGCGGCTGGCCGCCGACGGCACCAGCCGCCCGAGCGCCTTGCTGCGTGCCTGCCCGGGGCTGTCGGCCAAGGTGATGAACGAGCGGCTGCACAAGCTGCAGCGCTTCGGCATCGTGCGGCGAACGGTGCAGGGCGACAAGCCGCCGGTGGAGGTCGACTACCGGCTCACGCCGTTCGGGCGGCGCTTCATCGAGCTGCTGGACGAGGTGCGCCGGCTGCAGCGCGACATCGACAGCGGCAGCGTGCCGGTGGAACGCTGAACATCCGGTGCGCACTGGGCTGGCGCCGCCCCACAGCAGGCTCGGCAGCACGCGTTCCACCACGTCGCGAGGTCTCATTCGGCACAGCTCGGTGCAGCGTTGCCGCCTGCCTAGAATGAGCTTTTCCCCAATGCCGCGGAGGGCTGGTGATATGCGCGACTATCTGAAGTTCTACATCAATGGTGCGTGGGTCGATCCGGTCACACCGAAGACGCTCGAGGTGATCAATCCCGCCACCGAAGCCGTGGCCGGGCGCATCGCCATGGGTTCGGCGGCCGACGTCGACAAGGCGGTGGCCGCGGCGCGCGCGGCTTTCGACGGCTGGTCGCAAAGCAGCCTGGCCGAGCGCATCGCGCTGTTCGAGCGGCTGATCGCCGAATACAAGAAGCGCTACGCCGACATGGCCGCGGCCATCACCGAGGAGATGGGCGCGCCTGCCGCGCTGGCGCAAAAGGCGCAGGCCGGCAGCGGCATCGGCCACCTGCAGGCGGCGCTGGCGGTGCTGAAAAACTACCGCTTCGAGCAGCCGCTGGGCACGACGATGGTGGTGAAGGAGCCGATCGGCGTGTGCGGCCTGATCACGCCGTGGAACTGGCCGGTCAACC
>CAYZGL010000053.1:0-19652 GCA_964477985.1 uncultured Rubrivivax sp. | reverse complement strand
ACCAAAACCGCCACCTCACCGGCGAATAGTGTCGGATCCTGACCAGCGTTCACACTCGCCGACGGCGAACAGGTTCTCGCGCCCGGCGATGCGGTACCGGTAGCGCCAGAGCTTGGAGCCGCTGGGCTTGACTTCGAGGTACAGGCCGGCGGTGTCGGCAACCTTGATAGGCTTGTCGGCGGGCTTGGCCTGGCGGATCTTGATGTCGGTGAGGGGCATACGCTTGTCGAAACTTGCCCTGCGCAAACAGCGCGCCGGTCAGTTCAACTCTGCTTGACCAACCCACTTCGTCAACAGCGCTCGCGCCAACGACACGTTCAAGCGACTGGACTTCCGGTTCTTTGCGTGTGGCATTTCGTACGCGCCGCTCACAGCGTAGTCAAGACACCGACGCGTTCAGCTCAATCGAACGAGCACAGTGAGCGAAATCGACATGACCAGAGGGGGCAAGATTGCGAGTAACAGCAACGCACATCGAGGTTTGGGCAGACACCCGCGATGCACAGGCACAGCTTCCGTTACTCGTTCGACGCCTCGTTCAAGCCACGTCGACAACAACCGCGCTGGCGATGCGCACCGGAGACTCGATCAACGAGCCTGGCTGGGACGGGGTTACCGACGCTACTGAAGGCAACCCTTGGGTTCCAACTGGACCTGCACGCTGGGAAATGGGTTGCGATTCGCGGCCGCAGAGCAAGGCCAGCGACGACTTCGCCAAGCGAGTTTTCGAGACCTCCGTCAGTGAAATGGCCGCGGCCACGTTCATGTTCGCCACCCCGAGACGCTGGCGCCAGCGAGATGCGTGGCGCCAGGCTGCCGAAGAAGCTGCGCCATGGCGCGAGGTACGGGCTCTTGACGCCGATGACCTGGAGGCCTGGCTCGAGCGTGCGCCCGCGGTGACGCTTTGGTTTGCCGAGCTGCTTGGTCTGTCGGGCTCCGGAATCGAGTCGACGGAGAGTTTCTGGCAACGATGGCGAGGACAGTCGAGATGCCGATTGACAGCCGAAGCGCTACTTGCCGACCGAGACGCCGCGGCGCAACGCTTCGACGAACTGATTTCCGCTCGAACCTCGATCATTGCGGTGGAGGCAGACAGCCAGGAAGAGGCCGCAGCGTTTGCATGCGTGCGGCTCGCCGCTCTCGGGTTGGCCGACGACGCCGCGTACATCTCGGCTGTCGACGGCTGGAGGTTTGTTGACAGCAATGCCGCGCTTCGCGCAGTGATTGCCTGCTCTCCTGAAGTTGCGGCCGCACGGGCACCACGAGAAGGCCTATCGCTCGTCGTTTCGCTCAGGCGTGGCGAACGGACGGAGGGCCCGCTCGGCGCAACGTCTAGGGCCGCGCCCAATGAGTCACAGATCGTCGGCCTTGCGCGCCCATCCTCATCCACCTTCGAACAGCTATTGGTGCAGCTGGGAGAAGAAGAATCCGATGCTGCTCGCCTGTCCCGGAGCGTGGGGCGTTCTTGGTCTGTGTATCGACGCGTGTGCGCGAAAAACCCGGCCATCAGCCGCCCGCAATGGTTGAATCAATCCTTCATCCGTACACTGTCCACGCTTAGTCTGATTGGGTCCTGGAACAGCGCCAAGGGAGGTGACCGGACCTGCGTGGAGGCAATCGACGGTCGTCCGTACGAAGAACTTGACCTGGATCTTCGATCTCTGACCCGAACCGACGATTCACCTGTCGTTCAAATTGGCACCGTCTGGCGAGCAAGGTCACCGCTCGAACTGTTGGATCTGTGTGCCCCGGCACTGACGCCCGCCGCGTTGAACCGATTCTTCTCGGTGGCAGAGGCAGTGCTGGCAAAGCCCGATCCAACACTGGAGCTCGATGAGGAAAAACGCTGGATGGCCAGCGTCTATGGGAAGACACGGGAAGAGTCGGGCATCGTCATCGACGCGATCGCCGACTCGTTAGTCAAGCTAAGCGTCTACGCAGAGCGGGTCTCCAGCGAGTCCTCGGCCGCTATCCTCCGCCGAGTGACGGTCTTGGTTCGGCAACTTCTGCACGACGCGAGTGGCGAACAATGGCTGTCGGCAGCAGGCGTTCTTCGAGAACTGGCTGAAGCAGCTCCGGACGAGTTCCTATCTGCCATCGAGAACAGTCTCCGGGGGCCCCTCCGCACCGTCACGCGATTGATTTCGGAGTCGAGCGGATCAGGTGCCCTCGGCCGCTGCTGGCATGCGGGTCTGCTGTGGGCCATGGAGCTGCTTGCATGGTCACCGGAGCGACTGCATAGAGTTGCCAACGTGTTGGCGCAGTTGTCCACGGTACCTGTGCCAGGAAACTGGGGCAATACACCCTCGAGATCACTCGAATCGCTGTTCCGCGCCTGGTGGCCACAAACAATGGCATCGAGCGAGAGACGCCTCGCCGTGCTGGACAGGCTCGTTCGAGATCACAACGATTCTGCTTGGTCCCTGATGGTCTCGCTGCTTCCACGAGGATCTCAGTGGGCTAGCGCGAATGCTGCTCCAGTCTGGCGCGAGGACGACGCGGGAAAGTCAGACCTGCGTGGTCGCGTCGATCTTTGGTACCTCTCAGAGCTCGGCGCGCGTGTGATCGCCCAGGCGGAAGGACGTCCAGAACGTATCGCCACGCTGGTTGCTTCGCTCGACTCCTTTGACGGCAGCTACAGGGAGTCCGTGGTCTGCCTTGTTGAAGCCGCGGTGGCATTCGATGACGATGGACGGATGATCGTCCGAGACAGTCTCTGCAAGTACTTGGGTTGGCACAACTCCTACAACCTGGATGGTGACCGCAAATCACGCGCAGCAGCCGAGAGGCTTCGGCCCATGTTCGACCGTCTGGCTCCCAACGACCAGGTCAAAGCCAGCCTATGGCTCTTCGCATCTGACTGGATCACATTGCCTGACGGGCGAGAACAGGACCATGAACTCCATCGCGACACGCTCGCCAGGGAGCGGGGGCGAGCCCTTGGGTCGGTGTTCGCGTCGCTGGGCTGGCCAGGCATCACACGACTTGCGGCGGAAGCCGCAGCGCCCGGGCTGGTTGGACGGGAGATCGGCAGTTCGGCACTTGACCCGGATGAAACCGTTGGATGGCTGCTGGAACGACGGCTGACAGTCGGTTGGGCCAACTTCGACCTGGTGATCCGAGGATTGCTTGCAGGGATGAGCGATCAAAAGCGCGCAGCCACTCTTGACCAGACCATCTCACAGTTGCAGGCCCATGGGCTATCGTCAGCTGTCCCCGACCTGCTGATCAGCGCACCCTTCACGCCCGAGAGCTGGAAGTTGCTGGAGTCGCACGAGGGCGTCTCGCAGGACAGGTATTGGGCTGCGGTCGTTCCCGGCATCTGCAGGCTCGACACCGCAAGCACCAACATAGCCGTGGAACAACTCACCAAACGCGGCCGCGCGCGCACGGCATTTCAACTGGTGATGTATCAGCCCGAAAGTGTTGACGCTGACGTGCTCAAAGGAGTCCTTGACGCGATCCGGTCCGGTGCCGAGCCAGATGGGCGGCTGCCCGATGGATGGCACATCGGCAAGGCGATCAGCGCCATCGAGGCTTCCGGCAAAGTCCCTCGAAGAGACCTTGCAATGCTTGAGTTCGCGTTCTTCCGCGCACTGGAGCACACGGAGCACGGCGCAAAGAGCCTGTATGCCGAGCTACTTGCGGACCCAGCCTTGTTCATGGAGTGCATCTGCTTGGTCTACAAGCCTCGAAACCGCGAGCCGGAGCCAATGAACGATTCATTGAAAGCGGCGGGCGACTTGGCTTGGCACGTCCTGCACTCCGGCAGAGGTATCCCTGGGAAGATGGCCGATGGCAGCATCGACGGCGTGGAGTTGAAGCGCTGGGTAGTCGAGGTGCGCAGGTTGGCAGCCGAGGCCGACCGCGTTGCGGTTACGGACGTCACGATCGGGGGATGGCTATCCGACTGCCAAGCCGAAAGCGACGGTACCTGGCCTCCTTCAGTCATCGCAGAGCTCTTGGACAGCGACCAACACGAGGATATGCGCCGAGGCTTCTTCACCGGTGTCTTCAACAATCGCGGCGTGACTTCGCGCGCCATGGGCGAGGGCGGCGCTCAGGAGCGCGTGCTGGCTGCACGATTCAGGGAACGAGCGGCAGCAGTGGCTCCTCGCTATCCACGGCTCGCAGAAGCGCTCAACTCAGTCGCAAAGCACTATGAGCACGACGCTCGCCGCGAAGACGATGAGGCCAACCTGAGGAGCGAGGGGATGTAGGGCTTGGCGCAGCGGAGTATCGGTTGCGATACCCGCATCGATACCCGCTTTTCGCCGGGCTGGAGCGATCCGCCGTGAGACGTCAGGAGCCCGAATCGCCAGCACTGGCGCGGGTTTGCGGGCCGTGGTGGGATGCCGTGAGACCCACCTGAAGTTGGTCGATCATCAGCAGCATCGCACACCGTCCTGTGGCTCGGAGGTCTTGCAGTGGCACCCACGCTGCGGCTGCTTTGCGGCGGCCTGGCCGCTGGGGCCACACCGCCGTTCAGCCTGGTGGGTGACGAAACGCCCGCCTGGGCGCTGGATGGGGCAGCTCAGTTCGATGGCTTGCGCCAACGAGCGCCGCAACGCGCTGCCGAGATGATCGAAGGCTTCGCAGACATGGCGGCAATTATCACCGCCGCGCGCCAGCGTCTGTGCGTGCCGCGGCCGCGCAATGGCGCTGCGCCGTGTTCGTTGCGGCCAGGATGAACTCGACGATCGCAGCGGTATCGGCCAGCGGCAGCCAGTGCGGGCCGCCGGCCGCGGCCGCCAGCGGCGCGGGCACGGCGGCATCGCTGGCGACGGCCGTGATGCCCGGCCAGTCGGGCCACAGCGTGGGCTTGCCGAGTTCGGCGCGCCAGACCTCGAGCTTGGGAAAATCGCCGCCCTTGAAGCCCTCGACCAGCACCAGATCGCAGGGCGCCATGTGGCCCAGCAGCAGTTCCAGCGGCGGTTCGGGCTCGCCGCGCAGCTCATGCATCAGCGCCCAGCGCTCGCGGCCCAGCAGCAGCACCTCATGGCAGCCGGCTTCGCGCAGGCGGTGCGAATCCTTGCCCGGCCGGTCGATCTCGATGGCCTTGTGGCTGTGCTTGATCAGCGACACGCTCAGGCCGCGCGCGCGCAAGGCGGGCACCAGCCGCTCGAGCAGCGTGGTCTTGCCCATGCCGGAATGGCCGGCGATGCCGAAGACTTTCACGGCGCGGATGATGCCCGGCGGCGGCTGCGCCGCCGCCGGGCCGCGCCCGCACGGCTTCAACAGCAGCGCGAACGCCCGGCCTGCGCCTTGGGGCCGCCACCCGCCGCGGGGGGGCAGCAGGCCGGCGCCGACGCTGTTCCCTCGCCCGGCTGCGCCGACACCGCAGCCGGCTTGGTCGCGCGGATGAAGCCGCTGGCGAACTTGCCGTCGACTTCGCTTGCCAGCTGCTGCAGCTCGGCGCCCTGCGCGGCGAGGAAGTCGCGCGCATCGTCGGCGCCGTAGACGCGCGTGAGTTCGATGCCGGCGTCGGCGAAGCCGGCGCGTGCGAGCTTGTCGAGATAGTCGCGGTCGGACAGCGCGCCGGCGACGCAGCCGGTCCACAGCGCAATGTTGCGGCGGATCGCCTCGGGCACTTCGCCGCGCGCGATCACGTCCGACACCGCGAAGCGGCCACCGGGCTTAAGCACACGAAAGGCCTCGGCCAGCACGCGGTCCTTGTCGGCGGCCAGGTTGATCACGCAGTTGCTGATGACCACGTCGACCGACTCGGCCGGCAGCGGGATGTGCTCGATGTCGCCCTTCAGGAAGTGCACGTTGGCCAAGCCGCTGCGGCGCTTGTTGTGCTGCGCGAGCGCGAGCATCTCGTCGGTCATGTCCAGGCCGTAGGCCACGCCGCCGGGGCCGACGCGCCGCGCCGACAGCAGCACGTCGATGCCGCCGCCCGAGCCGAGGTCGAGCACGGTTTCGCCCGCCTTCAGTTCGGCCAGCGCAGTGGGGTTGCCGCAGCCCAGCGACGCGAGCAGCGCGGTATCCGGCACCTGGCCCGCGTCGAGCGCGTCGTACAGGTTGGATGTGATCGGGTCCACCGCGCCGATCGCCGCCGGCGCGGCGCCGCAGCAGCTGCTGACCGGGCCGCAGCAGCCGGCCTGGGCGCTTTCGCTGACGCGGCGCGCGGCTTCGCCGTATTTCTGGCGCACGACTTCCTTGACGCCGCTGTTCATCGGATGGGAGGTGTCCATGTCATCTCCTTGGTTCGGGAGGCGGGGGTGAGCAAGACGCTGCAGCCGGGGCAGGCTCAGCAGCGGCGGGCGGCGGCGGCGCGGCCTTCGCCACAGCCTGCGCCGTGGCAGCAATGCGCCGTCAGATAGTCCAGCAGCGCGTTCATGCGCGCCAGCGCCGGGCGGTAGATCAGGTTGCGGCTGTCACGCTGCTGCGTCACCAGCCCGGCGTGCAGCAGCTCCTTCAGATGGAACGACAGCGTCGACGCCGGCACGCCCAGCGTGGCCGACAGCGCCCCCGGCGTCATACCCTGCGGCGCGGCGCCGACCAGCGCGCGGAAGATGCGCAGCCGCATGGGCTGCGCCAGCGCGGCCAGCGCGGCGACGGCATCGCTCTCGGCCAGTGTCGACAGGACGACATCACTTGATGCTTCCATTATTGTGGAATCATAGAGTAGAACCCGGCGCCTGCGCAAGCATCTCATTCGGACGGCCTTGGCGCGGCGGTTGCCGCCGCCGCAAGCCCTGTGGTCCGGGTGCGCACCGCGTGGTCGCGCCGCCGGGCGCCATCGCGGCTTTGCGATCGAGCACTCGGCAGCGACAGGCGGCGCGCGGCACTTCGCTGCCGTTCAGCGCCTGGTTTCCCAGTAGGGTTGTCGGCCAGGCGCAGTTCTCGATGAGGGGCCGCTCCGCCGCTGCCTCGCCCGATGCGCTGCATGCTGGGTCTTCGTCCGCGTGTGGCAAGGAATAGCTAAAATGGACAAACCTCCAAGGAGCCAACCATGCGCGTCACCGCCACCGAAGCCAAGAACCGCTTTGGCAGCCTCTGCGCTCAAGCCAAGCGTGAACCGGTGTTCGTCGAAAAGGCCGGTCAAGTCGACACTGTGATCCTCTCGGTCGAGCAATACCAGGCCCTGCAGGCCAAGCACGACAAGGCCAGCCGCGCAGCGCGCAAGGCGGTGTTCGAAGCCGAGTATGGCGACTGGATCGCCTCGCAGAACGCCCGCTTCGAGACGCGCGGCATTCCAGGTGCCGACCTGCGTCCGTGGTGAGCGTCGGATGGCCCAGTACGACGTTTACATCAACCCGAGCAGCAGCGCTGCCGATGGCATCCCGTACGTGGTGGTCATCCAGAGTGACCTGCTCGATGCCCTGTCCACGCGCATGACCATACCGTTGGCGGTGCTGGATTTCGCGGGCAAGGTGCCCACAGCGCTGTGTCCGGTCATCGTGGTCAATGGCCAACGCCTGCACGCTCTGGCGCACTATGCTGCGCCGTTGCCGGCCAAGACCTTGCGGCGGTCGGTCGACAACGTGGCCGCGCAGTCCAGCGCTCTGGTGTCAGCGATGGACGCGATGTTGTCGGGCATTTAGTTCGTTCCATCCGGACGGGCCGCTTTGCCGCGACGAACTCGGGGCGACGGGCGTCGCGTCATGGCCGCCAGCGTGAGTTGAAAGCGACCCGACAAGTGCCGGCAGCGCGCCGGCCGCGTTGACCCATTCCGCCGCGCCTGCACGCCGCCCGACCTTAGGGATTGCCGAGAAAGTCGCGCTTGCCCACCGGCACGCCGAGCTGGCGCAGGATGTTGTAGGCGGTGACGGTGTGGAAGTACACGTTGGGCAGCGAGTGCCCGAGCAGCAGCTGCATCCCGCTGTAGCGCGTGGGCTTGCCGGTCACCGGCAGCTCGATATCCTTGTCCTCGCTGCCATCGATGCGTTCGGGCGGCACGCTGCGCATGAAGTCGATGCTGCGCGCGATGCGCTGCTGCAGCTCGGCCAGCGTGGTCTCGTCGTCGGCGTAGGCCGGCACGTCCAGGCCGGCCAGCCGCGCGACCACGCTGCGCGCCTTGTCGCAGGCGATCTGCACCTGCTTGTAGAACGGGTACATGTCGGCGATCAGCCGGCGCTGCATCAACTCGGCCATGCCGATCTTGCCGGCGTCCACATGCGCCTGCGCCTTGTCGAGCATGTTCGACAGGTTGCCCAGCGTGTTCACCAGCCGCGGCACGCTGGCCTGGTACATCGAGATGCGGGTCATTTCAGGGCTCCTTTCAATCGGCTTCGCGCAGCAGGTCGATCAGCTCGCCGGCGGCCAGCGGCGCCGCGCTGTCCTGCCCGGCCAGCAGGCCTTCGGCCAGCTCGCGCTTGTCGTGGTGCAGCGCGACGATGCGCTCTTCCACCGAGCCGGCGGTGACCAGCCGGTACACCGTGACCGGGCGCTGCTGGCCGATGCGGTGCGCGCGGCCCATCGCCTGGTCCTCGGCGGCCGGGTTCCACCACGGGTCGGCAATGATCACGTAGTCGGCGGCGGTCAGGTTCAACCCGAAGCCACCGGCCTTCAGGCTGATCAGGAACAGGTCGGCCTCGCCGCGCTGGAACGCCGCCACCCGCTCGCTGCGCGCCGCCGCCGGCGTGCTGCCGTCCAGGTACTGGTAGCGCAGCCCCGCCGCATCCAGCCGCTCGGCCAGCAGCTTCAGGAAGTCGGTGAACTGGCTGAACACCAGCGCCTGGTGGCGCGACTCGACCAGCTCGGTGGCCAGCCGCTCGAAGGCCTGCACCTTGGCCCCTATGCGTCCCAGCTCGGGCGCGGCCAGCCGCGGGTCGCAGGCGGCGCGGCGCAGCCGGGTCAGTTCGGCCAGCACGTTGAAGCGGTTCTGGTTGGCATCGCCCGGGTCGAGCTGCGCGATGCGCGCCAGCGCGTCGCGGCGCAGCGCTTCGAGGAAGGCGCGCTCGTTTTCGCCGGGCTCGATGCGCTGCACGATCTCGGTGCGCGGCGGCAGGTCGGCCAGCACCTGCGCCTTGGTGCGCCGCAGCAGGAAGGGCGAGACCAGCCGGCGCAGCCGCGAGCGCGCCCCTTCGTTGCGCTGGCGCTCGATCGGATTGCCGAAGCGTTCGGCAAAACGCGCGGTGCTGCCCAGCAGGCCGGGGTTCAGCAGGTTCATGATCGACCACAGGTCGGCCAGCCGGTTTTCCACCGGCGTGCCCGACAGCGCCAGCCTGAAGTCGGCCTGCAGCGTGCCCACCGCCTGCACGCGCTGCGTGGCGGCGTTCTTCAGCGCCTGCGCTTCGTCGAGCACCAGCGTCGCCCAGGGCTTGGCGGCAAAGGCCTCGGCGTCGCGCAGCAGCAGCGCGTAGGACACGATCAGCACGTCGCCGGCCGCCGCCTGTTCGATCTGCGCCGCGCGCTCGACTTCGCCCTGGCCATACACGCTGCAGCGCAGGGCCGGCGCGAAGCGCGCGGTCTCGGCCGCCCAGTTGCCGCACACCGAGGTCGGCGCCACCACCAGCGTCGGCCCGGCCGCGGCGCGCGCCAGCAGCAGCGCCAAGGTCTGCACCGTCTTGCCCAGCCCCATGTCGTCGGCCAGGATGGCGCCGAAGCCGGCTTCGGCCAAGCGGCGCATCCACACGAAGCCTTCGTGCTGGTAGGGCCGCAGCGTCGCCTGCAAGCCGTGCGGCAGTTCGGGTTCGAGCGCGGCGGCGCGTTCCAGGTCAGCGGCGCGCTGGCGCCAGGCCGCGTCGCCCTTGGCGCCGAGTTCGGGTGCGACGTCGGCCAGCCAGGCGGCAGCCGTGGCGCTTACTTTCAGCTTGTCGCCGTCGGCCTGCGCCAGGGCGTCGAGCTCGGCCAGCCGCTGGCGCAGCTGGTCGGCCAGCGCCAGGTATTCACCTTCGCCGAGCGCCACATAGCGGCTGCCGCGCGCCTCGCGCAGCAGGCCCAGCAGCTGCTGCAGCGACAGCACGCGCTGCTCGTCCAGCCGCAGCTCGCCGGCCAGGCCGAACCAGTCGCGCCCGCTGGACAAGGTGGTGGCGAAGGCCTGGGCCTCGGGGTCGTGCACGCGCAGCGGCTTGCCCTTGGGCCACTCGATGGCGCGCAGCGCGGTAGCTTCACCCGCCAGCCGGCCCAGCTCGTGCACCGCCGCCAGCGCGTGTTCGGGTTCTTCCAGCAGCCAGCTGCCGTCGCCGGGCAGCTCGTCGCCGCCGAGGAAGGGCAGCCGCTCGAACACCGCCTGCAGGTGCGTGGTTTCGGCGTGCAGTTCGCGCTCGGTGGCCAGGCTGACGCCGCCGCGCAGCGTCATCAGCCGCGCACGGCCGTGGCCGGGCACCAGCAGCGGGCCGAAGTCGCCGAAGGGCCGCACCGCCAGCGTCAGGCGCATCGCCTCGCCGCGCGGCTGCAACTGCGCCACCAGCCGCGCGTCGCTTTGCACCGGTTCGCCGGCGGCGGCGTCGCTGTGCAGCACGAAGTGGCCCGACAGCACACGCAGCGCGGCGTCCAGCTCGGCGCCGGCGTCCACCGGCACGGTCCAGCGCTGCGCGACCAGCTCGGCGACACGGCGCTGCGCCGCGCTGATGCGCATCAGCCGCGCACGCTCGGGCGCATCGCGCACGATGCGCAGACTGTTGCGGCGCTCGATCTCGGCGTCGAAGTCGTCGTCGAAGGGCGCGTGGAATTCCAGATCGGGCTCGTCGTCGGCCAGCAGCTCGTCGTGCAGGCGGAACACGTAATGCTCGGCGCCCTGCTCATCTCCAGCGCGCCGCTCGCGCTGTACCTCGAGCACCGGCAGGCTTTCCACCAGCTCGACGGCCACGCCGGGCAGGTCGTCCAGCTCCAGCGCCGGGTGGCCGACCAGCGCGGCCGCGGCCTGCGTCAGGTCGAAGCCGACGCTGCTGGCGCGGTAGCGGTCCTGGCGCAGCGCGCGCGCCACCGCAGCGTCGCGCGGGTCGAGCTGGGTGCGCTTCTTCAGCTGCAGCGGCGTCAGCGGCTTGGCCTTGCCGCGCGCCGTGGCCGGCGGCTCGAAGGCGTGCAGGTCGTGCACACGGCCGGCGTCGTCCAGGCTCAGCCGCCAGCGCAAGGTGGCCGCCGGCTTGGCCGCCGTGGCGGCGGCACCCTCGCCCAGCGCGGCGATGGCGGCCAGCGCATCGCGCCAGGCGTCCTGCCGCGGCGCGAAGTACTCGACGCCCCAAGGCGGTGGTGCGTCGGCCGGGCGTGGCGGCTGCGGCCAACCCAGATGCTCGCAGGCCTGCGCCACCAGATCGGCCTTCCACGCCAGGCCGGCCTGGTGCAGCCGCTGCACCAGCGTGGCGAGCAGCGCCGCATCCCAGCCCGGCGGCGCCTTGCCTAGCCACGCGGCCAGCACCAGCCGGTCGGCGTGGGCGTCGGCATCGAGCAAGTCGTGCTGCGCATGGCGGCCGGCGGCCAGCGCGTCGGGCTCGAGCCGCGCGTCGCCCAGCCGCGCCGCCAGCACGTGGGCCCAGCGGCCCCAGTGGTCGAAGGGCGAAGGCGTGCGCGAGCCCGACATCGCGATGCAGAACTTGCGCGCGGTGGTCCAGGCGGCGGCATCGTGCTGCGCCAGCAGCGCCAGCGGGTACCACTGCAGGATGCTGGGCGGCGCAAAGCCGCGCTTCTTGCCCAGGTGCGCGCACAGCGCCTTCCACGCCGGCGGGAAGGCCTGCACGGTTTCGGCAAAGCGCCCCTGCCGCGCCGGCAGCAGCGATTGCAGCAGCGGCAGGAAGGCGCGCGCCTCGTCGTCGTTGCCGATCACACGCTGCATGCCTTCGCCGTCGCCGCGCTGCAGCCGCATCTCGGCCACGCGCAGCCGCAAGCCGGTGGCACCCGCGGCCGGCGCCTCGTGGATATGCGCCTCGACCCAGTCCTGCAGCGCCGGGTGCCGCGACAGCAAGCCATAGAGATCCAGCGAGGCCAGCAGCTGCCAGCGCAGCGCGGCATCGATGCGCTCGAACAGCCCCACGCGCTGCAGCTGCGCCAGCGTGCGCAGCACCACGCCGGTGGAGTTGACGGCCTGCAGCGCGCGATGGGCCAGCGCCATGTAGGCCTTGGCATCGACGCCGTCGAGCAGCACCAGCCGCAGCACGGCCACGGATTCGTCCTCGTGGCGCGGCGTGTAGCAGCCGGGCTCACGCTCCATCGGGCCGTAGGCACCGCCGGCCACCCACACCAGCGCGCGCCAGGCGCCGCGGGTTCGTGCCTCGGTCAACAGCGCGGCCAGACGCGCTTCGGCCAGCGGCGCGCTCACCGACCAGCCCTCGCCTTCGTGCGCTTGCACGCGGTTCAACGCCAGCAGCCGGCGCAATGCGCCGCCGGTCTCGGCGCCGCCGAACGCGCGGCCGTCCTCGCGCCGCCAGTCCAGCGCGCGCAACAGTGCCGTCAGCGCGGTCTTGCCGCGGTGCCAGCCGGCCAGCACCAGCGCATCGAACACCTGCTCCAGGTCCGCCGCGCTCAGCTTGGCGGCGACTTCGTCGTCGCGCCGCGCCTCGGCTTCCTGCTTGACCGTGCGTTCGGCCTCGCCGACCTTGCCCAGCGGCTGACCGTGGATGTTGACGTACTGGAAGGGGGTGCTGCGGCGCGACATCGCGTCATTTTGCGGTGTCGCACCGGCGAGATCAGAACGCGCTCATGAGTCAACGCCGGGCCGCCCCAAGTTTCATTGACCCCCGCGGGTGGGCCGAGCCCGGACGAAGAACAGTCCACTGCGGACTGTTCTTCCCCTGGTGAGGGCCATCGGACCTGCAGGTCCGATGGCGGGCTGGGTGCAGCCCGGCCCTGGGGGCGCTCAGAACCCCTCTTCCACCAACTCCGCGGCACGCACCAGCGCGCGCGCCTTGGCCTCGGTTTCCTTCCATTCCAGCTCGGGCACCGAGTCGGCGACGACACCGGCCGCGGCCTGTACGTAGAGTGTGCCGTCCTTGACGATGCCGGTGCGGATGGCGATGGCCACGTCCATGTCGCCGGCCCAGCTCAGGTAGCCGACCGCGCCGCCGTAGATGCCGCGCTTGACGGGTTCCAGCTCGTCGATCAGCTCCATCGCACGCACCTTGGGCGCGCCGGTGAGCGTGCCGGCCGGAAAGGTGGCGCGCAGCACATCGAGGTTGCTCATGCCATCGACCAGCAGGCCCTCGACGTTGCTGACGATGTGCATCACGTGCGAATAACGCTCGATGGCGAAGGCCTCGGTCACCTTGACGCTGCCGATCTTGGCGATGCGGCCGATGTCGTTGCGCGCCAGGTCGATCAGCATCACGTGCTCGGCGCGCTCCTTCGGGTCGTTGCGCAACTCGGCTTCGAGCGCCTGGTCCTGCTCGGGCGTGGCGCCGCGCGGGCGCGTGCCGGCCAGCGGGCGGATGATCACCTTGTCGCCTTGGGCCGTGTGCTCCTGGCGCACCAGAATTTCGGGCGAAGCGCCGACGATCTGGAAGTCGCCCATGTCGTAGAAGTACATGTACGGCGACGGGTTCAGCGAACGCAGCGCGCGGTACAGGCTTAAGGGGCTCTCGGTGTAGCGCTTGTGCAGCCGTTGGCCCACCTGCACCTGCATCATGTCGCCGGCGGCGATGTATTCCTTGGCGCGCAAAACCGCGGCCAGGTAGTCGTCCTTGGCGAACTCGCGCTGCACCGCATGCGATGGCCCGCGCTTGACCGCCGGCGCGGTGACGCTGTAGTGCAGCTTGTCGCTTAAGCCCGCCAGCCGGCGCTTGGCCTTGGCGAAGGCTTCGGGCTCGGCCGGGTTGGCGTAGACGATCAGGTACAGCCGGCCCGACAGGTTGTCGATGACGGCCAGCTCCTCACACTGCAGCAGCAGGATGTCGGGCGTGTCGATGCCGCCGGTTTTCTGCGTGGCAGCCAGCTTGGGCTCGATGTAACGCACCGCGTCATAGCCGAAGTAGCCGGCCAGGCCGCCGCAAAAGCGCGGCAGCCCGGGCCGCAGCGCCACCTTGAAGCGCTGCTGATACTGCGCGATGAAGTCCAGCGGGTTGCCTTCGTGCACCTCGACCACCGCACCGTCGGTGACGACATCGGTGCGAAAGCCGCTGGCGCGCAGCAGCGTGCGCGCCGGCAGGCCGATGAACGAATAGCGGCCGAAACGCTCGCCGCCGACCACGCTTTCCAGCAGGAAGCTGTGCTTGCCGCCGCCCGAGGCGTAAGCCAGCTTCAGGTACAGCGACAAAGGGGTTTCCAGGTCGGCGAAGGCTTCCGCGATCAGCGGAATGCGGTTGTAGCCCTGCGCGCTCAGGCTCTTGAATTCGAGTTCGGTGATCACGTCGGATCCTGTGCGTTTGCGGCTTGCCGCGGTGGCTTTGGCCACGGGCAGGCGCAAGGTTCGGGGAGCCGGCCGGCGGCCGGCGGCAAGCTATGCGTGCGGGTGGCCGCGCCGCCAGGGCCAGGCTCCCCGGTCGCGCGACCCGTGCTTGCAGGACATGAACATGGCGCGCAGTCTAGCGCAGCGGCTCGCGCGCACGCTGCTGCGCCCACTGCGCCAGCGCGGCCAGCGTCTTCTCCACGTGCTTGTTCGGGTTCAGGCTCAGGCAGCTGTAGACCACCTTGCCGTTCGGCGCGATGACGTAGGAGATGCGGTTCGCATACTCCGGGCGCGTCGGCATCGCCGCGTCGAAAGCCTTGATCACCGCCTTGTCCTCGTCGGCCGCCACCGGGAACCTGCCCTGGCAGACCTGCACCGAAAAGCGCGTGATCAGCTCCAGGTCGTCGCCCGATACGCCGATCACCGACGCGCCCAGCGCCTCGTAGCGGCCGATGGCCTCGGCGAACTGGTGCGCTTCGATCGAGCAGCCGTCGGAGAAGGCCGCGGGAAAGAAATACAGCACCACCGGCCCCTTGGCCAAGTGCTCGGACAGCTTGTAGCTGAAGACCTTGCCCCCCAGCGCCGCCGGCACAGTAAAGTCGGGCGCGGGGTCCCCCACGTCCAGCGCGGCGTGCGCCGGCAGGCGCAGCGCCCCCAGCAGCAGGATGAACAGTGCGATGGCTCGTTTCATGCGCTTTCTCCCGGACCGGCTCACGCGGCCTTCCCGGCCCGCGCGGTGCGATTCATGTTGCCAGATCGCCGGCGGCCTGCGCGGGCGGGGCCCGGCCCTGCTGATGCTGCTGGCGCTGCTGACGCTGCTGCTGTCGGCCTGCGGCACGCTGCCGCCCACTGCGCCCCAGCCGGCATCGACCGCACAGCCGGCGCGCGACGACGGCGAGCTCGCCGCCATCGCCAAGGCTTCGACGCCGCCGGGCGGGTTGTCGGGCTTCAGGCTGCTGCCGCTCGGGCCCTATGCGCTGGACGCGCGGCTGCAGCTGATCCGCCGCGCGCAGCACAGCCTGGACCTGCAGTACTACGTGATCGCGGACGACGCCACCGGCAGGCTGCTGCTGCGCAGCCTGCGCGACGCCGCGGCGCGCGGCGTGCGCGTGCGGCTGCTGGTCGACGACCTGTACACCGCGCACACCGATGCCATGCTGCGCGCGCTGGCCGATCAGCCCAACGTCGAGGTGCGGCTGTTCAACCCCTTTTGCTGCCTGCGCGGCTCGACGCTGGGGCGTTTTGCCGGATCGCTGGGCGATCTGCACCGCGTCAACCACCGCATGCACAACAAGCTGCTGATCGCCGACGGGCTGTTCGCGGTGGCCGGCGGGCGCAACATCGGCGACGAGTACTTCATGCTCGACATGAGCAGCAACTTCGTCGACATGGACAGCCTCGTCGCCGGCGCGCTCATCGCCCAGCTGCAGCACATCTTCGACCAGTACTGGAACAGCGAGGTCGTCTACCCGGTGCAGGCGATCGTTGCGGCCGCGGTGCCGGCGGCGCAGGCGATGGCCGAGTTCGAGCGCCTGAGCCCGGTCGAGCATGCGCCGCCCGAGCTGCCGCCGGTGGACGCGCTCGGCTACGGCCCGGTCGGCGAGGACCTGGACGCCGGCCGCGTCGGCCTGATCTGGGCGAGTGCACGCGCCTTCACCGACCCGCCGAACAAGCGCGACAAGATGAGCCCCGAGGAAGCACGCGAGATGAGCGTGTCCAAGGAAGTGCGCATGCAGATCTGGGCCGCCGAGCATGAGCTGGTCATCACCAGCCCCTACCTGATCCCCGGGCCGCTGGGCATCGGCGCGTTCGAGCAGCTCCTCCGGCGCCAGGTGCACACCGTGGTGCTGACCAATTCGCTGGCCGCCACCGACGAGCCGCTGGTGCACACCGGCTACGCGCGCTACCGGCCGCAGCTGCTGGCCTACGGCGTGGAGCTGTACGAACTGAGCCCTGAACGCACGCGCCGCTCGATGCGCCTGGGCGTGTTCGGCTCGTCGTTCGGCCGCTTGCATGCCAAGACCGCGGTGGTCGACCGCCGCACGGTGTTCATCGGCTCGATGAACCTGGACCCGCGCTCGGATACGCAGAACACCGAACTCGGCATCTTCGTCGACAGCCCCGCGCTGGCCAAGGAGCTGCTGCGCATCGTCAACATCAGCAAGCTGCAAAGCGCCTACCGCGTGCGCATGGACGCCTATGGCCAGTTGCAATGGCTGACCATGGACGGCGACACCGAAACGGTGCTGACCGAGGAGCCCGAGACCTCGCCCTGGCTGCGGCTGCACAACCTGCTGGTCAGCCCCTTCGTGCCCGAGCAGCTGCTGTAGCGCCGGCGGTGCCGCACGACCCAACGCGCGCGAACCCCGCAGGAGCATGCCCATGACCCCGCCCTCGACCGACCCGAGCTTTCGCACCATTGCCGAGCTGATTCGCGAGCGCGCGGCCGCGCGGCCGCGCCACACCGCGCTGGCGCAAGGCGCTCAGCGGCTGGCCTACGCCGAGCTCGACGCGCTGATGGACCGCGTGGCCGCCGCGCTGCAGCGCGACGGGATGCGCCAGGGCGATGCGATCGCGATCTGCGCGCACAGCGCGCCGGCCTATGCGGCCGTCTTCCTCGGCGCGTTGCGCGCCGGCGTGGCGGTGGCGCCGCTGGCGCCGTCGGTCACGCCCGAGCAGTTCGCGGCGATGCTGCGCGATTCGCAGGCCCGCGTGCTGTTCGCCGACGACGCTGCCGCGCCGCTGCTGGGCGGGGCGGCGCTGCGCACGGTCGCGCTGAATGCCACCCTCGAGGCGCAGGGCCTGGACGACTGGCTGGCCCCGCCGGGCGCCAGGCCGGCGCCGGTCGACATCGAGCCGCAGCTGCCGTTCAACATCATCTATTCCAGCGGCACCACCGGCACGCCCAAGGGCATCGTGCAGCCGCACGGCATGCGCTGGGCCCACGTGCAGCGCGGCGCGGCCTACGGCTATGGGCCGGAGTCGGTGACGCTGCTGGCCACGCCGCTGTATTCGAACACCACGCTGGTGGTGTTCTTCCCGACGCTGGCCTGCGGCGGCGCGGTGCACCTGATGGCCAAGTTCGACGCCGCCGAGTACCTGAAGCTGGCTTCGGATCTGCGCGTCACGCACACCATGCTGGTGCCGGTGCAGTACCAGCGCATCATGGCGCGGCCGGATTTCGACCGCCACGACCTGCGCAGCTTCCACATGAAGTTCTGCACCAGCGCGCCCTTCGGCGCCGCGCTGAAGGCCGAGGTGCTGAAGCGCTGGCCGGGCGGGCTGGTCGAGTTCTACGGCATGACCGAAGGCGGCGGCACCTGCATCCTGAACGCGCACGAATTCCCCGACAAGCTGCACACGGTGGGCCGGCCGTCCGAGGGCCACGACATCCGGCTGATCGACGAGCAAGGCGTCGAAGTGCCGCCCGGCGAGGCCGGCGAGGTGGTCGGCCATTCGCTGGGCATGATGAGCGGCTACCACGGCCAGCCCGACAAGACACGCGAGGCCGAGTGGTTCGACGCCAGCGGCAAGCGTTTCATCCGCACCGGCGACATCGGCCGCTTCGACGCCGACGGCTTCCTGACGCTGTTCGACCGGCGCAAGGACATGATCATCAGCGGCGGCTTCAACATCTACCCCAGCGACCTGGAAGGCGTGCTGCGCCAGCACCCGGCGGTGGCCGACGCGGCGGTGGTGGGCGTGCCGTCGGCGCAGTGGGGCGAGACGCCGGTGGCCTACGTGGTGCGCGGCGCGAACGCGGCACTGTCGCAGGACGAACTGCTGCAGTGGTGCAACGCGCGGCTGGGCAAGACGCAGCGGCTGAGCGCCGTGCACTTCATCGACGAGCTGCCGCGCAGCGCGATCGGCAAGGTGCTCAAGCGCGAACTGCGCGACAAGCACGCGGCGGGCGCGGCCGGCGGCGCGTGAAGCAGCCGACAGCCTTCACCGCAGGGGCAAGCAGCAACGCAGAGCTTCGCAGAGGCGCGCAGGACACGCCCGCGCCGGCTGCAGCGTCCTGTTTTTCGCTGCGTGGGATGAATTCAGGTTCGACTTCAAACGTCGAACACCACGTCGCCGCGCAGCTGCAGCACGCCGCCGGCGAGCAGATCCTGCAGTACACGCTCGGACCACGCGGTCAGGCTGCCGTCGGGGCGGGCCAGCGCCAGCCACACCGAGCGCAGCAGCGGCACGCCGCGCATCCATTCGCGCAATTCGGCCAGCGGCTGCTGGCGCTCTTCCATCAGGTGGTACTTCAGCAGCACCTTCACGCCGTGGCGCAGGTGCCGCGCCGGGTCGGCCTTGAATGCGGCCAGCCGCTCGCGCGCGCGCCGCAGCGCGGCGGCCACGTCGCCGAAGGCCGGCCCGTGGCCGGGGATCACGCAGCGCAGCGGCAGCGATTCGATCAGGTCGAGCACGCGGCCGACATCGTCGAAGCCGGGCTCGCCGTCCAGCTCGGGAAAGACCACGCCGAAGCCGTTGCCCCACAGCGCGTCGGCCGAGATCAGCACGCGGTGTTCGGCGTCGAACAGCATCACCGATTCGGGGTCGTGCCCCGGCGCGGCCAGCACCTGCCATTCGCGCGCGCCGATGCGCAGCACCTCGCCCGGTGTGATGCAGCCCTGTGCGGTGAAACGATCGCAGCGCTGGCGCGTGGCGGCGTAGCTCAGCGCGCCTTCGTCCCAGTGCTGCACCGCGCGCCAGCTGCCGGCCGGTATCAACGTCTGCAGCGGCCACGCGCGCTGCAGCGCGGCATTGCCGCCGCAGTGGTCGGAATGCAGGTGGGTGTTGACGATGCGGCGCAGCGGCCGCGCGCCGAGCGCGCGGCGCAGCAGCGCCACGGTCTGCGCGGCGTGCACGCAGTGGCCGGTGTCGATCAGCGTGGCGCCGCGTTCACCGCCGCGGTCGTCGTCGAGCAGGATGTTGTTCGACGACAGCCAGCCGCGCTCGAGCACGCGCAGGCCGGGGCCCAGGGGGAGGTCGGTTGCAGGCATGCTGCACTGTAAGGCGCGCCAGGCGCCGCTGCGGGCGAAGGCCAGGCCCGCGCCGGGGCCCGAACTACTGCTTGATCGCCTCGACCTGGACCAGCAGCCGCACGTCGTCGGGGAAGCCCATGTCCAGCCCCCAGCTCACGCCCCACTGGCTGCGCTTGATGGTGGTTTCGAAGTCGCCGCCGCAGACCTCGCGCTTGAACATCGGGTTCATGTAGCAGTTGAAGTTGGTGGCCTTCAGCACCACCGGCTGCGTCTTGCCGCGCAGCGTCAGCAGGCCCGCGACCTGCGTCACCTTGTCGCCGTCGAAGCTGAACTTGTCGCCGACGAACTTGGCCTTCGGGTGGTTGGCGGCGTCGAAGAAGTCGGCGCTTTGCAGGTGCTTGTCGAACATG
>CAYZGL010000052.1:0-19745 GCA_964477985.1 uncultured Rubrivivax sp. | reverse complement strand
AGCTGCTTCATCTTGGCGTCGGTCTTGCGGATGTCCTCGGGGTCGCCGGACAGCGCCACCCAGCGGAACGGCCCCTTGCCGCGGCAGAACAGCGGGCGCACGTAGGCCGGCACGAAGCCGGGGAAGTCGAAGGCGCGCTGAACGCCCTCGTCGAAAGCCACCTGGCGGATGTTGTTGCCGTAGTCGACGGTGGGGATGCCCATCGCCTGGAAGTCGAGCATCGCCTGCACGTGCACCGCGCAGCTCTTGGCCGCGGCGTTCTTCAGCGCCGCGTGCTGGCCGGCGTCGAGTTGTGCCGCCTTCCAGCCGTCGACCGTCCAGCCCTTGGGCAGGTAGCCGTGCACCAGGTCGTGCGCGCTGGTCTGGTCGGTGACCAGGTCGGGCCTGATGCCGCCAGCCTTGGCGCGCTTGACCAGCTCGGGCAGCACTTCGGCCGCGTTGCCGAGCAGGCCGATCGAGATCGCCTTGCCCTCGGCCGTGTACTTCTTGATGCGCGCCAGCGCGTCGTCCAGGTCCTTGGCTTGTTCGTCCAAGTAGCGGCTGCGCAGGCGGAAGTCGATGCGCGACTGCTGGCATTCGATGTTCAGGCTGCACGCGCCGGCGAAGGTCGCCGCCAGCGGCTGCGCGCCGCCCATGCCGCCGAGACCCGCGGTGAGGATCCACCGGCCCGTCCATTCACCGCGGGGCGCCGGAGCGCCGGGCCGCCCCAAGCCCGGCGCCGTCCCCTCGGGGGACCGGCCGGCGTACTCGCCGGACGAGGGGCCCACAGGGTAATGTTGACGCCCGGCCTCGACGAAGGTCTCGTAGGTGCCCTGCACGATGCCCTGGCTGCCGATGTAGATCCAGCTGCCCGCCGTCATCTGGCCGTACATCATCAGGCCCTTGCGGTCGAGTTCGTGGAAGTGCTCCCAGGTCGCCCACTTGGGCACCAGGTTGGAGTTGGCAATGAGCACGCGCGGCGCGTCCACATGGGTGCGGAACACGCCCACCGGCTTGCCCGACTGCACCAGCAGCGTTTCGTCCTCGTTCAGCTCGCGCAGGCTCTTCAGGATCGCGTCGAAGCAGTCCCAGTTGCGCGCCGCCTTGCCGATGCCGCCGTAGACCACCAGCGCGTCGGGGTTCTCGGCCACCTCGGGGTCGAGGTTGTTCTGCAGCATGCGGTAGGCGGCTTCGATCAGCCAGTTCTTGCAGGCGAGCTGGCTGCCGCGCGGGGCGCGCACCACGCGGGCTTGTGAGACTCGGCTGGCATCGGACAGGTCGGACATGGGTTCACCTCTTCGCTGGGGTTGGTGCAATGGCCATGACTGTACTTGACTAGACAAGTCTAGGCAAGAGGATGGTTCGCCACGGAGATCAGGGTAAACCCGCAGGCGCGGCGCGCAAGAGCTTTGATCGACCGCGCTTCAGTCGACCAGGTACTCGGCGACGATGTCCACCGTGCCGCGCCGGCCGAGATGGCTGCAGTTCTCGAGCAGCCAGCGATCGGCCGCGGCATAACCCTCGCGGTGCAATGCCAGCAGGTGCTGCCGCGGGGTCGCCAGCGAGCCGGTGGTGTCCAGCGGGTCGAGCTGCTCGCCGCCTTCGATGCGGTGTACGCGCAACGCGGCGGCCTTGCGCAGCAGCGGCGCGCGCGCGTGGCGCGTGTCGATGCCTTCGTCTTGCACCAGCTTGCGCAGCACCGCCAGCGCACGCAGCTCCTTGACCAGGCTGCCGTTGAAGCTGATCTCGTTGATGCGGTCGAGGATCTGCGTCGGCGTCAGCGGCACCGACTTGCGCCGGCTGGGGTGCACCTGCACCAGCATCAAGTCCAGGTGGGGCGAGTCGGCCAGCAGCGGCAGCAGCGAGGGGTTGCCCATGTAGCCGCCGTCCCAGTAGGCCTCGCCGTCGATTTCCACCGCGGCAAACAACATCGGCAGGCAGGCCGACGCCAGCACCGCGTCGAGGTCGATCTGCGCACCGCGGAAGATGCGCAGCTGGCCGCTGCGCACGTTGGTCGCACCCAGGTACAGCTGGATCTCGGTGCAGCGGCGCACCAGTTCGAAGTCGATCGTGTCCTGCAGCACCTCGCGCAGCGGGTTGCCGTTGGCCGGCACGAACCAGGCCTGCGCCAGGCTCCACGCCGCCTGCCACGGCGGCGCCGGCAGCGGCGCCAGCAGCCCCGGCGTCGCGCCCAGCCAGGCTTCGGCCCAGCGTGCCATGTGCAGGCTGTCGGCCACCCGCGCCCACAGCCGGCGCAGCGCCTCGCGCGCGCCGCGGCTGCCGCCTTCGGTCCAGCCGGCAGCCAGCGCCACCGCGTTCATCGCCCCGGCGCTCGAGCCGCTGACGCTGCCGATGCGGATGCGCTCGTCGGCCAGCAGCCGGTCGAGCACGCCCCAGGTGAAGGCGCCGTGCGAGCCGCCGCCCTGCAGCGCCAGGTCGATGCGGCGCGGCTTCATGCGCGGTGTGCGTGCTCGGTCATCGCGCGGCAGTGTAGGTGCGTGCAGCGCAGCGCTTCGGCCGGGGTCGCGACACGGCTGGCCGCATCGAAGCGGCGACGGCGGCGCGGCGATTGGCCGGTCCTCGGGTGCCGCGTCGATGTGCTGCCAGGCATCGATGCTTGCATAGACTTGTCTATGCAAGTAGACTGCGCCATCCCATGAACACCCAGTCCGCACCCACCACGCGAGCGCTGCAGGCCGCCGCCCCTTACGCGCGCATCAAGCAGTACCTGAAGGACGAGCTGGCGCGCGGGCGCTGGCCGCCCGGCGCGGCGATGCCGTCGGACGCCGAGCTGGTGGCGCAGTTCGGCGTCAGCCGCATGACCGTGACGCGCGCGTTGAACGAACTGCGCAGCGAAGGCCTGGTCGAGCGCGTGCAGGGCGTGGGCACCTTCGCCGCGCACCTGGCGCGCGTGGCGTCGCAGCTGCGCATCCGCGACCTGCACGAGGAGATCAGTGCGCGCGGCCACCGCCACCATGCCGAAGTGCATCTGTCGCGCGAAGAAAGCGCCGGCGAGGGGCTGGCGCAAAAACTGGGGCTGGCGCCCGGCGCGCCGGTGTTCCACACGCTGATCGTGCACTTCGAGGACGGCGTCGCGCTGCAGTGCGAGGACCGCTACGTCAACCCGCAGCGCGCACCCGACTACCTGGGCAACGACTTCGCGCAGATCACGCCGACGCAGTACCTGCTGCAGGTGGCGCCGCTGTGGCAGGCGCAGTATTCGATCGAGGCCGCGCTGCCCACGGCGCAGGAAGCCAAGCTGCTGGGCATCGCCCGCACCGAACCGTGTCTGGTGGTGGTGCGGCGCACGGTCAGCCAGGACGTGCCGATCACGCTGGCGCGGCTGGTGCATCCGGGTTCACGTTATCTGTTGCAAGGGGAGTTCACGCCATGACACCACAAGCCACCGCCGAAGCCCGCGCACGCGAATGCGTGACGCCCGAGTTGATCGAGGCCTTCCGCAACGATGGTGCGGTGTGCATCCGCCAGTTGCTCAGCCCCGCCGAAGTGCAGCGGCTGCGCGAGGGCATCGACGCCAATCTGGCACAGCCCAGCCCGCGCGCCAAGGTCGCGAGCCGCCCCGACGACCCGGGCCGCTTCGTCGAAGACTTCTGCAACTGGCAAGACAGCGACGCCTACCGCGAAGTGATCTTCGGCTCGGGCCTGGCGCCGGCCGCGGCGCTGCTGAGCGGCAGCCGCAGCATCCGGCTGTACCACGACCACATGCTGACCAAGGAACCCGGCACGCGCCAGCGCACGCCGTGGCACCAGGACCAGCCCTACTACAACGTCGAAGGCCGGCTCAACTGCAGCTTCTGGATTCCGGTGGACCCGGTGGCGCGCGAATCCACGCTCGAGTTCATCGCCGGCTCGCACCTGGGGCCGTGGCTGATGCCGCGCAGCTTCATGGACGCGCAGGCCAGGTGGTTCCCCGAAGGCAGCCTGCAGGAGATGCCCGACTTCGAGGCCGAGCGCGAGCGCCATCGCATCCTGGGCTGGGCGGTGCAGCCCGGCGACGTCATCGCCTTTCACATGCTGGCCGTGCATGGCTCGGCCGGTGTGGGCGGCGACCGGCGGCGGCGCGTGTTCTCGCTGCGCGTGCTGGGCGACGACATGGTGCACGCGCCGCGCGACTGGGTCACCTCGCCGCCCTTCCCCGGCCTGGCCGAGCGGCTGCCGGCCGGCGCGGCGATGGACGACGCGCTGTTCCCGCTGCTGTGGCAGGACGGCGCATGACGCTGCGGTTGCTGCGCTGCGACGACGTGGCGCCGCAGCCGTGGAAGAACGGCGGCGGCAGCACGCGCGAACTGTGGGCCTGGCCCAGCGCAACCTCGGGCGCGCCCTGGACGCTGCGCATCAGCGTGGCCGATATCGCCTCCGATGGCCCGTTCTCGGCCTACCCCGGCATCGACCGCTGGTTCGCGGTGCTGCAAGGCGGCGGCGTGCGCTTGGCGCTGCCCGACGGGCCATGCGAGTTGCATGCCGGCTGTGCGCCATTGGCCTTCGGCGGCGAGGCGGCGCCCGGCTGCACGCTGCTGCACGACGCCACACGCGACTTGAACCTGATGGTGCGGCGCGGCGCCGGCCAAGCCGCGATGCGGCTGGCGGCCGGCGGCCAGAGCTTCGCGCCGCACACCCGCTGGCGCGCGCTGTTCGCGCTCGATGCATTGACGCTGCGAGCCGATGGCGAAGATGGCCCATCGACGCTGGCCATGCCGGCCTGGTCGCTGGCCTGGGACGAGGCCGCGCCGCAATGCGCCTGGCACATCGCGGCTGCGGCAGCGGCAGCAGCGCCACGCGCCTACTGGATCCACTTCACGCCGGGGGCCGCATGAACACGCTGTGGCGCAACGCACGCCTGACCACCTTGGGCGACGCCAACGGCTGGGGCCTGATCGAACGCGGCGCGCTGCTCAGCAGCGGCGACACCCTGCGCTGGGTCGGGCCCGAATCCGAACTGCCGGCGGCGCTGCAGGCCGATGCCGAACATGACCTGGGCGGCATGCTGGTCACGCCGGGGCTGATCGACTGCCACACGCACCTGGTCTATGGCGGGCACCGCGCCGCCGAGTTCGAACAACGGCTGCAAGGCGCCAGCTACGAGCAGATCGCACGCGCCGGCGGCGGCATCCGCGCCAGCGTGGCCGCCACGCGCGCCGCCGACGACGAAGCGCTGTATGCCGCCACCGCGGCGCGCGCGCGGGCCTTGATGCGCGAAGGCGTGACCACGCTGGAAGTCAAATCGGGTTACGGCCTGAGCCTGCAGCACGAAGCGCGCTGCCTGCGGGTGGCGCGCCGCCTGGCGCGCGAGCTGCCGCTGAGCGTGCGCGCCACCTGCCTGGCCGCGCACGCACTGCCGCCGGAGTTCGACGGCCGCGCCGACGACTACATCGCCGCGGTGTGCGCCTGGCTGCCCGAACTGCATGCGCAGGGGCTGGTCGATGCGGTCGACGCCTTCTGCGAAGGCATCGGTTTCACGCCGGCGCAAACGCGCCGCGTCTTCGATGCCGCCAAGGCCTTGGGCCTGCCGGTGAAGCTGCACGCCGAGCAGCTGAGCGACCAGGGCGGCGCGGCGCTGGCCGCGAGCTGCGGCGCGCTGTCGTGCGACCACCTCGAATGGCTGTCCAGCGACGGCATCGCCGCGATGGCGGCAGCGGGCACGGTGGCGGTGCTGTTGCCCGGCGCCTACTACTTCCTGCGCGAAACCAAGCTGCCGCCGGTGCAGGCGCTGCGCGACGCCGGCGTGCCCATCGCGCTGGCCAGCGACCACAACCCCGGCACCGCGCCGGGGCTGTCGCTGCTGCTGATGCTCAGCATGGGCTGCACCTTGTTCCGCCTGACACCCGAGGAGGCGCTGCGCGGCGTCACGGTCAACGCGGCGCGCGCGCTGGGCCTGGGCGACCGCGGCCGGCTGGCACCCGGGCAGCGCGCCGACTTCGCCGTCTGGGATTTGCAGCACCCGAATGAGCTGGCCTACTGGTTCGGCCACAACCCCTGCCGCCGCCGCATCGTCGGCGGCGCGCAAGCCAACGCATGAATGCCGTGAACGACGCGAACGACGTGAACGAGATCTACACCCTGCAGCGCGGCCGCACGCCGCTGCTGCTGAGCCTGCCGCACGCCGGCACCCACATCCCCGAGGCCATTGCCGAGCGGCTGCTGCCGCGCGCGGCGCAGTGCGAGGACACCGACTGGTTCCTCGACCGGCTGTACGACTTCGCCGCCGCGCTGGGCGCCAGCGTGATCACGCCGCGCCACAGCCGCTACGTGGTCGACCTGAACCGCCCCAGCGACAACCAGCCGATGTACGCCGGCGCCAACAACACCGAGCTGTGCCCTACGCGCTTTTTCAGCGGCGAGCCGCTGTACCGCGACGGCATGACACCCACCGCAGCCGAGGTGCGGCAGCGCGTGGCGACCTACTGGCAGCCGTATCACGACACCTTGCGTGATGAGTTGGCAAGGCTGCGCAGCGAGCACGGCCACGCGCTGCTGTGGGACGGCCACAGCATCAAGTCCGAGCTGCCGTGGCTGTTCGAGGGCCGGCTGCCCGACCTGAACCTGGGCACCGCCAGCGGCGCATCGTGCGCGCCGTCGTTGCGCGAGGCGCTGGCTGCCGTGCTGCACGCGCAGACCGAGTTCACCGTGGCCATCGACGGCCGCTTCAAGGGCGGCCACATCACGCGCCACTACGGCCGGCCGCAAGACGGCATCCATGCGGTGCAACTCGAGCAGTGCTGGAGCAGCTACATGCGCGAGACACCGCCCTTCGAATGGCACGCGCCGCAGGCCGCGCGGGTGCAGCCGCTGCTGCGCCGGCTGCTGCAGGCGATGCTCGACTGGAAGCCGCGATGAGCGCCGTCACGAGCGCCGGCCTTTACTGGGCGCCGCGCGCGTGGCTGGCCGGCGGCTGGGCCGACGCGGTGCTGCTGCGTGTGGGCGGCGACGGCCACTGGGCCGAGATCACTGCCGGCGTGGCCACGCCGCCGCAAGCACAAGTGCTGGCGGGCCCGGTGTTGCCGGGGCTGGTCAATGCGCACAGCCACGCCTTCCAGCGCGCCTTTGCCGGCCTGGCCGAGCGCCGCGACAGCGAGCACGACGACTTCTGGTCGTGGCGCGAGCGCATGTACCGCGTCGCGCTGCGCATCACGCCCGAGCAGCTGCGCGCGGTGGCGGCGCAGCTGTACACCGAGCTGCTGGCCGGGGGTTATACGCAGGTGTGCGAATTCCACTACCTGCAGCACGATCTGGACGGCCGGCCCTACGGCGACCCGCTCAGCCTGAGCTGGGCGCTGGCCGAGGCCGCGGCCGAGGCGGGCATCGGCCTCACGCTGCTGCCGGTGCTGTACCAGCGCGCCGGTTTCGCGCAGCCCGCGCTGCGCGACGACCAGCGGCGCTTTGCCACCGACGCCGCCGCGGTGCTGGCGCTGCAGCGCGGCATCGCCGCCGCCCGAAGGCCGCTGCTGAACGCCGGTGTGGCGGTGCATTCGCTGCGCGCGGCCGAGCCGGCCGAGATCACGCGGCTGCTCGAGTCGGTGGGCGACATGCCGGTGCACATCCACATCGCCGAGCAAACCGCCGAGGTCGACGACTGCCTGCAAGCCACCGGCTTGCGGCCCATCGAATGGCTGGCGCGCCACGTGCCGCTGGACGCACGCTGGCAGCTGGTGCACGCCACGCACAGCACGCCGGCCGAGATCGCGTCGGTGGCGCAAAGCGGCGCCGGTGTGGTGATCTGCCCTTCCACCGAGGGCAACCTCGGCGACGGCCTGGCCGACCTGCCGGGCTGGCTGCAAGCCGGCGTGCCGCTGGCCATCGGCTCGGACAGCCAGGTCACGCGCGAGTGGCCCGAAGAGCTGCGCTGGCTGGAATACGGCCAGCGGCTGCAGCGGCGCCAGCGCAACGTCGCGGCGGCGCCGGCGGCGGGCGAAGCGTCGAGCGCGGCGCGGCTGTTCGAGCGCGCGCTGCGCGGCGGCGGCGGCGCCGCAGGCCTGCGCGCCTGGGGCTTGCAGGCGGGCGCGCGCGCCGACCTGCTGGTGCTCGACGTGCAGGACAGCGCGCTGCTGGGGCTGCCGGCCGAACGGCTGCTGGACGCGCTGGTGTTCAGCAGCCCGGCGCGGGCGATGCGCGACGTGCTGGTCGCGGGCCGCTGGGTGCGGCGCGCACACCGCCCGGCGCACGGCGCCGACCCCAGCGCGCGCTTCGCCGAGGCGATGCGAGCGCTGTGGCAGGCGGGTTGACCGGGTCGCTGAACGGGCCGCTGAACGGGCCGCGCCGCTCAGCCCGGGCCGGCCGCGTCGCCGCCGCTGCGCGGCGCGTCGTCGGCCGCAGGCGGCGCCGCTGCGGCCTCGTCACCCTCGGGCGGCGGCGGCAGCTTGACCACCATCACCGGCATCGGCGCCGCGTGCAGCACCTCGTGTGACACCGAACCCAGCAGCGCGCTGCGCAGCGTGCCCATGCCGCGCGCGCCCATCACCACCAGCGCGCAGCCGAAGTTCTCGGCGATGTCGATCAGCGTGTGCGCCGGGTCGCCGCGCGCGACCTCGATCTCGTGCTCGACGCCGGCCTGCCGCGCCAGCGCGCGCGCCGGCTCGAGCAGGTGCAGCCCGGCGTCGGCGCTGACCTGCTCGATCACGTCGGCGTCGTGCGCGAGCAGCATCTCGTACAGCGTGGCCGGCTCCTGCACGTTGGCCAGCACCAAGCTGGCGTGCAGCCCTTCGCCGATCAGGCGCAGCGCCTCGCGCAGCGCCTGCAGCGCCGCCGCCGAACCGTCCACCGCAACCAGGATCTTCATCGCGCCCGTTCTCCTTTCAAAATCGGCCCGAGTGTGACAGCTTGCGCGCGGCTGGCCAAATCAGCGGCTTGCAAGCACACTTCGTCGCCCACGACCCGCGGGCGCCCGCCGGCCCAGGCCAGGAGCCCCTTGAGCACACGCCACCTCGACGCGCTGTTGAATCCGGCTTCGGTGGTGGTCGTCGGCGCGTCGGCACGCGCCGACAGCGCCGGCGCGGCCGCCTGGCGCAACCTGCGCGCCGGGGCCTTCAAGGGCGCGGTCTATGCGTTGAACCCGCAATACCGCCGGCTCGACGGCCAGAGCGTGTACGCCAGCGTCGACCAGTTGCCCACGCCGGCCGACCTGGCCTTGCTGTGCACGCCGCCGGCCGCCTGGGCGCAGCAGGCGGACGCGCTGGGGCGCAGCGGCACGCGCGCGCTCCTCGTGCTGGGCGGTGCGGCCGATGCCGCGCAGCGCCAGGCGCTGCTCGACGCGGCACGCGCGCACCAGTTGCGCGTGCTCGGCCCGGGCAGCATCGGCGTGGTGTCGCCGCACATCGGCCTGAACGCCAGCACCACGCAGGGCGCGGCCGCCGCCGGCGAGCTGGCGCTGCTGTCGCATTCGGGCTCGCTGATGGCGGCGATGCTCGATTGGGCGCTGGAGCGCCGCATCGGCTTTTCGCACCTGGTGTCGCTGGGCGAGCGCGCCGACGTCGACAGCGGCGACCTGCTCGACCACCTGGGCAGCGATGCGCGCACCCGCGCCATCCTGCTGTGCATCGACGAGATCGATGCGCCGCGCAAATTCCTGTCGGCGGCGCGCGCCGCCGCGCGCAACAAGCCGGTGATCGTGGTGCGCTGGCTGGCGCCGGGCGCATCGGCGCAGTCCGACCGCGTGTTCGACGCCGCCGTCGCACGTGCCGGCATGCTGCGCGTGGCCACGCTGCAGGACATGCTGCTGGCCGCCGAGACGCTGGTGCGCTTTCGCACCAACCGCAGCGACCGGCTGCTGATCGTCGGCAACGGGCGCGGCGCCGCCGCGCTCGCGGCGCAGGCGGCGGCACGCGCCGGCGTCGGCCTGGCGGCGCCGCCGCAGCACAGCTGGCCCGCGCTGCAGCCGCTGCTGGCGGCAGGTGCGCCGGCCGATGCCGCGCCGCCGGCGCCGAGCGCACCGCAGGGCCCGCTGCTGCTGCGCACCGATGCCGCGGCGCAGCCGCTGGCGCAGGCGCTGCAGCAGCTGGCCGAGCCTGCCGACGCCGCGGCGCTGCTGCTGGTGCACGCGCCGAGCGCCCATGTGTCGAGTGCCCAGCTGGCGCAAGCGCTGCTGCCGCTGGCGCAGCTGAAGCCGCCGCGCCTGATCGGCTGCTGGCTGGGCCACACCGCGGCGGCCGAGGCGCGGCGCGTGTTCCAGCAGGCCGGCATCCCCAGCTACGAGACGCCGGAAGACGCGGTGCAGGCCTTCGCCATGCTGGTGGACTACCGGCGCCATCAGGCGCAGCTGATCGAAGCGCCGCCGCAGGCCGGCGGCGAGGTGGACGCCGACGCGAGCGCCGCGCGCGCGCTGGTGCAAGCAGCGCTGGCGGCCGGGCGCACGCTGCTCGACGCCGACGAGACGCGCGCGCTGCTCGGCGCCTACGGCATCGCGGTGCGCCCCAGGCAGCGTGTGCCGCCCGAGCCCTTCGCTGCCGCCAGCGCCGCCGAGAAGACCGGTTACCCGGCGATGCTGAAGGTGGTCTCGCCCGACATCGCGCCGGGCTTCGACGGCGACAGCATGGTGCTGGACCTGCGCCATGCGGTGCAGGTGCGCGAAGCCGCCGCGCGCATGCTCGGCGCATTGCGCCGCCGCCGGCACGGCGCGCGCGTCGACGGCTTCAGTGTCGAGGCCATGACCCAGCCGCTGGACGCACGCGTGCTCAGCGCCGGCGCGCGCATCGACGAGCGCTTCGGCCCGGTGCTGTGGCTGGCCGGCAGCGACGATGCCGGCGCCGGCGCCGCCACCGTGACGCTGCCGCCGCTGAACGCGCCGCTGGCGCGCGCCGCGATGCACCGCAGCGGCGTGAGCGCACAGCTGCGTGCGCACGACGACATCGCGACGGCCGACGCCGGGGCGCTGCAGCGGGTGCTGGTGGGGCTGTCGCAACTGCTCAGCGACGTATCGCAGCTGGCCGAGATCAGCCTGAGCCCGCTGCTGGTGGGCAGCGACGGCGCCCTGGCAGTGCGCGCGCGGGTGCGGCTGAGCCTGGCCGCGCCGGCCGGCGCGCTGAACTTCGCGATCCGGCCCTACCCGTCGCAGCTGGCGGAAACGCTGCCCTGGCTGGGCCGGCCGCTGACGCTGCGGCCGATCCGCCCCGAGGACGAAGCACAGCACATGGTCTTCCTGAGCCAGCTGACGCCCGAGGACGTGCGCATGCGCGTGTTCTACAGCCGCCGCGGCATCGAGCGCAGCGAGCTGGCGCGGCTGACGCAGATCGACTATGCGCGCGAGATGGCCTTCATCGCCGCGGACATCGGCCCCGACGGCACCGAGCGCACGCTGGGCGTGGTGCGCGCCATCGCCGACCCGGACAACGCCAGCGCCGAGTTCGGCATCGTGATCCGCTCGGACATGAAGGGCCAGAAACTGGGCCCGCTGCTGATGCAGCGCATCATCGACTACCAGCGCAGCCGCGGCACGGCCAAGCTGGTGGCCACCGTGCTGGCCGAGAACACGCGCATGCTCGCGCTGGCGCAGCGGCTGGGCTTCGTCGAGCGGCCCAGCGACGAGCCCGGCGTGCGCTGCCTCGAGCTGGCGCTGTAGGCGGCGCGCCCGGTGCACGTGCCCGCCCGGCTGCGCGCGGCGCACGGTGCGAAGCAGGAAAGGTGGAGCGAACGGGCCGCACGGGGCTTCGCAGCATGGACAATACGGCGCCGCCCACAAACCCCCTGTCGTGTGAACGCCGTCGCCAGCTCCGCACCCAACCCCTTCGCCGAGGCCATGCCGCCGGCGCGTTTGTATTTCGACCTGCGCGGGCGCCTGTCGCGGCGCCAGTTCTGGCTGCACGGCGTGCTGGCGCTGGTGGGCGTGGCGCTGGGCGCACATGCGCTGCTGGGCATCGCACGCGTGCCGCCGCGAACCGCGGACGTGCTGGTCAACCTGCTGCTGCTGTGGCCGGCGCTGGCGGTGTCGGTCAAACGCTGGCACGACCGCGACCGCTCGGGCTGGTGGGTGCTGCTGAACCTGGTGCCGCTGGCCGGCTGGCTGTGGGCGCTGGTCGACAACGGCTTCGTGCGCGGCACGCGCGGGCCGAGCCGCTACGGCGCGGATCCGCTGGCGCGGCTTCGGTAGCGTTCAGTAGCGGCCGGTGAGGCCGGCCACGCGCAGGTACAGGTGGGCGCACCAGGCGATGAAGCCGTGCGTCAGCCAGCGCCGCCAGCCTTCGCGCAGCGGCGGCGCCTTGATCTCGGCCGACTCGGCCAGCGCGGCATCGAGCCGGCCACGCAGCTGCAGCGCGAAATCGGCGTCGCGCACCACGGCGTTGGCCTCCAGGTTCAGCAGCAGCGACAGCGGGTCGATGTTCGAGCTGCCCACCGTGGCCCAATCGCCGTCGACCACCGCCACCTTGGCATGCAGGAACGCGGGCGTGTACTCGAAGATGCGCACGCCGTCGGCCAGCAGCTCGTCGTACAGCACGCGTGCGGCCAGCGCGGCCAGCCGGTAGTCGACCTTGCCTTGCATCAGCAGCCGCACCTGCACGCCGCGCTGCGCCGCCGCGCGCAGGCTGCGCCTGAAGGCGCGGCGCGGATAGAAGTAAGGGCAGGCGATGTCGACGCGAAAGCGCGCCGCGCGCACCGCCTCGATGTAGCGCCGCTCGATCGCGCGGCGCTGGCTGAAGTTGTCGCGCACCACGAAGGCCACCTGCACCGGCTGCAGCGCCTGCAGTGGCGGCTGCGGCGCCGGCGGCGCAGCCGGCGTGGTGCGCAGCCCGCGCAGCAGCTGCAATGTGTTTGCCACCGGCTGCGCACTGCGCGCCAGCGCACCAACCTCGCTGCGCCAGTCCTGCCCGAGGTGGGCGCGCATGGCAAAGGCCTGCACCAGATGCCGCGCCTGCGCCACCACCGGGCCGCGCAGTTCGACCGCGAAGTCCAGGCGCGGGCGCGGGCTGCGGCCGTGGTTCAGGTCGAGCCGGTCGTCGAGGATGTTGATGCCGCCGACGAAGGCCACGGCCTCGTCGACCACGCACAGCTTGTGATGCAGCCGGCGCAGTTGCGACGGCTGCAGCCAGGCCGACCAGCGGTCGAGCGGGCGGAACACCTCGAATTGCACACCGTCGGCGGCCAGCCGCGGGTGCAGCCGCGCGATGGACGCCAACGAGCCGAAGCCGTCGACCACCACGTGCACCTCCACGCCGCGCCGCGCCGCCGCACCCAGCGCGGCGGCGATGGTCAGGCCGGCCTCGTCGTCGTGAAAGATGTAGGCCGCCAGCCAGACCTGCCGGCACGCCGCGGCCAAGGCGCGCTGCATCGCCGGGAACAGCTCGTCGCCGCCTTGCAGCAGGCCGACCCGGTTGCCGCCGACGAAACCCGGCTGCACCGGCGCCAGGGCGATCATCGACCGCCTACGCGCATTCCAGCTCGGCCAGCAGCGGCAGATGGTCGGACATGCGCGCCCACGCCGAGCCGCGCGGCACCGCGGTGGAGCTGCACACCAGGCCGCGCACGTAGATGCGGTCCATCGCGAACACCGGCACGCGCGACGGGAAGGTCAGCCGCTGCGCGGCGCGGTCCAGCAGCGAGCCGGCGCGGATCAGGCCCAGCTCGCGCATCGGCGCGTCGAGCTTCTCGCCCCAGTCGTTGAAGTCGCCGGCGACCACCAGCATCTCGCCCGCCGGCACCTGGCGCGCCAGAAAGTCGGCCAGCCGCTGCACCTGGCGCACGCGGCTGCGGTGCGCCAGGCCGAAATGCACCACGACCGCATGCAGCAGCTGGCCGTTCCAGCGCACCGGCACGTGCAGCAGCCCGCGCTGTTCGAAGGGGTGGTCGCTGACGTCGTGGTGGCCGATGTCGCCCAGCGGCCAGCGCGACAGCAGCGCGTTGCCGTGCTCGCCGTGGCGCGTGACGGCGTTGGTGCGGTAGGCGACTTCGTAGCCCTCGGGCGCGAGGAACTCGGCCTGGCCGCCTTCGGGCCAGCCCAGCCAGGTGCGCTCGAACTGGCGCGCGTCGCGCTTGTTGAACAGCCGCACTTCCTGCAGGAACACCAGGTCGGCGTCCAGCGCCTCCACGCCCAGCCCCAGGTTGTGGATCTCCAGCCGCTTGCGCGGGCCGACGCCGCGCACGCCCTTGTGGATGTTGTAGGTGGCCACGCGCAAGGTGCTCAGGTCCATCTGCGTGGACGCGGCGAAGGCCGACGCGCTGTAGGGGTTGACGGGGTTCATGCGCCGGCCTGGGCAAGAAAACGCGGCAGTTGCAGGATGGCTTCGGCGTTGCTGGGCGAGAAGCAGCGGTCGGCCGCCTCGCGCCACGGCCACCAGCCGAAGCGCAGGTGCTCGCGCGGGTTCAGCCGCACCGGCGTGCCGGCGGCCACGGTCAGGCCGAACACGTGCTCGGTGTTGTGCGTGACGCCCGGCGCATAACGGTGGCGCCACACCGGGTAGATCTCGTAGACGTTGCGCAGGCCCCAGTCGTGCAGCGCCGCTTGCGGCACGCCGGCACTGCCGATGGCGATGCCGGTTTCTTCCTCGACCTCGCGCACGCAGGTGTGCTGCAGCGGCTCGTGCGCGCGCTCCTTGGAGCCGGTGACGCTTTGCCAGAAGCCGGGCTTGTCGGCGCGCTCGATCAGCAGCACTTCGAGTCCGCTCGTGTGGATCACCACCAGCACCGACTGCGGGATCTTGAACGCACGCGCGCCGGCTTGCTCGCTCATGGCGCCCAGCATAACGCGGCATCTCGCGCGCTGCGGTGCGTCGACGGATTCATTCACCGCGCAGGAGGAAGGAACGCAGAGGTCGCGCACAGGCAGGCAGCAACGCATCGGCGCTTTGCGCAACGCTGCGCCCTGCGTTGCGCCGCGGCGAATGCGCCCCTGCCCCGCGGCAACCGCCGTCAGCCGCTGGCGCCAAGGCGGCCGATGGCGTGGTATTCGATGCCGGCGGCCTTGACGGTGGCCGGCGTGAACATGTTGCGCCCGTCGAAGATCACCGGCTGGCGCAGCGCGGCGCGGATACCGGCGAAGTCGGGGCTGCGGAATTCCTTCCACTCGGTGACGATGACCAGCGCGTCGGCGCCGTCCAGCGCCTGCATCGCGCCGCCGGCGAAGCTCAGCGCCTCGGCAGCCGGCAGCACGCGCCGCGCCTCGGCCATCGCCACCGGGTCGTAGGCGGCGACGCTGGCGCCGCGCGCCAGCAGTTCGGCGATCAGCACGCGGCTGGGTGCTTCGCGCATGTCGTCGGTGTTGGGCTTGAAGGCCAGCCCCCACAGCGCGAAACGCCGGCCCGCCAGGTCGCCGCCGAAGCGGCGCACGATCTTTTCCAGCAGCACGCGCTTTTGCGCCTCGTTGGCCGACTCGACCGCGCTCAGCACCTGCAGCGCGCGCCCGGCCTCGTCGGCGGTATGGATCAGCGCCTTCACGTCCTTGGGGAAACACGAGCCGCCGTAGCCGGCGCCGGCATAGAGGAAATGAAAGCCGATGCGCGGGTCGCTGCCTATCCCCAAGCGCACCTGCTCGATGTCGGCGCCCACCCGTTCGGCCAGCAGCGCCAGTTCGTTCATGAACGAGATGCGCGTGGCCAGCATCGCGTTGGCCGCGTATTTGGTCAGCTCGGCCGAGCGCACGTCCATCACCACCAGCTTGTCGTGGTTGCGCTGGAACGGCGCGTACAGCTCGCGCATCAGGCCGATGGCACGCTCGTCGTCGGCACCGACGACGATGCGGTCGGGGCGCATGAAGTCGTCGACCGCGTCGCCCTCCTTCAGGAATTCGGGGTTCGACACGACGGCGAAACCGATGGCCGCGCCGCGTTCGGCCAGCACCTCGGCGATGGCCGCGCGCACCTTGTCGGCGGTGCCCACCGGCACCGTGCTCTTGTCGACCACGACCTTGTAGCCGCTCATGTGGCGCGCGATGTTGCGCGCCGCCGCCAGCACGTACTGCAGGTCGGCCGAGCCGTCCTCGTCGGGCGGCGTGCCCACGGCGATGAACTGCAGCGCACCGTGCGCCACCGCGGCCGGCACGTCGGTGGTGAAGCTCAGGCGCCCGGCAGCGACGTTGCGCGCCACGACCCGGTCCAGGCCGGGTTCGTGGATCGGCATGCCGCCGGCGCGCAGCATCTCGATCTTGGCGGCATCCACGTCCAGGCACACCACGTGGTTGCCCATCTCGGCCAGGCAGGCGCCGGACACCAGGCCGACATAGCCGGTACCCACCACAGTCACTTTCATACGCGGTCCTCGTTGCCTATGGCTGCGCGGCGCTGCCGCCGCCGTAGTGCTGCGCCAGCCAGTCGCGGTAGGCGCCGCTTTGCACCTGCTGCACCCAGCCGGGGTGGTCCAGGACCCACTGCACCGTCTTGCGCATGCCGGTCTCGAAGCTTTCGGCCGGGCGCCAGCCGAGTTCGCGCTCGATCTTGCGCGCGTCGATCGCGTAGCGCCGGTCGTGCCCCGGGCGGTCGGTGACGAACCGGATCAGTCGCCGGTACGGCCCCGCCGCATCCGGGCGCAATTCGTCGAGCAGCGCGCACACCGCATCGACGATCTGGCGGTTGGTGCGTTCGCATCCGCCGCCGATGTTGTAGACCTCGCCCGGCGTGCCGCGCGCCAGCACGGTGCGGATCGCGGCGCAGTGGTCCGCGACATAGAGCCAGTCGCGCACGTTCAGCCCGTCGCCGTAGATCGGCAGCGGCTTGCCGGCCAGTGCGTTGACGATCATCAGCGGGATCAGCTTCTCGGGGAAGTGATAGGGCCCGTAGTTGTTCGAGCAGTTGGTGGTCAGCACCGGCAAGCCGTAGGTGTGGAACCAGGCGCGCACCAGGTGGTCGCTGGCCGCCTTGCTCGCCGAGTACGGGCTGTTCGGCTGGTAGAGGTGGGTTTCGGTGAAGGCGGGCTCGTCGGGCGCGAGGCTGCCGTAGACCTCGTCGGTGGACACGTGGTGGAAGCGGAACGCGGCGCGCTCGGCCGCCGGCAAGGTATTCCAGTAGCTGCGCGCGGCTTCCAGCAAGGTGAAGGTGCCCTCGACATTGGTGCGCACGAAGGCGCCGGGGCCGTGGATGCTGCGGTCCACGTGGCTTTCGGCGGCGAAGTGCAGCAACGCGCGCGGCCGGTGTTCGGCCAGCAGCCGGTCGAGCAGCGCGCGGTCGCAGATGTCGCCGTGCACGAACACGTGCCGCGCATCGCCTTGCAGCGCGGCGAAGTTCTGCATGTTGCCGGCGTAGGTCAGCGCGTCCAGGTTGAGCACCGGCTCGTCGCTGCCGCGCAGCCAGTCCAGCACGAAGTTGCTGCCGATGAAGCCGGCACCGCCCGTGACCAGGAGAGTCATGGGGCGCTTCCTTTGACGAGGATCATGGGGGGTCCTGGATAACGAGCGGCGCGGCTTCAGCCGCGGCCGTAGTGGTCTTCGAAGCGCACGATGTCGTCTTCGCCGAGGTAGCTGCCCGATTGCACCTCGATGATCTCCAGCGGCACCTTGCCGGGGTTGGCCAACCGGTGCACGGTGCCCAGCGGGATGTAGGTGCTCTGGTTTTCGGTCAGCAGGATCACCTGATCGCCGTTGGTGACCTCGGCGGTGCCGGACACGACGATCCAGTGCTCGGCGCGGTGGTGGTGCTTTTGCAGGCTCAAGGACGCACCGGGCTTGACCATGATGCGCTTGACCTGGAAGCGCGGCCCCGAGTCGATGCTGTCGTACCAGCCCCAGGGCCGGTGCACCTGGCGGTGCAGGCTGTGCTCGCTGCGCCCGGCGTGCTGCAGCCGGCCGACGATGTGCTTGACCTCCTGGCTGCGCGCGCGGTCGGCCACCAGCACCGCGTCGGGCGTCTCGACGATGACCACGTCGTCCAGCCCGATCGCACCGACCAGCCGGCTGCTGGCATGCACCAGCGTGTGCCGGCAGCCGCTGAGCAGCGCATCGCCGCGCACCGCGTTGCCGGCCTCGTCCTTGGCGCTGACCTGCCACACCGCATCCCACGCGCCCAGGTCGGACCAGCCGGCCGCGAGCACCACCATGCGCATGTCGAACTCGGCGCTGGCCGGGCACTTCTCGAGCACCGCGTAGTCGACCGACTCGGCGGGGATCGCCGCGAAGCCGGCCGCATCCGGGCGCACGAAGCTGGCGTCGACGCTGCGGCCGTCCCACGCCTTGCGCGTGGCCGCCGCGATGTCGCCGCGAAACACCTGCAGCGCGCGCAGCCACAACGACGCGCGCACCACGAACATGCCGCTGTTCCAGTAGTAGCCGCCTTCGTCCAGGTAACGCTGCGCAGTGGGCGCGTCGGGCTTCTCGACGAAGCGCACGACCATCATCTCGCCTTGCGCTGCGCGCTCGCAGCGGATGTAGCCGTAGCCGGTCTCGGGCCGGTCGGGCGCGACGCCGAGGATCACGAACGCGCCTTGCGCCGCGGCGCGCACCGCGCGCTGCAGCGCGGCGCCGAAGGCCGCCTCGTCGCCGATGCTCTGGTCGGCCGGCGTCACCACCAGCACCGGGTCGCGTCCGCCGGCGCTGGCATGCAGCGCGGCCAGCGTCATCGCCGGCGCGGTGTTGCGCCCGCTGGGTTCGAGCAGCAGCGTGGCCGGCGGCACGCGCAGCGCGGCCAGCTGGTCGAGCATCAGGAAGCGGTGTTCCTCGTTGCCGACCACGCACAGTGCGTCCACCGCGATGTCGGCGGCGGCCAGCGCCTGCAGACGCTGCGCCGCCTGCTGGAACAGGCTGTGCGGGCCGTGCAGCGCCAGGAACTGCTTGGGCAAGCCGGCGCGCGACAGCGGCCACAGCCGCGTGCCGCTGCCGCCGGCGATGATGACGGGTTGCAGGTCGATAGCGTTCATCGGAAGGTCGAAGGTCTTGCTCAGGCCGAGGCGGCCGGCACGGCCGCAGTCGCCGATGCGGTCGAAGGGCCCGACGCGGGCTCGAAACCGTGCGGGTTCAGGCTTTGCCAGCGCCAGCTGTCGGCGCACATGCGCTGCAGGCCGAGGCGCGCGCGCCAGCCCAGCAACTGCTCGGCGCGCGCCGGGTCGGCATAACACGCGGCGACATCGCCGGGGCGGCGCGCGACGATGTCGTAGGGGATGTCGCGGCCGCTGGCCTGCGCATAGGCGCGCACCACTTCGAGCACGCTGCAGCCGCGCCCGGTGCCCAGGTTCACGGTCAGCGAACGCGCGGCGTCGAACAGATAACGCAGCGCCGCGACGTGGCCGTCGGCCAGGTCGCACACGTGGATGTAGTCGCGCACGCCGGTGCCGTCGGGCGTGTCGTAGTCGGCGCCGAAGACCTGCAGGCGCGCACGCCGGCCCACCGCCACCTGCGCCACATAGGGCATGAGGTTGTTCGGCGTGCCGCGCGGGTCTTCGCCGATCAGCCCGCTTTCATGCGCGCCCACTGGGTTGAAGTAGCGCAGTGTGGCCACCTTCCACGAAGCATCGCTGGCCGCCAGGTCGCGCAGGACGGTCTCGCCGATCAGCTTGGTCTGGCCGTAGGGGTTGGTTGCGCTCAGCGGCGCGTCTTCGGTGATCGGCAGCTGGCGGCAGTCGCCGTAGACGGTGGCACTGGAGCTGAACACCATGCGCCGGCAGCCGAAGCGCTGCATCGCCTGGCACACCGCGACCAGCCCGCCGAGGTTGTTGGCGTAGTAGTCGAGCGGCCGCGCCACCGATTCGCCCACCGCCTTCAGCGCCGCGAAGTGCACCACCGCGTCGATCGCGTCTTGTTCGAACAGGCGCTGCAGCGCACCGTGGTCGCGCACGTCGGCGCGCATGAAGCGCGGCGCCCGGCCGCTCAGGCGTTCGATGCGCTGCAGCACCTCGGGTGAGCTGTT
>CAYZGL010000051.1:0-19761 GCA_964477985.1 uncultured Rubrivivax sp. | reverse complement strand
TCGCGCTGTGGCAGATGGGCTCGCTGATCGGCGACCTGATGCAGCCGGCGCTGCAGTACACCGCGCCCTTCCTGCTGACCATGGGCGCGCACGTGCTCGACCCCAACGTCACGCGCTCCGTGGTCACCGCCAATCACGTGCGAGCGACGCAGAACGCCAAGAGCAAGATGTCCGAGGTGATGCCGGACGTGGCGAAGAAGCTGCAGGACTGGACCGCCGCGGCCGAAGCCCTCGACACCGGCGGCAGCCTGGTCAGCCTGTACCACCAGCTCGCGATCTTCTCGCCGCCTGAACAGGCCGTCTCCGCCCACGAGACCGCGAACGCGATCTGGCGCGGACGCGGCTTCCAGCTCAATGCCGACACCTACATGCACCGCCAGGCGCTGATCGCCAGCCTGCCGATGACGCTGTCGGAGCGCTTCCACAAGGACCTGGCCAAGATGCGCCGGGTGTCGCGCAAGACGATGGCCAACGCCATCCACCTCGCGCCGCTGATCGGCGAATGGCGCGGCACGCGCACGCCGGCGCTGGTCTTCGGCGGCCGGCGCGGCCAGCTGATGACGCTGGACCTGTTCGACAACGACCTGGGCAACTACAACTTCGCGATCATCGGCGCGCCGGGCGCCGGCAAGTCGGTGCTGATGAACGAGATGGCCTGGTCCTACCGCGCCATCGACGCCAAGGTCTGGATGCTGGACCTCGGCCGGTCCTTCGAGAAGCTGTGCCGCAAGGCCAAGGGCACCTACATCGAATTCCGGCCCGACGTCGACATCTGCCTGAACCCGTTCACGCACGTCGTCGACATTCAGGACGACATCGACATGCTGGTGCCGGCGATCTCGAAGATGGCCTCGATGTCGCGGCCGCTGGACGAGGTCCAGTACAAGGCCATCTCGGCGATGGTCATCAAGCTGTTCCGCGAGCACGGCAACGCGCTCACGGTGACCGCGCTGCGCGACGCCTTCAAGGCCGGCACCATCGAGGAGCTGGGCGTGCGCGAGGACCCGCGCATCCGCGACCTGGCCGTCATGCTGAACCCCTATGCGAAGGGCGGCCAGTACGAGCGCTTCTTCGAGGGACGCAGCAACGTCGACTTCTCGAACGACTTCATCGTCATCGAGAACGAGGAGCTGAAGCGGCGACCCGACCTGCATGCGGTCGTCAACATCCTGCTGCTGCACCAGATCACGGCGGAGATGTACCTGACGCGAGATCGCCGCAAGGTGCTGTTCATCGACGAACTGAAGCAGCAGCTCGGCGACATCGGCGCCGACGATCCGGTCAAGGCGGCCGTCGTCGAGGAAGCCGCCCGCCGCGCCCGCAAGTACGGCGGATCGCTCGGCACCGCGACCCAGAGCGCCGACGACTACTACGGCTCGGCGCAGATGGAAGCCGCCTTCAACTGCAGCGACTGGGTGTTCCTGCTGCGGCAGAAGCCGGAATCGATCGAGATGCTGGACCGCAAGGGCCGCCTGGCGATGGACGAACCGAAGAAGCGGTTGCTGAACTCGCTGCGTACCGAGCCCGGGGTGTTCTCCGAGCTGTACATCTCGTCGCCGGTCGGCGAGGGCGTGGCGCGCAACATCCTCGATCCCGCCACCCACCTGCTGTTCTCGAACAAGCTGGAGGACAACGCGCCGATCGACGAGCTGCGGGCCCAGGGCTGCAGCATCGACGAGGCGATCGCCGAACTGCTGCGCCGGCGGGGACACGCCGTATGAAGGCGCTGCTGCTACATCTGCTGTGGCCGTTGCTGACGGTCGCCGCCGGCATCGCCGCCTACGACCGCTGGATCGTCCGGCCCGCGCTGCGCGTGGGCGTGGTCGACGTCGGCGAGGTGTACCGGCAGAAGGAAGCCGAGTTCACGCTGATCCTCACGAAGGCGGTCAGCGACGACGATCGGCAGAAGGCCATGCTCCTGGCGCTGCGCTTCTCGCAACGCCTGCCGGCCGCGCTCGACGAGCTGCCGCGCGAATGCGGCTGCCTGGTCGTGCTCAAGAGCGCCGTCGCCGGCGACGCGCTGCGTACGGTCGATCTGACCGCGCACCTCAAGCAGAAGGTGGAGCAGCCATGAACGCGGCGGGTTCTCGGTTGCTGTCGATGGTTGGAGCCGAACTCGCGCACATGCGCAGGCGCTGGTACCTGTACCTGCCGGTATTCGCCATCTGGGCATTCGCTTATGTCAGGCTCTTCGCCGACCCCACCCCGCACGTGCCGGTGCTGTTCAACTGGACCGGCAGCCTGCCCTGCCATGTCGCATGGCTGCGGTCCGGGACACACCCGCTCGCGCGCGGCGACTACGTGGTGTTCGCCTTCGACGGCGAGGCCCAGCAGAGCTACCCGGGCCTGCGCGGACAACCGTTCTTCAAGATCGTTCGCGGCCTGCCCGGCGATCGGGTGACGGTGAACGCGCGCATGGTTTCGGTGAACGGCGAGCCGGTCGGCCTCGCGAAGACGCACAGCTTCGACCGCAGGCCGCTCGATCCGATCGCCGAAGGCGTGATTCCGGCGGGCCACTACTACGTCCAGGGGACCAGCCCGGACTCCTTCGATTCGAGATACCGGATCAGCGGCCTGGTCCGCGCCGAACAGGTGCTGGGCACGGTACTACCGCTCTTCTGATGGTGAACCGCATGCCGAAGCTGCCCACCTCCGTCATCGCCATCCTGGCTGCTCAGCAGTTCGCGGTTGCGCAGGTCCTGCCCGCAACGTCCGTGGGCTCCAGCGTTCCGATGGACGACTACCTCGGCCTGCTGGCGCAGATCGCGCCGGCCGCGCGCGACGGTGCCGAGACCTATCTGCAGGCGGCGCGCCGCCGGTGCCGGGCGAACCTGACTTCGGCGCAGCTGCGGCGGGCGATGTCGGAAGGCGCCGGTGATCCGATCCTGATGGGCATGATCCGCGCGAGCCAACTGCGTGATGCGAAGGCCATCGTCGAGCTCGAGGCGCGCCTGGACTGCGCGAGCCTGCGATGAGACGGCGGACACTGATCGGCTTCGGACTCGCTGCAGCGGGCCGCTGCGTGCACGCACTCGATCTCGGCAGGATCGGCCCGACCTACGGCATCGCCGAGCCCCACCTGCTCGATGACATCGAGCGCCGCCTGCGCGAGAAGCAGCGCAGCGGCGAGCTGCAGCGCCTGATGGACGCGGCACGCGCACGCAGCGTCGAGGCGATGCGCCACCCTGCACCCGTCGAGGGCGTCTCCGCGACCCGCACGGCGCGGACCTTCTATGTCGATCCGAGCTTCACGCTCGACCGTAACGTGGTCGATGCACAGGGTCGGCTGCTGTTCGCCGCGGGGACGCGCAAGAACCCGCTCGACGTGGTATCGCTCAGCCGCCGTCTGCTTTTCTTCGACGGCCGCGACGAGCGCCAGGTGCGCCGGGCACGCGATCTGATCGCAGGCGGCGGCACCCCGATCAAGCCGATCCTCATCGGCGGCTCCTACCTGGACCTGATGAAGTCGTGGCGCTCACCGGTGTACTACGACCAGCAGGGCACGCTGACCCGCCGCCTCGGGATCCGCCAGGTGCCGGCGCTGGTCTCGCAGGAAGGCTCGCGCCTTCGCATCGACGAATTGGCCCTCCGATGAAAGCCCCCCCACTCCACCTCCGGACAGCCCACTGGGCGCTGTTGCTCCTCTTCATGTTTCTCGGCCGCGCCACCGCAGCCTCGGACAGCATCACCTGTACCGGCGCATTCCCCAACCCGCTCACCGACATCTGCTGGTCCTGCATCCTGCCGATCAGCGTCGGCGGCGCGACGGTCGCCAATTTCGATGGCCAGGAGGACACGCCGAACCCGGCGAGCCCGGTGTGCAGCTGCGGCGTCAATCCGACGATCGGGCTGTCGATCGGCTTCTGGGAGCCGGCCCGGCACGTGGAAGTCGTGCGCAAGCCCTTCTGCCTGGTGTCGATGGGCGGCGTCGACCTCGATCCGGGCATCCCCGCGCCCGCGGCCGCGCGCTTCACCCGGCCGGAAGGCGACGGTGACGGCGGCAGCTTCTACCAGGCCCACTTCTACGTGAACCCGGTGCTGTACTGGCTCGAGGTGGTGACGGACTTCCCATGCCTGGAGAAGGGTTCGTTCGATCTCGTCTACCTGACCGAAGTCGATCCGCTGTGGGCCGACGACGAGCTGACGCTGATCCTCCACCCGGAGGCGGTGCTGTTTGCCAACCCCGTGGCAGTGGCCGCCTGCGCCGCCGACTGCGTGGCGGCGACGGCAGGCTTCGGCACTCCCGAGCTGTTCTGGTGCGCCGGCTGCCAGGGCGGCATCTACCCGATGGATGGCCACGTGCCGTACCACATGGGCGGTGTGCGCACCGCGGCCCTGCTGGCCCAGCGGCTGACGGCCAAGATGCACCGCGAGCTGCTGGCCTGGGGCTGGCACGGCCAGGCGGGCCTGTGTGGACCGTACTTCGAACCGATGATGGACAAGACGGCCTACAAGACCCAGCTCACCTACCCGATCCCCAACACCGCGAAGGACAGCGGTCGCTGCTGCCAGCCCTTCGGCCGGTCGACCATCGTCTGGGGCGCGGGCAAGGAGTACCCGGCGCGGGGTGAGGACTTCGCCTTCATGCTGTTTCGGAAAAGGAACTGCTGTGTCGGCTTCTGATGCGCTGCGCGTGGCACTTCTGGCCCTACCTGGGATCGTCTGTGCACTTGCGCGTGCGCAAGCGCCGGTGGTGACCGATGCCGACATCGAACGCGCCCGGCGCGGCCAGCCCGTGGTCACCGACGCGGACATCGAGCGCGCCCGCGCGCGCCATCGCATGCCCGGCGACGACGAGACTCGCCGGATCGTTCCTTCGACGCCCCGGCTCGATGCGCTGCCGAGGCCGGCGACCGGCGCGACTGTCGATCTCGGCGCCTTGGCGAGCGGCTTCGACGCGACGGCGCGTCAGCCCGGCCTGGGACGGAACAGCGGCCCCCTGACCCTGGTGTTCGTCAGCTTCGCGATGCCGGACGCCGCGCTCGCGCGGCTGGTCGACCAGGCCGCGAAGGCCAACGCGATCTTGGTGCTGCGAGGCCTCGTCGACAACTCGCTGACGCAGACCGCCTCCCGGGTCCGGCAGCTGATCGGAAGCCGACGTGTGGCAGTGCAGATCGACCCGCAGGCCTTCGATCGCTACGGGGTCAGGCAGACGCCCTCCTTCGTGCTTGTGCGAGACGGCGCCGATGCCGGGTCCTGCACCACCGGAATCTGCGTGTCCGCGGACGGCTTCGTGATGGCCGCCGGCGATGTCAGCCTGGACTACGCGCTGGCCTTCTTCCAGCGCTCCGCGCCGGCATTCGTGCGCGACGCCGGCACCGTCCTGCAGCGGCTGAAACGGGCAGAGAACCGATGAGCGTCTCCATGCGCAAGCCCATCATCTGGTTCACCCTCGTCTGCTTAGTCGCGACGCAGACGGTGGCCCTCGGAGCGCCGGACCCGCACGCGGAAGGCGCGGCGGCAGGCCAGGCCGCCAACCCGGTCGCAAGCGGCAGCGTCACGACGCCGAGCGCCACCAGCGTGGTGCCTGGCTACACCACGACGCCAGCGGAGTCGAGCTACTACCGGCAGCCCAACCTGGGCTCGCAGGGCAGCGCACACCTTGCCGCCTGTGCGACCATGCCCAACGATCCGGTGTGCCAGGCGCAGCGCGGTGCGATGACTTCGGCGAACACGCCGCGCACTGCCATCGGCGCCAGCGACCCGTCCGTGGCTGCAGCCGAGGGCATCGCGCGCAGCCCCTCTTCCGTGCTGCAGGACCTGGCGGCCTACTACAGTGCCTGCACGCCCTCGACCACGACGGTGCCCGCCGGCATGCAGACGCGCAGCTGCATGCGCTATCAGGGTGTCGACAACTACAGCTGCTCCAGGACCCTGACGGTCGACATCGTGAGGACCGCGAACTGCACCCCGGGCGACTGGTTCGCGCACGCCTCTGCGGGCAGCCTGGGGCTCGACGCGCAGTGCATTCCGGACCGCCCGGTGACAGCACAGCATTTTCGGGTCACGTGGGGCGGCTCGGCGCCGACGTTCTTCGATGTCGACATGAGCACGCCGGTCGTGTTCCCGACGATGGCCGCGGTGCTCAGCACCGCACAGGGGATCCGTACCGGCGTGTGGGTCGCCGACCAGTCCTGTAACGGCGATGCCTGTTCGCTGACCGCCATGCTGGCAGCGGAACAGAACGTGATCTGCACAGGCGGCGGCGAATCGTCCGATCTGAGCTGCACGAGTGTCGAGCCCTTCATCAAGCGCTACGCCGCCTGCCCAACCGGCACGCAAAGCGGCGACCACATCCAGGACAGCGTCTGCCAGATCGACTCCGGCTGCACCACCAGCGTCCTCGACGGGTCGAAGTGCTATGCCCCGTCGGCGCAGCCCACTTCCTATGCCGGCATCGACATCACCGGCACGATTCCCGGCTCGTACTGGAACATCGACAGCAACCGGGACGTGATCGGCTGGTCGCCCAACCCCGCGTTCGGTTCGATCCCGACCGTGCGCCTGAGCTACACGCGACCGCTGGCCACCACGACGGCCACCGACCGGTGGGATGACCAATGCTCCGGCTTGTCCAGCGGCGGGCGCTGCACGGTCGACTCGGCGGCGATCTGCGTCGACGGCCCCTCCACCAAGGTGATCGACGGCGTCCCGGTGACCCGCGACTGCTGGGAGTACCGCAGCACGATGAGCTGCAGCGCCGGCGCGCCGGCGGACCAGTGCGCGCCGTTGATCGCGCAGGGGTGCACGCCCTCTGGTTCGGCTTGCCGGCGGATCAATGCCGTCACCGGCGTCTGCGAGGTGCTCGAGGACAGCTACTCCTGCCCGGTGCCGGCGCAGACAGTGACCAGCGCGACCAACTGCCCTTCCAACGTCTTCTGCTTCCAAGGCAGCTGCTTCGACATCTCTCGCCCGAACGACGGGGACTTCGCGCGCAGCATGTCCTTGCTGGAGGCCGCGCGCGAAGCGGGCGTCTACCTGGACACCGACCGGATGCGGGTGTTCAGGGGCGAGGACAACCGCTGCCGCGACCGGCTGCTGAAGAACTGCTGCTACAGCGACGGCGCGGGCGCGGGCATGACCAACCAGAGCCTGTTCGGCACCGGGTCGCGACTGGTCTACGACATCCTGATGAACTCGCAGAATAGCGAGTTCCTCTACCAGGGAATGTCCGCGCTGCTGCTGGGCGGCGGTTTCAACGGCAGCTTCACCACCTACGGCGTCACCGTCGCCGTGAACGGGACGGCATTGCCCGCAGGATCAGTAGCGCTGTACGCCGGCGACAGCCTCGTGCTCGCGTTCGACCCGTGGTCACTGGCGATCAGCGTGGTCATCTACATCGTCATGTCGATGATGTCCTGCAACGAGGACGAGGGGAAGCTGGCCATGAAGGAAGGCGCGAAGCTGTGCCACACCATCGGCAGCTGGTGCTCTTCCTGCATCCGCATCCTCGGGCACTGCGTGTCGTGCATCGAGCACACGACGTCGAAGTGCTGCTTCAACTCGCTGCTGGCGCGCCTCGTCCAGGAACAGGGTCGCGTCCAGATCGGCAAGGGATGGGGCAGCGCCGAGGATCCCGATTGCACCGGCTTCACGGTGGCGCAGCTGCAGTCGCTGGATTTCGCGCGCATGGACCTGTCGGACTTCTACGCCTCGCTGGTGCCGACCTTGCCCAACGTCGGCACGCTGCAGGGCAGCAATGCCAGCCGTGTGCCGGCCTGCTACTACGGCCAGGGGAAATGCTGATGAGCCGCCGGACGATTCTCCGCATGGCTGTGCTTCCCCTCGCGATCCTGTGGACTCCGTGGGTGCTGGCTCAGCCGCGGGTCGCCGTGCCGGATGCGCGTCACTTGCTGATCAGCGCCATCGACGCACCCGATGGCCAGGCGCACGGCATCCTCACCGGCGAGCTCGCCGACGCGATCACCCGGCACTTCAAGGCCACGTCGCCAATTCACGTCGACGTCAGTACCGCGAAGCGCTATGCCCAGGACGGATGCAGACGCCTGAAGGTGAGCTTCTGGCAGGACGGCGTGCTCCTGTCCAACGCAAACGCGCCTCGGCGGCAGACGATCGAGTTCGGCATCGACTACTGTCGCGACGGCATGGCGCCGAAGTCCTTGAAGGCGGCGCCATGACCGAGCGCTTGATTGCAGCGTGCCTCCTGCTCAGCCTTGGGCTTCAAGGGCAGGCCTTTGCAGACGAGCCATCCAAGCGCTTCTGGTCGGACGCCCGGCGCGGGTGGCACTTCTACGAGGAGCCGGAGGCGGAGCTGCCGCCAACGACGCTCGCCGCGCCCGACCGGAAGGCGCCGAAGCCATCGACGCCAGCCGCGCCGCCCCGCGCGCCCGAGCTGATCGAGTTCGAACGGCTGCAGAAGACGCTGGAGGAGGTTCGCAGCATCGCGATCATGCGGCCCACCGAAGCCAACGTCCGGCGCTACATGGAGCTGGAATCTCGGGTCGTCGCACGCGCCTCGACCTTCGCCGACGTGGCGCAGCGCGTGGCCTGGTCCTCGCCCGAGCTGGATCCCACGCTGCAGGGCCGTCCGGTCAACGCCAAGGCGATCGAGGTCTACGAGCAGCAGCAGTCGGTCGAGCGCAGCCGCTCCATCGCGGATCTGGGTCGCGATCACGTGCTGATCTTCTTCTTTCGCAGCGACTGCCCCTACTGCCACGCCTTCGCGCCGACGCTGGCCGCGTTCGAAGCGCGCTTCGGCATCAAGGTGGAGGCGGTCAGCGTCGATGGCGGAGCGATGCCGGGCTTCGCGGGCGCACGGCGCGACAACGGCATCGCGACCACCCTGCGGGTCTCGCAGGTGCCGGCGGTCTACCTGGCGCAGCCCTTCACCGGCCGCATCACGCCGATCGGCTTCGGGGTGCTTTCCGAGTCGCAGCTGCTGGAGCGGATCTCGGCCGTGTCCGCCGGTGGGTCCGAAGCCGCACTGGGCGCCGTGCGTCAGCCCGACCCGGCGCTGCCCTGACGGCAATCACCTTCTCGGGGGCTCTCATGTTCGACCTTCCTTCTCGCCGGCGCCTCGTGGCCGCTGCGGCCGCGATTGCCTTGTCGGTTCAGCCGCTCACGCTGTATGCGGGGGATCTGAACGCCGAGGTCAACAACATGTTCAACAGCCTCGGTGCGATCGGCAACTACACCGCGCCGGGCGCGTTCAAGGGGCAGACCTTCGGCACCTATGCCGGCGGCAACTTCTTCATGCGCTCGCCGAACAAGGTGTACCAGCTGGCCGCGATCCAGTTCCCGAGCGCCAAGGCCGGCTGCGGCGGCATCGACGTGTTCGGCGGCTCGTTCTCGCACATCTCGGCGCAGGAGTTCAAGAACATGCTCAGGAACATCACGGCCGCGCTGCCGGGGATCGCCTTCCAGCTCGCGTTGGAGGCGGTGTCGCCTCTGCTGGGCGGGCTGACGAAATGGGCCAAGGGGCTGGAGACCTGGATCAACAACGCCCGCATCAACTCCTGCGAGACGGCCAAAGCCATCGTCAGCACCGCCGCCGAGGCGGCCGGCTACGGCTCGCAGGAAGCCTGTGCCGACCTGGCGATCGAGATGGGCGTGGAAGCCGACCGCGATGCCGCTCGGCGCCGCTGTGCCACCGACCGTCCGGGGATCCTCGGCTCCGCCCGCGCGTCGACCGATCCAAACCTCAAGAACAAGGCACCGTTCGTCGGCAACCTGACCTGGAAGGCGCTGCAGTACGCCGGCAGCTCGCTGGACGATCAGGAGCGCGAGCTGATCATGAGCATCGTCGGCACGGTGATCTTCTACGCCGAGGATGCAGCCCGCGACCCGGAGCCCATCGCCCCGACCATCAACTCGATCAGCCAGCTGCTCTACGGCCAGGCTGCGGCCAGCGGGACGAACGTGACGCAACACCTGCTGAGCTGCAACGACTACACGAACTGCGACGTGGTGTCGCTGAACACCAGCTACACCAGCACGCCGTTCACCGCGAAGGTCGAGACGCTGATGCGTTCGATCGCCGACAAGATCGCCACGCGCACCGCGATCCCCAACAACTCGCCCGAGGTCGGCTTCGTCAACCAGACCACCGAGCCGGTCTACCGGATGTTGTCGATCGGCACCACGATCCCCGGCTCCGGCCTGGCCGACAGCCTGATCTCGCAGTACCGCGACGTGATCGCCGCGGACTACGCGTACGTCTTCCTCGAACGCAACCTGCGGCTGGGCATGGCGGCGCTGGAGAAGGACTACATGCTCCAGCAGGGGCAGCGCGAACGGGCGCAGCAGATTCGTCAACGCGCACAGGCGGTGCTGCTGCAGATCTCGCAGGAGAAGACGGGGCTGTACCAGAAGGTGGGCTCCTTCCACGCCGTCGCCTCGCACCTGGAGCAACTGGAGCGGCAGTTGCGCTCCAGCATGCCGCAGCACGTGATGGACATGCTGGGGCAGCAGGCGGCGTTCGCCGGACGCTGAGGGCAGCGTGCGCCGGACCGCAGCATGTGGGAGATCTACGCCTACCAGAATGCCGACAGCCTGTTCGGCATCTTCAATGCCGCGGCGGCAATCCATGGCTCGGGGAACTACTCGGCCGCGCTGGCGGCCGTGGCCTTCTGCGGTTTCGTGGCGGCGTTGCTGGCCTACGCCTTCGCGCCGGAGAAGCTTCAGGGCTGGAAGTGGCTCGCGACCGTGGTGCTGATGTTCGGCGTGCTCGTCTTGCCGCGGGTCACTGTCGGCATCGTCGACAAGACCGGTGGGTCGGCCGTCAAGGTGGTCGCCAACGTGCCCTTCGGGATGGCGGCGCTGGGCAGCCTGACCAGCACGATCGGGCACACGCTGACCGAACTCTTCGAGACGGCGTTCCAGGTCATCCCCGGCCCGGGTGGCCTGCCTTCCGAGCTGACCTACGAGCAGCATGGGCTGATGTTCGGCAACCGGCTGATCCGCGAGACGGGCGGCGTGGTGTTCCAGGATCCGAGCTTCCGGACCGACCTGGTCAACTTCCTCCACAACTGCACCAGCTACGACCTGATCGACGGGACGCTCGACCCTGCCGTGTTCTCGACCTCCGACGATGTCTGGGCGGCGATGAGCACGCCGAATCCGGCGCGCTTCAGTCCGCTCACCGCCGGCGGCAGCGCCACCGTGGCCACTTGCCCCAATGTCTACACGAACCTGAGCGGGCGGCTGCCCGCGCAGATCGCCCGCATCCAGGGCAGGCTCGCCTTCACGCTCAACCCCACGCTGCCGGCCACCACGGCGGCCAGCGTCATCGCGGGGCAGATCCAGCAGGCCTACCTGAGGAACCGCATCGCCAGCGCCTCGGCCACCGCGGCCGACCTGATCCGCCAAAACGCCGTGCTCAACGCGATCAACGACACCGGGAGCATCGTCGGCCAGAAGGTCAACGATCCGGCGGCGATGGTGTTGGCCGTCGGAAGGGCCCAGGCGACCGCCCAACAGAACGCGACCTGGCTCAACCTCGGCAAGGTGGCCGAACAGGCGCTGCCGGTGATCCGCAACGTCGTCGAGGCGCTCGCCTACGCGCTGTTCCCGCTGGTGGTGCTGATGCTGCTGCTGACGAGCGGGCGCGACACGATGATGGCTTTCAAAGGCTACGCTTCGATCCTGATCTGGATCCAGCTGTGGCCCCCGCTCTACGCGGTGCTGAACTACATGGCCTCGGTCTATGCCGCCTTCGATCTGGCCTCGGCGGCGGATCTCGGCACGGGCATCAAGGTGCTGTCGCTGCAGACGGCATCGCCGATCTACTCGGGTGCGATCTCGGGCGAGGCCGTGGTCGGGTACCTGGCGTTCAGCATCCCGTTCATCGCGTGGGCGGCGGTGAAACGCATCGAGAACGTCGGCTCCACGCTGGTCGGCGGGTTGTCCGGCTTGCAGGGGGTGCTTGCGGGATCGACATCATCGGCAGCCGTCGGCAGCGTCAGCCTGGGCAACGTGGCGATGGACCAGATGCAGCTGGCGCCGAATCGCACGTCGGCCTTCATGGGCAGCGTTCAGAGCGATGCCAGCGGGGACACCTTCTCATCGAATGTACTGACCGGTCGTACCGCCGTCAGCCTGCTTCGCAACCAGGGCTTCGCTTCTCGCACGGTCTCCGTTCGCGTGTCGGAGCAGGACGTGGAGCAGGCGGGGCGGCAGGTGGACGCCGCGCGCATTGAAGCCTTGTCGGCGACGACGGAGCGTTCGGCCGCGCTGTCGGAGGTGTTCTCGAGGGGGTTGAATCAAGTTCGGTCCACGCGAAGCAGCAGGGGCACTGCTTCGAGCAGCTATGAGCAGGTTGGTGATTCTCTGAATCGGCTTGACCAAGTCATTCAGACTGTCGTTCAGAACACCGGCCTCAATCAGGCTCAGGTTGCGCGCATTGCTTTCGGCGCTTCAGCTCACGTGGGCGCCGATGGAAAGATCTTTGGTGGCGAAGTACGCACGAACGCGGACAAGACCTTTCAGTCCAGCTTGTCCGTTCAGGAACAGAAGGTACTCGCCAGCATGAGCAGCGAACAGCTGAATGCATTCAAGCAGTTTGGCGATCGTGTGACTCGGGATAGCAACTTCCTCCAGGCAATCTCGACAGACGAGCGTGAAGCAAGAGAGTCCGCCTCTCGGCTCGGGTCCACACAGGCACGGTCAGAGCGGGCTGATGCCGCGTTGGCGGAACGTACGAGCTTCGCTGAACGGGTATCGGCTGCGTACGAGAAGGGCGAGTCGATCTCGATTGACATTGCTCAGGATCCGCACAACCTCGAGATGTTCATGCGCTATGCGCAGACCTACGGAGGCAACAGTGCGGCCGCGCAGGCTCTGCTGAGCGCAGAACTGGCTCGGAGATCGCTGCAGCCAAACAGGGTCCTGTCGGATGGCAGCAGCTTGCCAACTTCCTTCAGCGAAACACGCTCGCAGCACAAGCAACAACGTCGGGATGTACAGCTTTCTGCTGACATCGAAGCCACGCATCGCGCGCAGCTGCGTGATGTTGCTCGTGCGGCAGGTGGTACCGACCGGCCGCCAGATGCTGGAACTGCTTCAGACTCTGCCCTTCGCCAGGAGGTTCGTTCTGCTGGCGAACGGCTGCGGAACGTTACCGCCTACAGCCCACACGCGTTCGACCGGAAGGCGGAACTCGTCAACACGGATGACGGCACGCTCAAGTCAACGAAGTCACTGACTTGGCAGACAGCAAAGCAGGCCGGCCAAGACGCTGCTGCAACAGGGGAGAACGCGATGAATATCGTACGAGATCTGCTCAAGCCGAAGAAGTAACCATCCTCATCGATCCCAGCGCGATCCCCGGATAGCGCCATCTGACGGAGCCCCAGTTCTTGCTGAGAAGCCGGCCCCATACCAACGGCGTCGCGGTCGAGTCCGAGCCTTCAGCACGCCCGTCAGACAGCCCCCGATCGTCGCGGCAATGACGATTCCAAAAATCATCATGACCAGCCCAGCACCCCAATCACGGCCGGTAGAGATCGCGGGGAGCAAGCCGATTGCAGCGCCAACCAGCACGATCACCCAGAAGAGAAGTCTTCGCATACTGAAGGCACGCAACCTTTCGTACGCGAGAGTCTAGCAATGCACCGGCTTCGCAGCTACCGTCCGCAGCAACCGCCACACAACAGGGGTGCCACGAGACGAATCGACCTTGACACGGTCAGCTCATCTGGACATCTTTGAGATATCCACAAACACGTAATCTTGCCATGGCGACCCGTTCCACCATCGACCAGATCGCGTTCCGCCGGCCGGCAGACAGCACGACGGGGGTGACCATTCACATGGCCAAGAGGCTGGCTGAGCACTTCGCTCTGCACGAGATGGCAGTCAAACTGCTGCCCCAGTACGAGGCCGACGACGCTCCGCTGACCGCCGCTCAGATGCGGCAAATCAAGAAGCGAGCGCCACAAGGCAAGAAGCAGTCGGTGCGATCTTAGGACGCAGGCTGCGCAGTCGTCCATCTTGCTTGCGATGGAGGAGGCTTCAGGGCGTGCAAGGCGGCCCAACTGCAAAGGCCACCTGGCCGCGACGGACGGCGGCGGCTACTGACCGCGAGATTGCTTCGATGCACGCCTGGGCATTCCGCACCCGTTTCCGCCGCGCTGCGTTCGGCTGGAAGGGCTCGAAGCTTGCAATCGAGCGGATTCACGAAGCCCTTTCTGAAATCCGCGCCGTCGCCCGACAGGATCCGGCATCGTCAGCAGAAGGAGCCGTCCTCTTGCTGGAGAGGCTGTCCCCGGCCCTGAACCAGGTCGACAGTTCCTCGGGCGCGCTGGGCAATGCCACCTACGCCGTCGTCCTGGAACTGGTGCCGCTGATACAAACCGCACCGGTGGATATCGCAGTTCGCAAGCGGTGGCTCGACCGCCTGTTCGCGGCCATCCAGGATGACGACCCGCCGTACATCGAATCTTTGGGCGACCACTGGGGTGAGCTGTGCGCAACCCCGGAACTGGCATCGAGCTGGGCTGACCAGTTGTTGCCCATCCTGCGCAACGTGCTGCGCGAACGCAAACGAGGCACCTACGCCTTCTTCCCCGGCACGTCCCTGTGCTACAGCGCGCTGTTCAAGGGCGGCCGACACGACGAGTTGCTGGAACTGCTGGGCATGGATCCACGTCCGATCTGGCCGTACATGATCTGGGGGGCACGCGTGCTCGTCGCGCGCGGTCAGGTCGACGAGGCCATCGCCTATGTGCGCGAACGCGCGGGCAGTACGACGAGCCTAGAAGCTATCGCGCGCTTCGCCGAGGACGCGCTGCTCCAGGCAGGTCGGCGCGCCGAGGCTTTCGACCAGTACGCGCTGATGGCCAACCAGGCCAACTCGAATCTGTCCACCTTCAGAGCGCTGGCGAAGAAGTACCCGGAACTGGCTCCCGAGAAACTGCTGGACCACCTCGTCACCGCGACGCCCGGGGAACCCGGCAAGTGGTTCGCCACCGCCAAAACGCTGAAGCTGTTCGATCGGGCGACCGCCCTGGCCTGGGCCTCACCTTGCGACCCGAAGACCTTGACGCGTGCCGCGCGCGACCACTTGGTCAAGCAGCCCGACTTCGCCCTGCAGACGGCTCTGGCGGCGCTGCACTGGATGTCGTTGGGCCACGGCTATGAACTCACCGGCTTCGACGTTATGGAGGCACACCGGCTTGCAAGCGAAGCCGGCCGAACCACGGGGCAGATGGACTTGGCCCAGACGTCCATCGAACAGGCGCTGGCACCCGAGCGGCCCATGTCGGCCTGGATGCGACGATCGTTGGGACTCTCGCCTGCCACCACCCCAAGTCCAGGGCGCAGTTGACCAGCGCAGCGGCTTCGGCGCAGGCCCGCTCCCCAACCCCCTGCGACCAACCGTTGCGAACGCACCAGCGCGCATGCTGCCCGCCAACGAAACCGCTGCGTGGATGGCTGTCAGCGCAGTGCTTCCCGTCGACCCCTCCCGGCGGTGCGATGCGTGAGCAGAGCGGCAAGACTTGTCGCCCAAGAGGCTCTCAAGCGGTCTCGTCGCATCCCAGGCAAGCCCCGGGCTGGTTTACCCCTCGGTTTACCCCTGGGCATGTACCAACAAGAACGGGCTACGATGACACCACCGTAACCCGTTGATTTGATTGGTAGGCGCGATTGGACTCGAACCAACGACCCCCACCATGTCAAGGTGGTGCTCTAACCAGCTGAGCTACGCGCCTGGGTCGGGCGGGATTCTATCGCAGCGCCACAGCGTCACTTGCGCCGCGCGCGGCGCACGCCGCGAACCCGGCCCAGCTGCGTCAGCACCGCTGGCAGCTTCGTGGTGTCGGCCACTTCGACGGTGAAGGTCATCCACGCCGTGCTGCCGCGCCCGTCGCGCACCGACTGCGTGTGCACGCCGCTGACGTTGATCCTCTCCTTGGCCAGCAATTCGGAAATATCGCGCAGCAGCCCCTGGCGGTCGTCGGCCTCCACCAGCAGGTCGACCGCGTAGCTCGCGGGCACATCGCCGCGGCGCGCGCCCCACGCCACCGAGGTCAACCGCTCCGGCGAGCGGCGCACCATGTGGCGCAGGTTGCTGCAGTCGGCGCGGTGGATCGCCACGCCCTTGCCGCGCGTGACGAAGCCGCTGATGGCGTCCGGCGGCGCCGGGCGGCAGCAGCGCGCCAGCGTGGTCAGCAGCGATCCCACCCCGACCACGAGCACGCCGTCGCCGCCGCCGCCGCTGCCTGCGGCCTTGCGTTGCCGGCGCGGCACCACCACCGCCTCGGCCGCCGGCGGCTCGGCCGGGCGCAGGTGGTGCTCGATGTGGTGCAGCGAATAGTCGTCCTTGCCCACCGCTTCGAACAACGCGTCGGCCTGCTTGAAGCCCAGCCGCTCGGCCAGCAGCTCCAGCTTGATCGCGGTGCGGCCTTCGCGCTGCAGCAGCTTTTCCACCAGCTCGCGCCCGCGCGCCACGGTGGCCGCCTGCTCCAGCGCGTTGAACCAGGCGCGCACCTTGGCGCGTGCACGCGGGCTCTTCAGACAGCCGGGCTCGGCGTTCAGCCAGTCGCGCGACGGACCGCCCTCCTTGGCGGTGACGATCTGCACCGTCTGGCCGTTGCGCAGCGGCGTGTGCAGCGGCACCAGCGCGCCATCGACGCGCGCGCCGCGGCAGCGGTGGCCGACGCTGGTGTGCAGCGCATAAGCGAAGTCCACCGGCGTGGCACCGGCCGGCAGTTCGATCACCGCGGCCTGCGGCGTGAACACATAGATGCGGTCGTCGAACAGGCCCGCCTCGGGCTGCGTGCCGTCGCCGTGCGCCACTTCGCGCTCCCACGCCAGCAGCTCGCGCAGCACCGCGCGCCGCGCTTCGGCCACGCGCTCTTCGAACTGCCCGGCGGCGCTGATGCCGCCGTAGCCGCGCACGCCGGCTTCCTTGTAGGCCCAGTGCGCGGCCACGCCGTGCTCGGCGTGCTCGTGCATGGCGCGGGTGCGGATCTGCACCTCCAGCGCGGCGCCGTCGTGGCCGCGCACCACGGTGTGCAGCGACTGGTAGCCGTTGGCTTTGGGCTTGGCGATGTAGTCGTCGAACTCCCCCGGTACCGGCGCATACAGGGCGTGCACGCGCGCCAGCACGGCGTAGCAGGCGGCGGCATCGCCGACGATCACGCGCAGTGCGCGCAGGTCGAAGACGCGCTCCACGCTCAGGCCCTTGCCGCGCATCTTCTTCCACACGCTGTACAGGTGCTTGGGCCGGCCCTGCACCTCGCAGCGCAGGCCCGCGGCGGCCAACTCGCCGGCGAGCCGCTGGCGCGCGGCTTCGACCGCGGCCTCGCGCTCGCTGCGCTTGCCGTCCATCAACGCGGCGACGCGGTGGTATTCGCCGGGCTGCAGAAAACGAAAGGCCAGATCTTCCAGTTCCCACTTGATCTGCCAGATGCCCAGCCGATTGGCCAGCGGCGCGAACACCTCCAGCGTTTCGCGCGCCAGCACCTGCGGGCATTCGCGCTTGGCCGCGGCATGCCAGCGCAGCGTCTGCAGCCTGGACGCCAGGCGCATCAGCACCACGCGCAGGTCGCTGGCAAAGGCCAGCAGCATCTTGCGCACACGCTCGGTGTGCAGCGCCCGCTGCTGCAAGCCGACCTGCGCGGCGCGCACCGAGCGCTGCGCCAGCATCAGCCGCCGCGTATGGTCGACCAGGCTGGCGTACGACGCGCCGAAGGCCTTGCCGACCACCTCCTCGGGCCGCTGCAGGAAGTCGCTGGCATACACCAGATAGGCGGCCACGCGCAGCGACGGCGCGGCGCCGATGCCGTGCAGGATCTGCGCGACGCCGTCGGCATGCGCCAGCGCGTCCTCACCGGTGTCGAGCGCGTGCCCTTCGAGCAGCGGCGCGGCGAAGCTGCGCGCTTGGCGCACCGCATCGGCTGCGGCGGCTTCCTCGCCGTGGGCCAGCTGCACGATCGCCAAGGCCGTGTCCGCCGCGCCTGCCGCGCCAGGGCCCGCCGCCTGGGTCTTCACGCTGCACCCCACGGCGGCCTTCGCAGCGCGCGCTGCAGCGCCGCGCTCGGGCTGCCTCGTGCGGTCGCGCGGCGATCCATGGCGTTCGTGCGGGCCGGGCTACTTCAGCATCTGCACCGAGCCGCTGACCACGACGCTGACTTCGGACACCCCTGCGGCCACCGGCAACGGCGCGGCCATCGCCATTTCGGCGCCGGCGGCGGCACGAAAGCGCGGCATCGGTGCCGATGCATTCGTGCCGATCTCCACCGCGCGCAGGCTCACGTCGCCGAAACCGAAGGCCTTGGCATGCGCGGCGGCCTGCGCGCGAAAGCGCGCGATCGCCTGGGCGCCGACCTCGGCTTCGGCCTTCTCGCGCGCTTCGCGCGACAGGCGGTGGCCGACATGCGACACGCTCAGCGTCTGGATGCGCCCGACCAGGCGCGTCAATGCATCGAAGTCGCGGCCCTCGGCGCGCAGCTCGACGCTGCCCTGCCATTTGAGCGGCTCGCCCTTGACGCCATAACGCGGCTGCACCGAGAAGTTGCCGGTGCTGATGTCCACCTGCCCCGGGCGCGCCGCCTTGCGCGCTTCGGCCAGCGCGGCTTCCAGCGCCTGGGTCAGCTGGGCCTGCACGGCAGCGGCATCGTTGCCTTCGCGCTGCGTGGCAAAGGTGATGCTCAGCAGGTCGTTCACCACCTCGGCCGTCGCCGACGCCGACAGCGACAGCTGGTTGGCGACCACCGGCGCCGGCTGCGCCAAGGCCGCGCCTTGCAGCAGCGCCAGGCACAGCGCGGCTGCGGCGCGCGCGTGGGCGCGGCTGCGGCCACCCACCGCGCCACATGCATCGGGTTTCATCTGCTTTCAACCTCCTGGGTTTGGATGGCACGGCCCCTGCCCCGTGCCGTGGCAACGGTCACGGCCGCGCCCGGCGTGTGGCCGCGAGCTTAGCGAATTGAGCTGTAACAGATGGTCAGAAGTGCCGAAGAGGGGCTTCGCAAGCCTTGCACAATCCTCGTTGTTACAAGTTTGGAGCCCGCCATGTCCCAGCCACCGAATACGCGGCCCAACCGCGTGGTGATCGTCGACGACGATGCCCGCATTCGCGATCTGCTGCGCCGCTACCTGGCGCAGGAGGGCTTCGACGTGCTGCTGGCCGAGGACGCCAAGGCGCTGAACCGCATCCTCACGCGCGAGAACGTCGACCTGATCGTGCTCGACCTGATGCTGCCCGGCGAGGACGGCCTGTCGATCTGCCGCCGCCTGCGCGCCGCCAAGGACGCCACGCCGATCATCATGCTCACCGCCAAGGTCGAGGACGTGGACCGCATCGTCGGCCTGGAAGTCGGCGCCGACGACTATCTGCCCAAACCCTTCAACCCGCGCGAGCTGCTGGCGCGCATCCACGCGGTGCTGCGCCGCCGCCCGGCCCCCGAGGCGCCGGGCGCGCCATCCAAGGACGCGCAGACCGTCAGCTTCGGCCCCTTCGAGTTCGATCTGTCGCTGCGGCGGCTGTCCAAGGAAGGCCAGCACATCGCGCTGACCACCGGCGAATATTCGATGCTCAAGGCGCTGGTGCGCCACCCGCGCCAGCCCTTGAGCCGCGACAAGCTGGCGCAGCTGGCGCGCGGGCGCGAGTTCGAACCCTTCGACCGCAGCCTGGACGTGCAGATCTCGCGGCTGCGCAAGATGCTCGAGCCCGACCCGGCGCAGCCGCGCTACATCCAGACCGTGTGGGGCGTGGGTTACGTCTTCGTACCCGACGGCGCGCCCGGCTGAGAGCTTGTGAAGATATGGGCAAACCCCGACGGCGCACGCGCGGGTGGT